>NZ_JAMXSP010000010.1:0-135107 GCF_025457485.1 Hallella absiana
GCTTGTTTATTTTTGCAACACTAAGATAAGTGAATTCTTCGACATGGCAAAATCCTGGGCAACTTTTTGTTGCTCAGGTACTTAAAAAGTTATATTTGTAATAGTGTTGCGGAATTAAGGATGAATTAATAATTGATGAGAAATTCGTGGGCAATTCATGGACTTTCGTGTGAGGGTAAGAGCCTGTTCACAAATAGCGTCCGTTGTAAAATATGTCTTTTATGTCTTTCTGTCCAAAAAGAAAAAATATGTCTTTTATGTCTTAAAAAAAATATGTCTTTTATGTCTTTCTGTCTAAAAAAGAAGAATATGTCCTTTATGTCTTTCTGTCTTAAAAGGAAAATCTGTCTCTCTGTTACTCTGTCTTTTTCGTCTGTTCTTCTGTCTTAATTTATGACAATAAACCGCGGCTGAGAATCGATTCTTTTGAACGAAGACCTGTGTCTGTCGGATTTTCGCCAAAAATGAGGCAAAATTATAAGTCACTAACAATCAACGCGTTATATTGTATGTACTTTTTAGGCTCCCCAAAACTTCATGATTTTGTCTGTCAAACAACTGAGATGACACGCACAAACAACCGAGATGACACACACAAACAACCGAGATGACACGCACAAACAACCGAGATGACAGCAAGAATGCACTTTTGGGGGCGAGAAAGCTTTGTTTTTTGCAGGAAGGAAACAAAAAAATAGTCCGCTCAACTCTAGATTGCAAGTTGAAGCGGACAGGCTTTTGTCAAAAAAAACAATATTCTTTATTCGGTCGATGGCGTTATCTGAGTCAGCAACTGGCGGAGTTCTTCAAACGTGTTGGCCACCTGTATATATTGTGTATAGTTGCCACGAATCATTCCCTTGGCCTGCAGATCATCGAGCAGCGCTACGAGCGAGTCCCAAAAGCCGCCAATATTGTAGAGAATCACCATTTTTTGGTGATAGCCAATGGTATGGGAAGCAGCTACAGTAAAGAGTTCATCAAGCGTGCCAATGCCTCCGGGCAGCGCCACAGCCACGTCGCACTGCACCAGCATGAGATGTTTGCGGTCATCAAGGTTGTCGCAGGGGATCTCAACGTCGACATATTGGCTCTGTCGGCCTCCTTTCTCCACAAGCGTAGGGATGACACCGATTGTCATGCCGCCACCTTCGTGTACGGCACATCCGACACATTCCATCAGTCCGCTGTTGCATCCGCCATAGACAAGCGTATGCCCCTCTTCCGCCATCCAGTGCCCGAGCTCCTCTGTTTTTTTGAAGTATAGAGAGTCTATGCTGTTATTAGCAGAACAAAAAACGGCTATTTTCATCTTACGTTACTTATTATCCAAGATATTGTCTGAGCGTTACCGCATATTTGCTGTTGCGGATCTTGCGCAGTGCTTTTTCCTTAACCTGCCGTATACGCTCACGTGTCATGCCCATCTCGTCTGCGATTTCCTCCAGGCTTTTCTCCATGCGGCCGATGCCAAACGACTCGGTGATGATGCGTCGCTCCCGGTCGTTGAGCACCTCCTTGAGCAAGTCGTTGATGAAGAGATTCATCGACTCGCGGTCGAGCGAGCTGTCGGAGCGAGAGTCGGCATCGTCGGAGGAGAGCGTGTCGGCCAGCGAGTTGTCGTCATCCTCACTGATTGGAGCGTCGATGCTCGTCGAACGGCCGTTGGCCTCAAAGGCGGAGATCACCAGATCCTCGTCGATTCCCGTCATCGTGGCGAGCTCGTGGGTAGACGGCACACGCCCATGTTCCTGGAGGAACTGCTCCGTGGCCCTATTGACCTTCCCGGCGATGCCCACTTGGTTAAGCGGCACGCGCACGATGCGGCTCTTGACCGCCAAGGCCTCCATGATGCTTTGGCGTATCCACCACACAGCGTAAGAGATGAACTTGAAGCCGCGTGTCTCGTCGAACTTTTCAGCGGCTTTGACGAGTCCCACATTTCCTTCGTTGATCAAATCGGTGAGCGAGATGCCCTGATGCTGGTATTGCTTAGCTACAGAAACGACAAATCGCAGATTGGCGCTGACGAGTCTGTCGCGTGCGCGCTCCCCGGCGGGTCCGCCTTGGTGGATGGCATGTGCCAACGTGGCTTCCTCGTCGGGAGTCAACATCGGTTCACGGGCAATCTCAGTGAGGTATCGGTCAAGGGCCTCACTGTTTCGGCTCGTGATATTCTTTGTGATCTTTAGTTGTCTCATCATAGAGGTTCTGGCTAGTTATGTGTTATTTATAGTTTGACGGCAAAGTTACTACATTTTTCTCAAAACGATGCAAAAAGATAAATAAATCATCATGAAATATGATAATCGTGCAAAAAAAGAAAGTTTCTACCTGTTATTTTTGCACGACAAACTCAGTTTGACAAACAGATTGCAATAGAGATCTTTTCTATTCTTTGGTTTGCCTGTACATATCCCTCAGTTGACCTCTTGAGACGCCAAGCGCAACTAAACGGTCGAGGTCTTTTCTGGCTTCATTATAGCGGTGCAGGGCAATGAGCAGATCGGCACGCGCCAGCAGCCAGTCGCGGTTATCGGGTTGCCGTCGCAGGGCCTCGCCATAGTCATAGGCCGCCAGTTCCTTCATGTCACGCTCCTTTTCTATGCCTGCTCGCGCGGCCCAGGCAGTTGCCGAGTCGGGGTAGGTCGAAACGAGCATGTTCACACCGTCCATTGCCTCGGTATAGTGATGATCCTTTTGATTGAGCAGTGCCAGCCCCAGACGCGCGTCGAAGTTGCCGGGCACCACACGCAGCACAGTCTCGTAGTCGAGCCGTGCGAAGTTGTAGCGCCGCAACTGTGTGTTGGCATAGGCGCGATAGTATCTTGCTGCCAGATTGTCGGGATGGTGGTTGATCACCCAGTCGTATTCGTCTTTGGCATACTGCCATTCGCCCAGCTGCATGTTCCACGCGGCCTTGCGGAGCCTCAAGTCAACTGAGTCGGGATGATAAGACAGCTGTTCCATCGCCAGCTTCAGACTGTCGCGCAGAGCCTTTCGGTCTTCCTGTGCCAGCGAAGGCAGACGCAGCAAAAGGCTCAAAGCCATAACGAGGAATGTTCTATTGTTCATCATATAAAATTGTTTTCGGCAAAGTTAGGACTTTTTTGTGCTTTCGTCTTCAATTCTAAGGCTAATAATGAATAAAAAAGAGAAAAAACGAGTAACTTTGCATATAAAATACAGAAAAGCCCCGTCTGGGACTCCCATATATTAATCGTTTTATAGTAGAAAGATGAAATCGGATATCGAAATTGCACAGTCGACAGTTCTCCGTCCCATCAACGACATCATCGGGCAGTTGGGTATCGACCCGGAGAAGACTGAAGGCTACGGTAAGTACATCGCCAAGGTGGACATCAGTGCCATCCAGGAAGAAGCCGTGCGCAAGCACCACCTCATCCTCGTGACCGCTATCAGTCCCACCAAGGCCGGCATCGGCAAGACGACGGTCAGCGTGGGTCTGGCGCTCGGCATGAACGCCATCGGCAAGAATGCTGTCGTGGCACTGCGTGAGCCTTCCCTCGGTCCCTGCTTCGGTCAGAAAGGCGGTGCCGCCGGCGGGGGCTATGCACAAGTGCTGCCTATGGACAAGATCAATCTCCACTTCACGGGCGACTTCCATGCGATCACCTCGGCCAACAACATGATTGCAGCCCTGCTCGACAACTATATCTATCAGCACGCTGCCGACGGATTCGCACTGAAAGAAGTACTGTGGAAGCGTGTCCTGGACATCAACGACCGTGCACTCCGACATATCGTCACCGGTCTTGGTCCCCGCACCAACGGCATGATCGCCGAGACAGGCTTCGATATTACGCCCGCATCCGAGATCATGGCGATCATGTGCTTCGCCACCAGCGTGGAGGATCTGCGCCGTCGCATCGGCAATATCCTGCTCGGCATACAGTACGACGGCACACCGTTCTATGTCAAGGACATGGGCGTGGAAGGTGCCATCACCGTACTGCTCAAGGATGCCCTCAACCCCAACCTGGTACAGACGACAGAAGGCACCCCGGCTATGGTGCACTGCGGACCTTTCGCAAACATTGCCCACGGCTGCAACTCTGTGGTTGCCACACGCTGCGCGCTGACCTACGGCGACTACGCCATCACGGAGGCCGGCTTCGGTGCTGATCTGGGCGCAGAGAAATTCTACGACATCAAATGCCGCAAGGCCGGACTACAGCCGGATCTCACCGTGCTCGTGGTGACGCTCAAGGCTCTGAAGATGCACGGCGGTGCCAGCTACGACAAGATCAACGAGAGCAACATCGACGCAGTGAAGAAGGGAATGTGGAACCTCGACAAGCACGTGGAGAACCTGCGTCGCTTCGGCCAGACGGTCGTCGTAGCCTTCAACCGCTATGCCGACGACTCGTATGAAGAGATGGAGGCCGTGCGTCGCCATTGCGAGGAGGACCTGCACGTGATGTTTGCCGTCAACGACGCTTATGCTGAGGGCGGAAAAGGTGCGGCAGCACTGGCCCGTATGGTCGTCGGCGCTGTGGAGAAAGAGCCTTCCGAGCCTTTACAGTTGCTCTACCAAGACGAGGACAGCGTGGAAGACAAGATCGCTGCCGTGGCCAAGAAGATCTATGGTGCCGGCAAGATTGTCTACAGCAAAAAAGCCAAGCAACAACTGCAGCTGATCGAGCAATTGGGCATCAGCCGTTATCCGGTCTGTATTGCCAAGACACAATACAGCTTCTCCACCGACGCAAAAGCCTACGGCCCCACCGACGGCTTCACGATGGAAATAGACGACATCGTCATCAACAATGGTGCTGAGATGCTCGTGCCCGTGGCCGGCAGCATGATGCGTATGCCGGGCTTGCCCAAAGATCCGCAAGCCAACCACATCGACATCGTCGACGGCAACATCGTGGGATTGTCGTAAGACTGATAAAAATAGAAACTATATAAAAAGAATAGGAGAAGAGTCAGCCCTCTTCCCCTATTCTTTTTTTATATTTATTTCCTGTTGATATTCTTGGCCAAATACTCACTGACCAGCTCCACCGCCCGGTAGGAATCCTGACCGAAGCCATGGTCAAAGCCCGGGAGCTCGTCGTATTCACTACCCTTCCATATATTGTGGAAGCGCTCACCGTAGGTATAGGGTACGATGCGGTCGCCGGTACCATGTACGATACAGGCCGGACCTTGATACTTAGCTGCCGTCTCGTAGATCGGTAAGCGGAAAGCCGTGCGCACATAGTTGCGGCCCAACTTCAGATGACCGCCCATCAAGTTGATCACTGCCGGAGGATCAAGCGGATCGTAAGTAGTGCCGAAGGTATTGCCGCGAATGGCATCTTCGCGCAGCACAGCGGCAGGAGCCATCAGTGCTACGGCGGCGACACGTTTCTCGCCAAGCTCGCCTGCTGTCATGCTGGCAACGACGCCACCCTGAGAATGGCCGACCAGTGCCACGCGCGTGCTGTCAGCCCAAGGCTGCGAGCAGACATAGGCATATACCTTCTTCGCATCTTCAATCTCGTTGGGCACGGTCATCTCCTCAAATTTCCCTTCGCTCTCGCCATGGCCGTTGAAGTCGAAACGTACCGTGGCGATCCCATGGCGCAGCAAAGAGTCGGAGAGCAGTGTCATCAGCTGGGTATTTTTGTTACTACTGAACCCGTGCATTATGATAGCGGTCGGCATGCGCCCCGTCACACCTTCCGGACGGCTGACAATAGCAGACAGTTTGCCTTTGCTGCCTTCAATGGCGACTTTCTCATCGATAGCCTTTGCCTTGCCCTCAGGAAAGAGTTCGGTCAGCGTTCGTTCCAGCTTCGGCCACAGCACAGTGCTCAGCACCACCTTGCCCTGTGGGTCGATGAGCACCATCGAGGGAATCCATTTCACGCCATAGGTCTTGGAGATCTGGGCATCGTGGAACTTCACAAGCTCGCTGACCTGCGTCCAGCGAATGCCATACTTCTGCAAGGCTTTCTTCCAGTTCTGTGCATCGGTATCGAACGATACGCCGACAAACTCCACACCCTTACCATGGAAGTGGTCATACATCCTAAGCATCTCAGGAATGTCGCGGCGGCAATCGGGACACCAGGAAGCCCAGAAGTCAAGCACGACATATTTTCCGCGCAACTTAGAAAGCTTGAAAGTCTTGCCGTCCACGGTCTTCATCTTGAAGTCGGGAGCCTCGCTGCCCGCCTTCACCAAATCGGTGGCATACTTACTGTCGAAATCCTGCGGCATCATCATGGCTGCATCGTGCCGCTGATCTTGCCCCTGTGCGGAAGTCCGCACAGAGGACAGTGGCGACAACAGCAACAGCAGGGCACAGAGTCCCTGCGTGATCATTCTCTTTTTGTTTCTTGTCATTGTCTTTTTGTCTGATTCTATATCTGATTTGTTGTTAGCAATGATGGATCTGACAGAAGCGTCACATCCGTCAGACAAAAATAAGCAAAAAAGCAGGGACTGCCAACGCAATCCCTGCTTTTTTATTATTCTTTATCCTTTTCGTAGCGCTTGAGCACACTCATGAACTCATCGCCCGTGATCGTCTCCTTGCTCAGCAAGATCTTGGCAGCAGCGTTCATCTCCGGCTCATGGGCTTTGATGATGCCGACGGCCTTGTCATGAGCCTGTCGGATGATGTCACGCACCTCGGTGTCGATGTCCTTGGCTGTCTCCTGCGAGCAAGTCAAACTGCTGGCACCGCCAAGATACTTATAGCGTTGCTGCTCGAGTTGCATCATGCCGAACGTGTCACTCATGCCATAGGTCGTGATCATGGCACGAGCCAACTGTGTAGCCTTCTCGATGTCGTTGGAAGCACCTGTCGTACATGTGTGGCACATCACTTCCTCAGCGGCACGCCCTCCGGTGAGTGTGGCAATTTGGTTGAGCATCTCGGTCTTGCTCATCAGGTGCTTCTCTCCACTGTCGACCTGCATGGTATAGCCCAGTGCGCCACTCGTACGCGGCACAATGGTGATCTTTTGCACCGGTGCGGAATGGGTCTGCATGGCTGCCACCATGGCATGTCCGAGCTCATGATAGGAGATGATGCGCTTCTCCTCGGGCGAGATGACGGCACCCTTCTTCTGTTCACCGGCAATGACGGTCTCCACACTCTCCTCGATGTCATCGGTCTCGACCTCGCTCTTACCAAGTCTCACGGCACGCAGAGCAGCCTCGTTGACGATGTTGGCGATGTCGGCACCACTGGATCCGGCAGTAGCGCGACCGACTACATCCAAGTCGATATTGCCGTGTTTTACCTTCTTCAGATGTACTTGGAAGATTGCCTTACGCCCTTCCAGATCCGGCAGCTCCATGATAATGCGGCGGTCGAAACGTCCGGGACGCAACAGTGCCTTGTCCAAGCTCTCCGGCCGGTTGGTGGCGGCAAGGATCACTACGCCTTTGGTGGCATCGAAACCGTCCATCTCGGTGAGCAGCTGGTTGAGCGTCTGCTCACGCTCATCATTGCCCATGGCTTGGTCACGGCTCTTGCCGATGGCATCGATCTCGTCGATGAAGATGATACACGGTGCCTTCTGTGCAGCCTGACGGAACAGATCACGCACCTTGGCAGCACCCATACCGACGAACATCTGTACAAACTCGGAACCGGAAATCGAGAAGAATGGCACGTGAGCCTCACCGGCCACAGCACGCGCGATCAGCGTCTTGCCTGTTCCCGGCGGGCCAACGAGCAGTGCGCCTTTGGGCAGACGGGCACCCAAAGCCGTGTATTTCCGCGGATTGTGGAGAAAGTCGACGAGTTCCTTGAGCGTTGCCTTGGCCTCGTCCTGCCCGGCGACATCGGCGAAGCGCGTCTTTACGTCACTCTCGGCATAGACTTTCGCACCGGAGTTTCCCAAAGAGAGGAAGCCTCCGCTGGCACCCTTCACCATCTTATTGGCTCCCGCACGCCAGATCCAATAGAAAATCAGACCCGGCAGGATCCACCAAAGAAAGAAGTCGACGATGGGAGAATTCTTCTGTGGCAACTGCTTAGTAAAAACGATGTGACCACCCTTGGCAGGACTCTTCGCCTTGAGCAACCGGTCTACCAACTGGGGATCGTTGACCTCGGTGGTACGGAAATACTGCTTGCCTTTCTTTCCTGCTACCTCATAATAGATGCGGCCCTCCTTGATGTTGACGCTCGTGACCGTTCCTTTGTCCACAGCTGTGATAAAAGTGTTGTAGTCAGCATCCTTCACGGGCTGGTTACCGACGTAGGGGAAAAGCAGACTGTTGAGAAGAATCAAGACCAACAGTCCCACAAAAATACCACTCCAACCGATATTGGGTTGGGGTTTGTTGTTATTGTTCAACTTACTCTGCTTCATGGCATAACGAACTTTGTTTCTACTCCGCCCTCTGCAAAGTATATGCCAAACAGGCAGTTAGCTTTTTTTAAAGCTTTTCTCTTTCAAAGTCTTCTCCATGACTTGTCGCCCATAAGCAATGATCTCGTCGGCACGCGTAAAGTCGAAGAGACCAAAGGCGTCCATCGGTATGTCAGCAAGGATGTCGGGAGGTGTCAGCCGCTCAGCCATCATCGTATTGTTTTGTACCGACAGGCAGGCTACCCGCACAGCCATTCTGACATAATTGCTCGACAATCCTGACTTCATGACTGGTATCCATCGCATCCAAAAGCTACTATTCTCACGCGTTGTCGCAGGTGCGCCATTGCTCTGTGGATATGCGTCGGGTGCACTCGCATTGACGGCGACAAGCAGATCCCCTTTCTTTCTGCTCACCACGTCCAAGGGCAGCGTGTCGTGTACACTGCCGTCGACATAGAGTGCGCCGCCTATCTCTACAGGTTTAAAAAAACAAGGGATAGACACCGAGGCACGTATGGCCTGCGCCAGTTCGCCCTCATGGAAGACATGGGGCTGTCCACTGATGATATCAGAAGCCACACAAGCATAGGGTATCGGGAGATCCTCGATACGCACCTCTCCCACTATCTGACGCAACTCCTTGAGCAGCCGCTCACCGCTGGCCAGATGATCCAGACCGGGAGAGACATCCATCATCTTGAGTATCTGCATCTTTGTCAGACGATGCGCAATCGTTTTGAGTTCCTCCATCTTGCCGGCAACAAAGAGTCCACCCACCAGCGCGCCCATCGATGTTCCCGCCACAGAAGTGATATGATAGCCATGCGCTTGCAAGGCCTCAATGGCTCCGATATGTGCAAAGCCGCGCGCGCCGCCACCGCCAAGGACGAGAGCGACATCCTTGGAAGATCTTCTGAAACGCTGAAGGAAAGAGTGGAATGTATCGAGAATGTTCATAAGCTAAAGAGGAAGAAGACCGATGTCCTTATTAGAAATCGAGTCCTATATATATAATAAGGTGTAGAAACAAAGAATCCTTCCCTGTGAGGAAGGATTTTTGATGAGCCTCTTGTCGGATTCGAACCAACGACCCCGAGATTACAAATCACGTGCTCTGGCCAACTGAGCTAAAGAGGCAGGTGGGCAAGCGGTTCTTATCGCGTCGCTACAACCAAGTACCCTTGCTACGTTCCCGTCCTGGGGGATTCCGAGGGAGCTGACCGTAAGAGACTTGCCCATGTTGATCGCATCTGTTTTCGCAAATGCGGGTGCAAAGTTACAATTTTTTCGTCAATCAACGAAGAATGTGTGTCAAAACTTACCATCATTTAATATTGATTAACAACACGTCCTCACCCATCCAACCTTGTCAGACGCCAACATCTTCACTCGCTTCTTTCCACATTCCCAGGAACAACAGATTCATAGAGAAAATCATGGGCATACAGCTATGAAACGATGGATATATGAGAAAAAAACTATAACTTTGCAGAGAAAAGTTAGAATCAATCGTGTTGAGTCATGGGAAACGAGAAAAGCAAGGACGGCAAGATGATGGACATGCTCCACGGACCTCTCTTAGGCAAAATGCTGCAAGTGGCTATGCCTTTCGCAGTGAGCAGCATTCTGCAACAGCTGTTTATCTCGATCGACGTGGCTGTGGTAGGGCGCTTTGCGTCGAGTGAGGCACTGGCAGCCGTCGGTGCAAACACCTTTCTCATCAACCTGCTCATCAATCTCTTTGTCGGCATATCGGTCGGTGCCAACGCCGTCATAGCCATGGCCATTGGCGCCCGAGACCGTCACCGTGTGCGCAACGCCGTAGGAACCACATGTGTCATTGCCATAGTATGCAGCTTGCTGCTATTGATCATAGGGCTGACCTTTGCACCTACGATACTTCGCTGGATGGCGACGCCGCAAGAGATTCTTTCCGACGCGACGACCTATCTACGCGTTTACTTTCTGGGTGTACCTTTCTTTATCGTCTTCAACTTTGGCGCCGCCATTCTGCGCAGTAAAGGCGACACACGCCGCCCGCTGTATATGTTGCTTGCCGCTGGCGTGGTCAATACGCTCTGCTGTCTGCTCTTCGTCATCGTCCTCCACTGGAGCGTGGCGGGCGTGGCGGCGGCTACGGGGCTGGCCAATGTGTTCAGCGCCTCGTGCATGATATGCGTATTGCGCCATGAGAGTGGGCCTTTCCGTCTGCAAGCCACTCGACTGCACGTAGACCGTCAGTCACTGCGCCGCATTCTGGTCATCGGCATCCCCACCGGCGTGCAGAGCATGCTCTTCTCCTTCAGCAACGTGTTTGTTCAAACCGGCATCAACAGCTACGGTGCCGCGGCCATCGCAGGATCGTCAGTGGAACAGAACTTTGAATACTACTGCTATTTTCTGATGAGTGCCTTCACGGGCACCGCCGTCACCTTTGTCGGACAAAACTATGGTGCCGGGCTCATCGACCGCTGTAAGCGTGTGTTTTGGTTGAGCATGGCCTGCGGTGCGCTGTTCTGTTTGGCCGGCAACCTGCTGTTCTACAGCGGACGCGGTTTTTTCCTCTGGCTGTTCACCGCCGATCCCGATGTCACTGCCTTTGCCCGTGAGCGACTGTCTGATGTGCTCATCTTCCAATGGATCGCGGCGAGTTACGAGATTTCGGCTGCATGCCTTCGTGGATTGGGGCATTCGCTGGAGCCTACGCTGATTGCTATCTTTGGCACCTGCGTGTTTCGACTGGGTTGGATCTTCTTCTACTGCCCGTCGCATCCCGGCTTCAACCATCTCATGGCCGTGTATCCCATCTCGTGGATACTCACCGGCGTGCTAATGCTCACCGCCTATGCCATCACCCTCCGACAGGTGGCAGCACAACATCGGGCGTAGGTACAAATATATAATAGCGTAAGATTATATGACAATGGTATAGAGTTGTATATATAATAAGGTGTAACTATCTAAAAAATAAGGGATCGATTCACGCAAGGTTCTGAACTTTTCTGCATTTATCAAGCAAAAGATCAGGATCATAACAAGACATTAACACCATAGGAGTGTTGCCATCATGAAGGTCATCGACAAGGAACAACAGATCGCAGAAGCCTTTCGCCGGGGAGAAACCTCGGCGATGGACGACCTGTTCGCACTGTTCAGCGGGTATCTCATGGGTGTGGGTATACGCTATATCGCTGACGACGACGAAGTGAAAGACGTGTTGCAAGAGGCTTTCATCAAGATCTTCACACAGTTCCACACATTTCAGTACCGCGGCAAAGGCAGTCTGAAGGCATGGGTGACGCGCATTATGGTCAACGAATGTCTGACAACGCTACGCCAGAAGCAAAAGATCGATGTCGTCGACGGGGAGCAAGTCCCCGACCTGTCCGACGAGGAGCCAGACACAGAAGGGCTCGACGGTAATGTGCTCATGGAAATGATCCGACGTCTGCCCGAAGGCTACCGCCAAGTGCTCAACCTCTACGTCGTAGAAGGCTTGAGCCATAAGGAGATCGGACAAATGCTACACATCAAACCCGACAGTTCGGCTTCGCAGCTACACCGTGCGAAGGCGATGCTTGCCAAGATGATCAACGACTACAAAAGGAGGTTAAGATGAACGACAAATGGATAACAGACATCAAGCGGAAAGCCGACAGCTATGAGCGGAAGGCTCCCGATGATATGCTTGACAACATCAAGCAAGAGATGGCACGCCGTGGTCTGACGATGACACCACCGCGCCCCATTGCCCAGACACGCCGTCTGACGTGGCAACGATGGGCTGTCGCCGCCTCACTGGTAGTGGCCGTTGGAGGTACAGCCGTATATCTGGCTTTGCTACAACCCGATAGCGACACAATGCTATCGCAACAGCTACAGCACCGAGAACCTGCGACACAAGTGCAACGGCAAGCTTCGGCAAACGTCGAGCAGCATACGGCACAACCAGCAAGCATCCCTGCTTCAAGTCTGATCGCCCAAGTCTTAAGTAAAAACCATGGTAAGAGGACAATGCCGTCTGCTTCGATGATAACAGAAGAATACAAAGCGAAGAATGTCTCGAACCCTCAGTCTGCTTCTGTCGAGAACAACACTGTAGAGACAAAAGACGCGAATACGGTGGTAGAGATTGAGACGCGCAAAGCGGCAGAACAGCAGCGGACTTCGGCAAATCAATCTCAAAACAGTTACAAGGATCACTGGAACAGCAGTGACCGACTCTTAGCATACAATAATGAAAGCCCTCACCATACAATACATGTGGGTGCTTACTACCAGGGGGTTGGCGGCTTTCAGAGAAATGGCAACAGTAATGGGCAAGTCATGACGATGAGCGACCCAATGGTGGCCAGTGTACCCGTACTCTACGCCTACCCCTCTCTGCTCAACAAGGTACTTCAAGAAACTCCCATGCATAGTGAGAAGCATCATCATCTGCCAGTCCGTGCAGGGCTTTCCGTGTCGATACCTCTCAACGGGCAATGGGGCGTGACCACGGGACTGACCTACAGTACGATGAGCTCCGACTTTGAGGATCTCTATGCCAATCACTGTGAGAGCAGTACACAGCGACTGCATTATCTCGGCATTCCGGTAAGCATCCACTACAATATATGGCAACAGAGCAAGGTGAAGGTCTACGCCAGTGCCGGCGGCGAGATTGAAAAACTGGTATCCGGCAAGAAGAAGACACACTATGCCGACATGACCACCAACGAGACGACAACGACAACGATCAGCGAGCACCGGCCTGTGCTGAGCACACACGTCCACGCTGGCATCTCCTACTCGCTATTGCCGAGCCTCAGCCTCTTCGCCGAGCCTGGCCTGTCATACCACTTCAAGAATGGCAGTGGCGTGAAGTCAGCCTACACCGACAAGCAGCTGCTGTTCAATGTCAATGTGGGAGTGAGATTTGGGAAGTGAATGCCGTCCACACGGATCTATAGAATTATGGATCACTTCACTCTCAACACGAATACGATAAGTTGAAATCAAAGGAGGTTGGATAAGCCATCCATGGATCTTCTCAAATTGATAAGAATGCAAAAAGGGTGGAAGAGTAATCCACGAATCTTCACGAATCGACACAAATGTGGATGAGAATTAGTGGAGATTAGTGTTAATTCGTGGATAATTAAACGAAGTATCGACACGTATGTGGATATTAATGGAAATTAATTTGACTCGTTATGCTATATCAACAAGAATGTTACGAAATTGTGGGAGCCGCAATGAAAGTCTATAATACGTTGGGGCCTGGATTCCTTGAGGCTGTGTACCATGAGGCTATCGAGATAGAGTTTGACAAGTGTAATATATTATTTGATAGTGAGAAAAGCATAGATATCTTTTACGATGGTGTTTGTCTCAAACAAAAATATCGTCCGGATTTCTTTTGCATGAATAAGATTATCGTGGAGATTAAGGCTCAATCACAACTCGACAATGCCAACGTTGCTCAGGTGATTAATTACCTTCATGCGACGAAAATGAGGCTTGGCCTGCTAATCAACTTTGGGAATCCCAATGTTTTAGAATGGAGACGTATTGTACTTTAAAGCCTTCATCCATGGATCTCTACGAATAAAGATGATAATCGGTGAAAAGAGTTAATCCACGAATCTGCACGAATCGACACGAATGCGGATGAAAATTAGTGGAAATTCGTGGAGATTCGTGGATAATAAAACTAAGTATCGACACGTATGTCAATGGTTATTCGTGGAGATTTGTGAAGATTCGTGGATTAATTCTTCATGAGTAATTAATGAGTAACTTGAAAGACCTGCAACACTGAGCTGTTATCAATAAATGTCGCTCTATTAATATTTCGAAAAAGAGAGAGAAAGATTTGGCACTTCACACAGTGTTTCGTAAATTTGCGGCACTCAACACATTAAACACTAAAGATTATGGCAAAAGTTAGTTTATTAGGCAATGCGATGAACACCATCGGCACTCTGCCCGCAAAAGGAAGTATCGCACCTGATTTCGAGGCTACCAAAGGTGACCTCAGCACACTGAAACTCAGTGACCTGCGCGGCAAGCGCGTAGTGCTCAATATATTCCCCAGCCTCGACACGGGCACCTGTGCCGCCTCCGTACGTCACTTCAACGCTGACGCTTCGAAGATGGACAACACCGTGGTGCTCTGCATCTCTGAGGATCTGCCTTTCGCCCAAGGCCGCTTCTGCACGACAGAAGGCTTGAAAAACGTGGTTCCCGTGTCACTGTTCCGCTCTCCCGAGTTCGGTAAGGCTTATGGCACCGTGATCGTCGACGGTCCGATGCGTGGCCTGCAGTCCCGTGCCGTCGTCGTCGTTGACGAGGAAGGTAAGGTCGTCTACACCCAACAGGTGGAGAAGATCGAGGACGAGCCGGACTATAAGAGTGCGCTGGAAGCACTGAAATAACAAAAAGTCCCGCGGCTGTTGCCGCGGGACTTTTTGTTTCTTACCATTTTTCTATCCTCTGATGCTATCTATAAACAGCAACAAGCGGTTGGTAACGTTCACGGCAGAGACGCCGGAATCGAAGTCAAGCGATACCAGGTTGAGTTGTGGATACATCTTCTTGAGTTTTTTCTCAATACCTTTCGAGACGATGTGATTGGCGATACAGCCGAAGGGCTGGAGGCTTGCCACATTGTTCACCCCTTGTCTGACCAGGCTGATGATGTCGCTCGGCAAGAGCCAGCCCTCACCAAACTGTGCTGCAAGGCTTACCACGCCGTTGACCTCCTTGGCATCGTCGAAGATGTTGGTAAACGGACGGTAATAGCGGAAGCGTGAGGCAAGGCGATTGATTTTCTTCTCGCGCCGCCAGATCAGACTGTAGATGCTCTTCACCAGGAAGTCGGGCACGTTGCTGCACTTCAGTCCGAGATGCTTAGAGGCAATCACGTTGACAAACTCCTGCAAGAAGAAAGGAGAGAGCAACGGCGGAACGACCTCACATCCCTTGGCGATGATCTTGCGCGCCAGGAACTGATGGGCAAAGGGATTGAACTTCAGAAAGATCTCTCCCACGATACCCACGGCAGGCACCTCCTTATCCTCCACGATGCTGTCGAACTCCCGGGCGGCTTGTCGGATGAGGTCCATCAGTCCCTTGGGGCTGTTACGGAGTATCGGCTCAGCGGCCAAAGCGAGATATTTGTCACGCAGCAGCTCAGCGTCGTTCGTTGCCCCTTGTGGTCCCACATGATAAGCATCCTTGCGCAGACGGCACACAGCGCCGTGATAGAATTTAGAGATGGTGTCGCCATAAAGAAACATCGTCGTGATGATCGGAGCCAGACGCATCCATGGCACATCGAGTGCCGCGCTCTGGTTCTCGTCTTCGTCCTCGGCACTCGTCGACACGCCCAAGGTGATCAATGGCACACGCTTGAAACCGTTGGCATCGAGAGCACGGCGGATCAGCGCGGCATAGTTCGTCGCACGGCACTGTCCACCGGTCTGACTCATCACCACCGACACCTTGTCGGGATCATATTTCCCCGACCGCAGTGCCTTGACAAAGTCGCCGACGATCAGCGTGGCAGGATAGCACACCTCATTATTGGCGTACTTTAGTCCATACTCCGCACTCTCGGCATCGCTGGGCGGCAAGACTTCCACATCCCAACCGATCAAACGGCAGATCGGAGGCAGCAACGGTGTGAGATATTCCGTAAAATAAGGAGCCAGAATATGGCGGGTGATCGGTGGCAAAGAGTTCTCGTCACTAACCTTGTCTGCTGTCTGCGAGTCTACATTGCAGGCGGTCTTCTGCTTTTCCGTTTCGCCTTTCTGTCCTCTCAGCGACTCGATGAGTGAACGGACACGCAACTTCAAGCTGCCAAGATTGCTCACATCGTCGATCTTCAACAGCGTGTAGGGCTTGCCATGCTCACGAAGAATATGCCGCACCTCGTCCTGGATGAACGAGTCAGGACCGCAACCGAAGGATGTCATCTGCACGAAATGCACATCGTCGGGCTCTTCAGCGCACCACTGTCCCGACTTGATGATGCGGTTCATATAAGCCCACTGCTTCACCAGACAGGTGTCGCCGGAAGGTGTCTGCTCGTCAGTTCTGACAATGTCGTCGGAGATCACGTTCACGCCAAGCGCCGCGATCATCTCCGAGAGTTTGTGCTGGATGAGCGGATCAGTATGGTAAGGACGGCCCGCCAAGAGGATGGTCAGCTTGCCCTCCTTGCGGCTTTGCGCCAGGATATCCTCGCAGCGGCGTTTCACCAGAGAAGTATATTCCTGTTCTGCCTTCAAAGCCGCAGTCAGCGCAGCCTCGGCAGTGTGCTTGCCGACACCGTGTTTCTTGAGGAAGGCAAGGATCTGCTTGCGCAGCAGAGGCTCATCGCGGAAGTTGATCACGGGCGACTCCACACGGTGCTGCAGTGTCATGGCACTGCGGATCACGTCGGAGTAGGCTGTGACAATCGGGCAGTTATAGCTGTTGATGGTGCGGTCATCGTCTTGATGCTCAAAGACCACATACGGCATAAAGATAAATCCCGTTCTTCCCTCAGGCAGTTCACCGAGCCGTTCGTCGAGTTCCTTGACATGCGCGTGGGTGAGTTTCGCCGGGAAACAGATGTTGTCGCTCATCACCGTGCCCAGTGTGCGCTCGTATTTCTTGAATGTAGACTCCGAGCTGAGCATCACCTCAAAACCAGCACTCGTGAAGAGTGTATGCCAGAACGGAAACTCCTCATACATGTTCAGCACACGCGGAATGGCGACAACCTCTGTGCGCGACGGCATAGAAGGCTGTTCGGCACGACCAAAGAGCAGCTCGTATTTCTCGCGATAGATGTTCTCGCCCTTGTCGTGGTTCTTTCCCTGGTTGTTGAAGACCCGCTCACACTTGTTGCCGGAGTAATAGCGGCGACCACTGCCAAAGCGATACATCGTCACGAGACATTGGTTTTCGCAACCCTTGCAGTTGAGCAGACGAGTCTCGCACGCCGACTGCCGGAGCAGATCGTCAAGCGAGACATGATGCAGTTGGGTTGAGGACTGGCAAGCGGCAATGGCGTGCAGGGCACAACCATACGCACCCATCATCTCGGGAATGTTGCTGCGTGCCACCTGCGTATGCGAAAGGAGCTCGAAAGCACGCACGACAGCATCGTTCTTCATCGTGCCGCCTTGCACGACGATATGCTTTCCGAGATCATCATTACCTCTGAGCTTCAACACCTTGTAGAGGCAGTTGCGCACTACAGAGTAGGCCAGTCCGGCTGCGATGTCAGCCACTGTAGCGCCTTCGCGCAGCACCTGCTTCACCTTAGAATTCATAAACACCGTACAGCGCGTACCGAGGTCACAGGGGCGGTCTGCCTGACAAGCCAAGGCGGCAAAGTCCTGCACCCGGTAGCCCAAACTTTGGGCGAAGGTCTGGATAAACGTTCCACAACCCGACGAGCAGGCTTCGTTGAGTTCCATACGCACCACAGCACCATGATCGACAAAGATGGCCTTCATGTCCTGCCCGCCGATATCGAGGATAAACGACACGTCGGGCAACAGCCGTGCCGCCGCGCGCTCATGCGCCATCGTCTCGATGATGCCGTCGTCGAGGTTGAAAGCAGCCTTGATCAGTTCCTCGCCATAGCCCGTAGAGCAGGAGCCCACGATGTCGAGCGTGGTTCCGCTCTCTTCTGCCTTTTGCTTCAAGCGTTTCAGAGCTTGCTCCACGGCATGGATCGGATTGCCGAGATTCATGCTGTAGTCGCTGAAGATGATCTCTCCCTGGTGGTTTTTGTCAGCCCGCACCACGATGAGCTTTGTCGTCGTGGAACCCGAGTCGATGCCGATGACCACCTCTTCACGCCCGCTGTGCATGGGATAGAGAGGGGTAGCATAACGCTGTTTGTCGCGCAACCATGCTGTATATTCAGCCTCAGAATGGAAGAGCGGCTGCAACTCGTCGGCGTCAGCGACAGCTGTGCATCCACACTTCTGTTGGTGGCGGCATGCTTCGGGATGTGCGATACGGTCGAGAAGTTCGTCGATGTCCACCGCCTCAGCTTCCTTCCCGGCACGGATGGCACAGCCGAGTGCCGGGATGAGGTTGCCCTCCCGGAGTACGATGAAGTCGCTGGCTTCGAGATGGAGATAGTCGGCAAACGCCTTGCGTAGGGCAGGAAGAAATGTCAGCGGCCCACCGCAAAGGAGGATCGGCGGCGTGAAGTCGATGCCGTGGCTGAGCGTGGTGACGGTCTGCACGGCGATGCTGTGGAAGATGCTGGCGGCGATGTCGCTCTCCGGCAGGTTGCGCGACATGAGGTTCTGCACGTCGGTCTTGGCAAAGACACCACAGCGTGCGGCCATCGGATAGACATGGGTGGAGGTCATGGCCAGCTCGCTCATGCGCTGGTTGTCGCAGCCGAGCAGTAATGCCATCTGATCGATAAACGCGCCGGTGCCTCCCGCGCAGTTGCCGTTCATGCGCAGTTCCGTACTCTGCCCATTGAAGAAGACCACCTTGGCATCCTCGCCGCCGATGTCCACCAGCGCACGCGCCTCGGGATAGCGGTTGCGGGCAAACACCGTGGCTGCCACCACCTCCTGGACAAACTCCGCACGGAGCTCGTCAGCTGTGGCCATACCCACCGATCCGGTCACGCAAAGACGCAGTGACGGATTGCCGAGCTGATGCTTGATCTCGTTGAGATAGGTCGTGGTCAGTTCACGCACTTGGGCGTTGTGTCGCCGATACTGTGAATAAACGATATGATCTTCGTCATCAAGAACAACGATCTTAGCCGTCGTGGATCCGACATCCAGTCCGGCTCTGTATTCTTTTCCCATATCTTTATTGGCGTATTCCTATATTTCTTTATCTATGCAAAGTTACTAAAAAAACATTACGTTTTCATCGGGGAATTAGTTTTTTTAGCTTATTTATCCCAAATTACGAGGGTTATTTCCCAAATAATTCATATCTTTGTACGTAATAGAAACGTCACCACTATGGAGCAGACTTTAGACAACATTTCCGCCGCCAACGGCAAAGAGGCCATCGCCGCCTATCGCGAGCGCATCGTCGCAGCCATCTGTCTGGTCAAAGACAAGGACGGCAACGCACGATATACTGAGGAGCAGGCCAGAGAACTCTCGGAGGAACTCTCCGACGAAGACCTCGCCTTCGGCATGGACTACAACACACCGGAAGAGGTAGCAGAGCTGCTGGTCGACAGCGGACTCGACTAAGCAGAAAGAAACAAGCCCGTCCGCTCTACCACACAATACTCACGAAAGGATATCAACATGAACGAAGAACTCAACGACGCTTACATACAGGAAGTAGGAAAGCAAAAATTACTCAGCGACGCCGAGGAGCAGCAGCTCGCCGAGAAGATTGCCCAAGGCAACAAACGGGCTTTGGACAAACTGGTGGCTGCCAACCTGAGCTATGTCATCAGCGTCGCCAACCAATACAAAAACCGCGGGCTCAGCATGGACGACCTGGTTAGCGAGGGTAACATTGGCATGCTCAAGGCTGCCACACACTTCGACGGCAAGCACGGCAAGCGCTTTGTCACCTATGCCGCACCATACATCCGCGAGGCCATCGAGCAGGCTATCGAGCAGCAGGCTGGCCTCTACCGTGTGCCGCGCAACGCCAAGGACCCCGCATGGGAGAAGAAACGCAGCCATCCGCTGTCGATCGACGCACCCATCGGCGGCAGCAATGAGCTGAGCCTGGGACATGTCATACCCGACAAAGACGCCACGCAGCCCGACAACGCTCTGGAAGACGAGACCGCCACAGCCGAACTGTTGCAGATCATCGACAAGCTCGACGCCCGCAGCCGGCAGGTGATACAGCGCTTCTACGGCATCGGCGCCGAGCACCGCACGCTCGCCGAGACGGCACAAGAGATGGGGCTGAAGCGTGAACGCGTCAGACAAATCCGCAACCAAGCCGTCAGAAAGCTCTGCAAACTCTCGAAAAACAAAAACATCAAATCGTTTCTTCTCAAATAACACACCGCCGACATCACCATGCGCTATCTGATCATCTCCGACGTCCACGGCAGTCTGCCCCGGCTGCAACGTGCACTGGACTTTTACCGCCAACAGCAGTGCGACATGCTCCTCATCCTCGGCGACATCCTCAACTATGGGCCGCGCAACAGCATCCCCGAAGGCATCGACGCCAAGGGCATCGTCGCGGCACTGAACCCGCTGGCCGATGACATCGTCGCCGTACGCGGCAACTGTGATGCCGAGGTCGACCAGATGCTACTCCGTTTCCCGATGATGAGCGACTATGTGCTGCTTGTCGACGAGGGCCGCCGCATCCTGCTCACCCACGGCCATGTCTACAATCCCGACCATCTGCCCACCGGTCACTACGACGCAGTCTTTTTCGGCCACACCCATCTCTGGCAACTCGAGCACAATGCCGACGGCATGCTCATCTGCAACACGGGTTCCATCACCTTTCCCAAGGGCGGCAACGAACCCACCATGGCCGTGATGGACAAAGACCATGTCGCCATTTACAACCTCGACGGCAAGATGCTAAAAGAAGAAAGAATATAACCGAGAAAGAATATAGCCGAACATCAAGATAAGATATTCTCGATATTCGGTTATATTCTTTATTCCGCAGAGCGGAGCGTTAACTAAAAAACAGTTGTAATCAGGAGTTGAAACAACTTGGCATAAGGAATTAAATTCTCACTATTAATGTTCCCCTGGGGGGACATAAGCAAGCCCAAACGATTTTGCTTTCAGTTCAACGCAAGGATAAGCCTTTTCTTACTGCGCAAGTTTCAATGAAGTAAGCTTCACTTGCGGTTTAAGTACGTTGTGGACCGTCTTTATTTGTTTCTTAACGGCCAACGTGGCATTTCCCTTTATATCACGACTTGACGAACCCACTCGGAAAGTGTAAACACCCGGATCAACGACCCAAGCGCTCTTGCTCTCATAGAAGCTGGCCAAATCAATCTTGTCGATATTCATCACCAGCGTCTGGCTCTCGCCGGGCTGCAAGGTACGTGTCTTTGCAAAAGCCTTGAGTTCCTGTGCGGGCTTGTCTTCCTTACCCTTTGGTGCTGTCACATAGACTTGCGCCACTTCCTTACCCGGGCGCTTACCCGTATTGGTAATCGTCACAGATAGGCTGATGCTCTTTCCCTGATCCTTTACATACGGTTTGCCAAACGAGAAAGTCGTATAGCTTAAGCCAAAGCCGAAAGGATAGGACACCTCTTTCTTGAACGTATCGTAATAGCGATAGCCCACGTAGACACCTTCTTCATAGTTGGTGTAACCGAAGTTTTTCACCTGTGCCATCTTAGAGGCATCCTTAAACATACTCGACAGATCAAGAGACTCATCCTTCACATCAGACGGGAAATTCTTTGTTGAAGGATCATCATTGATACTCACCGGCCATGTCATTGGCAGTTTACCAGATGGTGTAGACTTACCCATGAGCAGGTCAGCGATGGAGTTGCCGATCTCCTGCCCACACTGCCATGGTAACAGAATGGCATCAGGCAGATCCTTCCAAGAGGCAGTCTCCATGACGCCGCCCACATTGAGCACCACCACCACTTTCTTTCCAGCCTGGTGATAAGCCGAGCAGACGCGATGCAGCAGCTCCTTTTCCTGAGTACTGAGGTTATAGTTCTCTGCCGTGCGGTCTTGTCCTTCTCCCGAAATACGACTCAAGGTGATGATTGCCACATCATTGTTGCTCACCTCCTCACTTGTGACCTCAGCCTCCAACTCATCAGGAAGTTTTGGAACCTCAAGTACGTTGGCGTTGAGCTTACCGTGCTTGCGTGTCCACTCTTCCAAATAGGCAGCATAGCGGTTGGTCAGGGTTTCATCGACATGACAACCAGCATTACGCAAGCCCTCAACAAGAGAAATTGTATAAGCCCGATTGACATTGCCAGAACCTGTACCGCCTGCTATCAGACTGTAGCTGGCATTGCCATAGAGTGCAACATTGCGCACGGATGTCAACGGCAATGTGCCATTGTTCTTCAACAGAACAGTTCCTTCCGCAGCAGCCTGACGGGTTACTTGGGCATGAGCTTCAAGATCAGGATGATTGCTATAGTGATAACCGACAAAGCGCTTGGTACGCACCACCAGGTCGAGCACATTACGCACACACTGATTGAGATACTTCACATCGAGTTTGCCACTCTTCACCGCATCCACAATCTCCTTGACATCCTTGTCCATCCCCGGTTCAATAAGGTCGTTGCCAGCCCAGATGTTAGCACCACGATCGGTATGTCCACCGCGCCACACGGGATCGGTGCCACCAAACCAATCTGTCATCACAAGCCCTTTATATCCCCACTCATCACGCAGAATGGTTGTCAGCAAATCGTGACTTTCAGAGGTCATGACACCATTGACACGGTTATAGCTCGACATGATAGTCCAAGGATGGGACTTCTCAATGCATATCTGGAAGTTCTTAAGATAGAGCTCACGAGCCGCACGCTGACTGACACGGGCATCGTTGCCCATACGCATTGTCTCTTGATTGTTGAAAGCAAAGTGCTTCACAGACGTGCCGACGCCCTGACTCTGAATGCCATTGACATAGGCAGCAGCTATATTGCCCGAGAGCACCGGGTCCTCGGAGTAATACTCAAAGTTGCGGCCACACAGCGGATTGCGTTGCAGACAAAGAGCAGGAGCTAACAACACCTCCACACCATACTCTCTCACTTCTTGTCCCATAGCTTTAGTGACATCTTCGACGAGTGCCGTATTCCAAGAGCTGGCCAAAGACGTGCCAATAGGGAAATGAGTAGCATAGTATTTATTGTGATCAAACGGTCTGTCGACATTGATGCGCAATCCCGCAGGGCCGTCGCTGAGCACCACAGAAGGGATACCAAGACGTGGAATAGCCTTTGTCGTACCAGCCGCTCCAGGCACGATACTTGAAGAAGAGCCTATTACAGGTCGTGCAGAAAATCCCCCCATACCATCACCGACTACAAGATTAGCTTTCTCTTCCAAAGTCATAGCAGCAATGACAGCATCTATATTATCGGCACGCAATTGAGGCGCAGGCTGTGCGGCCGCCGGCAGTGAGGCGAACGCCGTGAGCGCAGAAAATAACAACGCTTTGATTTTCATAGAACCGTAATTATTCATGAAGAAACCTGTCCTTCCTATTTAAACAGTTTCTGAGCAAACTCGGTGAGATAGATGCGCCAATTGCGCCAGATGTGTCCGCCCTCGGTTTCCATATAGGTGAAAGGATACCCTTTGGCTGTGAGCTTCGCACGGAAGTCCGCATTGTCCTTATAGAGGAAATCGGTCTTGCCGATGCCGATCCAGTACAGCTTAGGTTTAGCAGCAAACAGTTTGGCGAGTTTCCCGTCAAGATCATCATAAACGCGTTCGCTTTCCACACCACTTTTCTGCTGTTTGTTGATTGCGGCAGAGAAAAGGCCGACATAGCCAAAAGTATCAGGATAGTTGGCAGAGATATACAGCGAATGGCAACCGCCCATGGACAGACCGGCTATGGCACGGTCGTTTTTGTCGGCCTTGACACGATAGTTGCTTTCTACAAACTTGATCACATCAGGGAAAGCCAACTCAAAGTTACCGTCCATAGTCTTAGGAAGCATCAGTGTTGGCACGGTGAAGCCATTAGGAGTTTCACCCGGTGCGGCTTCTTGCGATATGTTGCCATTGGTCATCACCACGATCATTGGTTTCGCCTTACCGGCGGCGATCAAATTATCAAGGATCTGAGCCGCCCTTCCCAGTTCCGACCAAGCATTCTCATCACCACCAATGCCATGAAGCAGATAGAGCACAGGATACTTTTCCTTGCTGGTCTCATAGCCGGCAGGCGTATACACCGTGAGGCGACGTTTCAGGCCTGCAGTAGGACTGTTGTACCAGATCTTTGACACGGTACCATGAGGCACTTCCTTCACACGGTACCAGTCTCCCTGCCCGCCACCGATGAGCAGCATGCTGAAGAGGTTGGTCACGTCGCGTACACAATACACATTGCTTGGGTCAAGTGTACGTACGCCATCGACCACCACATTATATGTATAGAGTTCCGAGGGGAGTTTACCCGTCTTGAACGACCACACGCCCTTGTCGTCCTTCACGAGATCTGCCACACCCGGTGCATCGTACTTACCCATCGGCGTGTCTATCTTACGGGTAGGAAGCATATCGCCGGTAATCTGTACTTTCTGAGCCTGAGGCGCTAACACGCGGAAGGTGACACTGTTGTCGGCATTGATTTCGGGCGACACCACTGGCATCTGAGCCCAAGAGAGATTTTGCTGTGCATAAAGGCCCATTGCCATGAGAGCACCAAGAGCCAAAGTTGAAATACGTTTAAGATTCATAGTTTAGGAATATTTCTTGATGATTATATGTTATAAATTTTACCAATTGACGTTTTGCTTGATATTCGGATTCAGTTCTTTCTCCTTTAAAGGAATTGGCAGAAGCATGTTTTTCTCCTTGAAGCCATAATCTGTGTTCTTGAAGTCCCAGCTGACTCCCTTAGCCGTCAAGGAAGGAATCTGCTCACCTTGTTTGCCCAATACCTTCATTGCATCGCCCCATCTGACAAGATCTTGATAGCGTGTGCATTCAAGCCAAAGCTCCAGCCGTTTCTCCGTTTTGATGTTGTCGAGTGTGACAGTAGTCAGCGGAGCGAGACGGGCACGCGAGCGAATCAGATTGATGTCTTTGAGAGCCTCCTCTGCATTTCCATTCTGCAGATTAGCCTCAGCAGCCAGCAAGAGCACCTCGGCATAGCGCATGATGCGCAAGTCGATGTATTGCAAAGCCTGGAAGTAGGAAGCATCAGTGATGCAGTCCTCTTTGAGCGCTCGGTTCTTCCAGTTGAAATAGCCCTCATTGCCATAATAAGAAGCACCGGCCTGCAATGTCACGCCATAATCCTGCATCTGCTGATAGGTACGGATGGTGTTGTTGAGTCGGTATCCGTCCTTACCCTCGTCAGCGACAAAGGCATCATAGACCTCTTTGCGAGGATTCATAAAGCCGTAGGTACCAGTAGCAATCTCAGAGGCGGCCTTACCGGTAAGAATAAGATGATCGGTACGCCAGCCAATCATCAGGAACTGCATGGTCAGTTGCGACCATTGCTGGCTAGGGTCATTGCGCATCTGAATCTCAAGCATCGACTCACAGCAGTTGTTGGTAGCCGCATGCACGATCTTGCCATAGTCACCCTGATAGAGTTGATACTTTCCACTGTTCACTACCCTGTTGAACATGTCAGCGGCCTCGGCATATTTCTTTTGGAAGAGATAAGCCTTACCCAGCATTGCCTCAGCGACTTCCTTCGTGACACGAATGGTGGTTGCCTGGTCATTCGCGTCAGTCTTCGACGGTAGCGCATCACTGCTGATGGCCTCACTCAGATCCTTTTCCACACATGCCCACAACTGTTCCGGTGTGCTGTTGCCCGGGCGGTATTCGTTGGGCAGCAGCAGATGATCGACAACGGGTGCCGTGCCCCACAGTGTGACGAGCTCGAAATGGCAGAAAGCTCTCCAGAACTTAGCCTCAGCCACGCAACGTTTCTTTTCGTTGGTATTAGGATCCGTCTTGTCAATGATGAGGTTGGCATTATAGATGTTGGTATAGAGCCCGCTATACAAAGCTTGGATCATACTTTCATCGGCACCGAAACGATACTCGTTGAGCTTTTCCATCTCACCATTGTCACCACGTGACCCACCGCCGACCCAAGCATCATCGGAGAGAGAGTTCTTGACAAACCACCAGTTATAGTAGTTGGACTTCAGGCCCACATAGAGCGTGGCCAAGGCCTCGTCGACTTCCTTGTCGGTCTGATAGAAATCGTCTATACCGCCCATGTTGCCGTTCTTGGGAATATCGAGACGATCAGAGCATCCGCTCACAAAGGCCACGAGCAGGAGCATCAGGCTATAGAATATATTCTTTTTCATTGTTGCGTTCTTTTTAGTTAGAAGGTTTATTCATGCATATTCACGTAGGGTTAGAACTCGATGGTAGCACCGACAACAACCTTCTTCGATGTGGGATATGCACCTTTGTCCACACCCATGCCGGAAGTAGCACTGGTCGAAGCCTCCGGGTCAAAGCCTTTATAAGAGGTGAAGGTGAAGAAGTCATCAAGAGAAGCGTAGATCCTCAAGTTACTGATGAAAGTCTTATTCAGCAAAGTCTTTGGCAGGGTGTAGCCGAGCTGTATTTGCTTGATCTTGAAATAAGAGCCATCTTTGACCATGGCATCCGAAACGGAATACTTGTCCATGTTGTTGGCTCCGGCCCGCGGCACAGAGGCATTGGTATGATCGGGAGTCCAGCGGCCGTCATAGAGATAATCCTTCATTTTGTTCCAAGCGAGCATGTCGGGACGGTTGATACAGCAGAACACGTCATTACCCTGTGCACCAGTACCAAAGAGCGTGAAGTCAAAACCCTTGTAGGCAGCAGTGAGTGTGATGCCATAGGTGATCGACGGAATGCCGTCACCGATATTGGTCAGGTCATTCTCCGTGATCTGATTGTCGCCGTCGAGATCATAGAATTGTGGATCACCGGTCTTGGGGTCAACACCTTTGAACTTATAGCCACGGAAGTAGTAGACCGGATAGCCCTGCTCAAAGAAGGTGATGTCATAGGTATGGAACTTCGCGCCGGTGAGTCGGGTGATTGACGGATCGATGTAGGTCACCTTGTTGCTCAGCGTAGAGAGGTTGCCACGCACGCTATATTGGAAATCACGTATATGGTCTCTCCATCCCAGTTCAAATTCAAATCCTCGGTTGCGCACTTTACCTGCATTGATCGGTGAGGTAGCGCCGCCGATCTCCAAAGAAGGCGTAGTGTTCCAGATCAGGAGGTCCTTAGTATTCTTATTGAAATAGTCAACGCTGAAATTCAGTCGGGAGTTAAACGCGTAGAGGTCAAGACCCAAGTCAAACTGTTCAGAGGTTTCCCACTTCAGGTCGTCATTGCCCATTGTAGAGGGAGCCACAGCCTTGGTGTAGACCAATCCCGGCGCAAAAGCATAGATACCGCCTTGTGCCATGTCAGTACCATAGCTATAGTTGCCAAGAGCGGAAAGTGAGCCGTTCTGTCCCCAACTGGCACGCAGCTTGGCACTGTCAATGACCTTGCGCAACGGCAGGAAGAAGTTCTCTTCCGACATTGTCCATCCCAAGGAAACTGCTGGGAAGTAACCCCATCGTTTGTTCTTTGGCAATTTGCTCAGGTCAGCGGCATCGGCACGCAAGGAGAACTGAGCATAGTAACGATTGCGATAATTATAGCCCACACGTCCGAAGTATGAAAGTTTGGAACCACGTGTCGTCTCACCGTCGACGACCTGCGTAGCCGATGCTGTTTTGTAGTGAAGATAGTAGAAGAGCGGATCGTTTTTCGACACAGAATGCTCTCCATTGGCATTAAGCGTACCACTCACGTAGTCATATGAAGACTCCTGATAGCTCATACCCAGCATCGCCGTAAGGGTGTGTCCTCCGAACGTTCTCATATAGTTGGCGAAGTTCTCCCATTGGTAATAGATACTGGTCGAGGACGTGCTGCCCATGTCCACAAAATCGCGGTTTTGCGTGGCATTGCCGTAGAAAGGTAGTGAGACCGTGCGATTGCGCGTGCCAGCGAGACGGTAGCCAAAGCGCGAGGTGAGCGTCAGACCTTTGAGCGGAGTGAAGTCGGCATAGATCGATCCATTGACATTGTAGCCCGAAGCCTTGTTGGCATTGTTCTGGCTCATGATCAGCGGATTGTATTGCTCACCATTGGAGAAGCGTGACACACCATAATAGTCACCGTTCTTGTCGCGCAGCAATGTACGTCCGTTGGCTTGTGCCTGCGCAAGGAAATCAGGTAAGTTGTCGGGACTGTAATAGACAGGGGTCAGCGGATCCATGGTCATCACTGCTGTCAGTACAGAACCATACTCGCTGCCCTCAGAAACAGAACGGGTATTGTATTTCTCGATTTGGTTGGTCGTGCCCACCTTGAGCCACTTCTTGATTCTGTATTCCGCATTGATCGTCGCCGTCAGTCGGGTATAGCTGTCACGGTCGCCCTTGACAATACCGTCGTTATTGAGATAGGACAGCGAGAGATAGTAGTTGCCGTCATTGTTTCCGCCTTGGAATGCCAGATTGTGCTTCATCATCTCGCCGTTCTCAAAAGCTTCCTTGGCCCAGTCCGTGTCGGTCACGCCGTCCCAGTTCTTGAGCAAGTAGTCTTTGGTGAAGGCACCGGCCTCACTCATATAGTTGATATATTCCTCGGCATTGAGCACCTTTGGCACATGGTTGACCGACTGCGATGCGTACTGAAAGTCGTAGGAGATCTTACCGCTGCCCGTAGTACCTTTCTTCGTTGTGATCAGCACGACACCATTTCCAGCCTCAGCACCGTAGATAGCAGCCGAGGCGGCATCTTTGAGGATCTCCATGGAGGCAATGTCGTTAGGATCAATACCACTGATATTGGTCGTGCGCACGCCATCAACGACGTAGAGCGGACTTGAACTGACATTAGAAGAGTAGCCACGGATGCGCACTGTGGGCGTGCTGCCCGGCGCTGCAGAAGTGGTGATGACCTGCACACCGGAAGTCTTGCCTTGCAAAGCCTGATTGGCATCGGTGATCGTGCGGTGCTCCATATCCTCAGCCTTGACTTGCGAGATGGCTCCGGTGACAGAGCTTTTGCGCTGCACGCCATAGCCGACGACAACTACATCATCGAGCACCTTACTGTCTTCCTGCATCAGCACCTTCATATTCGACGTTGCTGTGGCGACAGCACTGCGATAGCCTAAATAAGAAAAGGAGAGTTTGGCACCACGCTTGACTTGAATGGAGAAGTGACCATCAAGATCAGTGACCGTACCGGTAGAGGTTCCTTCCGGACGAACCGTGACGCCAATCATGGGGTTAGCATCTTTGTCGACCACTACACCATTGACACGCAACAGTTCCTGTGCCAACGACGGAAGCCCACAGGATGCCAGCAAGATGGCCATTGCCAAGATGCGTTTTTTCTGTAAGTTGATTCTCATAAGATTTTAGTTATAGGGTTTAAAAACTGTCGCAAAATTAGTGAAAAGAACAATATTTCTTTTTCTAATAGGTTTTAAAGATTTACACGTTTGTTCAAAAGAGATATTTGCCAGTCCTAAAGTTTATTTATATGTTCAAATAGCTATCCCAAACATAATGAATAGAGCCGACGCAACTGTTTTTCGGTTGCGTCGGCTCTCTTTTTAGGTTCATATCCAGCTGCTATCGGTGCAGCAGATCCAGTCTTACCTTTGGTTTCAACACATTGTGAACCTTAGCCACATATTTATCTACACGTACATTTGCCTGGGCCTCTACCTTCTCCGCGGAAGAGCAAACGAGAAAACGATATACCCCAGCATCTGTCACCCACGCACTCTTCTTCTCATTGAAAGAGGCAAGATCAGCTGCCGTGACGGTCATTTCCACCGTCTGTCTCTCTCCGGGAGCAAGCAGCCGTGTCTTGGCGAAGGCACGTAATTCTTTCTCCGGTTTGTTGAGTCTTCGGCTGTCAGGAGCAGCAACGAAGAGCTCCACCACATTGCGTCCGGGGCGCTTGCCCGTGTTCTCTACGGTCACAGCCACACTGTAGTTTCCTCCCTCTTTTTTCACCTTCATGTCGCTGTAGTCAAAGGTCGTGTAGCTGAGTCCATAGCCAAAAGGATAGGCCACCGGCTTGCCGAAAGAGTCGAAATAGCGATAGCCCACATAGATGTCTTCATCATAGTTGGTGAAGTCGATATCCTTCTGTAGCTCACGCGGCTGAGCCTGCTGATCATTGTTTCCCCACATAAACATGCTGCCGAGTGTCTTGTCGTCAACCTCTGAGGGGAAGTTTCGGTCGGCATAAGCATCTCCATAGCTACGTTCAAAAGTCATGGACAGTTTGCCCGACGGGTTGACCTTGCCCGAAAGGACATCTGCCACGGCAAAGCCCATCTCCTGACCGCCTTGCCAGGTGCAAAGGATGGCATCGGCATCGTCCTGCCAAGACGTCACATCCACAGGACTACAGATGTCAAGCAGTACCACCACCTTCTTGCCAGCTTTGTGGAAGCTCTGTGACAGCAGATGCAGACTCTCCTTTTCTGCCGCAGTGAGATAGAAGTCGGTCTTAGGCCGGTCGGTAGCTTCGCCGCTCTTACGTCCGATAGTGAACACGGCGACATCGGCATCCCGAGCCGACTGAGTGAGCAACGAGTCGCTGAGCTTCATCTCTTCGGGGCGCGCCGGCGGTGCAAGGGTAAAGGCGGGCTTGCCATGGGGAAAGAGTTGGGCATTGGCCTGACACAGATACTGGCTATAGGTTTTGAGCAATTGTTCATTGACCGTGAACCCTGCAGCGCGCAAACCTTCGACTAGTGATACGGTATAGTGGCCGGTAGACATGCCTCCAAAGCCTGAGCCTCCGGAGATCAGCTCGTAGCTGGTATTGCCAAAGAGGGCTATCCTGCCTTGAGAGAGCGGCAAAGTCTCATGGTTGTTTTTCAACAGCACCATGCCGTCGGCGGCCACGCGTCGCACCACATCAGCATGCTGCTGCAAGTCGGGCTGGCTCTGATAGGGATATTGTGCAAAGCTGTGTGTCTTCACAATAAGCCGGAGCACGCGACGCACGTTGGCATCAAGCATCGCCATCGGCAGCCGTCCACTCTCCACAGCCTCGTGAATAGCCTTGTATTGCCGGTCCTGTCCGGGCTGAAGCATGTCATTGCCTGCCATCATGGAGAGCACCGGATTCTGACCAGCATTCCAGTCAGAGACAAACATGCCCTTCCATCCCCACTCCTTACGCACCACCGTATTCAGCAGCTCGCTGTTCTCAAGGGTATAGGTACCATTGAGCTTATTGTAGGATGTCATGATCGTCCAGGGCTGTCCTTTCTTCACCACCACCTCGAAAGCCCGAAGATAGAGCTCGCGCAAAGCACGCTGAGAGACACGGGCATCGTTATTGTTGCGGTTGGTCTCCTGGTTGTTGGCTACAAAATGCTTAGGTGTGGCAGCCACGCCCTCGCTCTGCACACCTTGTACATATCCCGCGGCAATCATTCCGGAGAGCAGTGGATCCTCGGAATAATACTCATGGTTGCGGCCACACAGCGGCGAGCGCATCAGATTCATGGAAGGAGCAAGTATCCAGTCCAGTCCATACTCCTTCACCTCGTTGCCGATGGCTTTACCCACAGCGTAGGCGGCCTCACAATCCCACGTGGAGGCCACGGTCATGGAAGCCGGGAAATCAGTAGTCAAATATTCACGGTGATCCCATGGGCGCGTGGCGCTCATACGCAATCCTTGCTGGCCGTCGGCACAGTAGATCGAGGGGATACCCAGTCTGGGGACGGCATAGCTACTGCCCGCCGTTCCAGGGAACTTCGCGTCATCATTGAAATGCATTCCGCAGCCGAGCAGCAAATGGCATTTCTCATCCAGTGTCATGGCCTGCAACACTTCGTCGACATTGTCGGCACGAAGCCGTGGCTGTGACATGACACAGAGCACGTTGATAGCTGCTACGGCCAAGGTAAATAGTTTTTTGGCTGTCATTAATTTGGGGTTTAGAAAGTGAATAAAATGTTTTATGCACAAAGTTATGAAAATCATCGTGAAAATACTTCCTCTTATGTACTAAAGTATTTCTCAATGGTTTAAAATAGGTTCCCTGTCAGCCCATCCCACTTGATTTTCCATCGCGTCATTTGCTTATTTGTTTAAATCGTTACATTTGTGTTCAAAAATGCTGTCAATCCATTGGCATTCATAGGAAAAAAGCGTATCTTTGTCTATAGAACACAATCTAAAAATATGAAAACAACACATGTCTTGCTATCGCTGATACTGCCACTGGCCTTGCTCGCGTGTTCCCACAACCCAGACAATGTCAGTGAAAACCATAAGGAGCAGCCCTTATTGCTTTCCAACCATATCTCCAACGAGCAGATCAACGGATTCATGGAGGACCGCTTCGGGCAGATGTGGATCAGCACTTTCCGTGGACTCAACAAATATGATGGCAACACCTTTCACCAATATTATTGCATCGACGACAGCATCGGACTGCCCGACAACAACGTGAAATGTTGCTACCGTGACTCGCGCGGACAGCTGTGGGTGGCCACCGTCAACGGACTATGCCGATACAATGGCAATGACGGATTCACACGGGTCAAAATGAATGTCAAAAACAAAAATGTGCTCTACATGTTGGAAAGCCGGGATCACCGCATGTTCTTTGTCACCATGGACCAAGTCTATGAATACAACGACAAAGACAACAGCGTTGATGTCAGGCTGCGCAATATCGACCATGACAGCCCTTTCAACGTCACCTGTCACCTCGATAACCACAACCTGCTATGGATTCGTAAGGCCAAGACGCTCACGGCATACGCTCTCAGCACGTTTCGTCCCGTCGCCACCATTGTCATCGACAACAGCAAGGGCAGTTTTCTGCTCAATGGGCATCAGTTATGGATCAGCGGTCCTGAAGGCCTGCGACTCTTCGACACTACCCTGCGCCGCTTCATGCCCTTGCCGCCGGTGCTTGAGCATCCGGCAATCAGCAATGATGTTGTGTCGCTGATCCTTCCTTACGGCAAAGGCGACTTGCTGCTCAACACCTACCGACACGGGCTCTGGTTCTATGATCATCGACAGCAGAAACTCGTCAACCAATCGGAAGAAGAGTTTCCATTCGAGGCTCCGGACTTCAATGTCACGCAGATCTATACCGACTCTCACGGCAACCTTTGGTTGGGTTCTGAAGGCCAAGGATTCAAGGTGGTGTATAGATATAAGGACATGTTCAATGCCGACACCCATCTCATTCGGGCTCTCAACCGACAAGACGTGAAATCAGTAGCTGCTGACAACCAGCATCGGCTCTGGATAGCAAGCAAGCAAAAAGGACTCTGCGTCTACGACACGCAGACGCGACAACTGACCAACCTGCAGACGGGCTACTCGCCGACCAACAGCGACAAATACGATATCTACAAAGTGTTTGTCGATCACAAACAGAGACTGTGGCTACTGACCATGAGCGGAATCAGTAAATGCCAGTACGATGGAAACCGCCTCAGTGTGCTCAAAACCTATCCAGTCTACATGCCCATGGAAATCACTGAAGACCACCGTGGCACGATATGGGTTTCGACGGCAGGATATTATGTTTGTACCATCAATCCCGAGAACGACCATTATACATTGAAACAAGTATTCCCGAAGACTTTCACCTTCATCCCCGGGCTGCTCACGCTCCACAATGGCGACATTCTCCTTTCTGCCTTTGCCCAATCACCCATGCTCATCGACAGACAAAGCCAGGAGTTGCGACGCTTCACAATCAGGCAGGAAGATATCCAAGCCTGCATACGACGCAGCGTCTACATCCCGACGAAGAGCTTCCAAGACAGCAAAGGAAACATCTGGTTCGGCACGGTGACCAACGGACTGCTGCGCTACGACGCCCGCACCCACCGCATGACTGCAATCCAAGGATTGTCATGCGCTGACGTGTCGAGTATTGAGGAGGATCAGAGAGGCAACATCTGGGTGAGCACCATGGACGGACTCAACAAGGTGGATCCACGCAACTACAGCATCACCATCTATCACGAGGCAGACGGCATCGGAGGCTTCCAATTCAACGACAGAGCCTCCTGTCGTATGGCCGACGGCACGCTCGTCTTCGGTGGCACGCATGGACTTACGGTCTTCAACCCAATGAAGATAGTAGCCACAGGCTCGCCACGGCTGATGTTTGAAAACCTGAAAGTGCACAACAATATCGTCATCCCCGGCAAAGGACAGCCTATCAGCGAGAGCATGGAGACAGCGAAAGAGATCAACCTTGGCTATCGCCAAAACAGCTTCTCTATATCTTTTGCCGCCATCGACTACAGCGACTTCAAACGCATACACTATTACTACCGTCTGGAAGGACACGACAACATATGGACAGACGCCGACGGCAACAACGAGGCGCACTACTCCAATCTGCCATCAGGCAACTACATCTTCCGCGTAAAAATCGTAGGCAACGACTCTGATCGGCCGTTAGCCGAAAACGCCATTAAGGTAAGCATAGCTCCGGAACCTTGGAATACATGGTGGGCATGGTGCTTCTATCTTTTAGCAGCGGTTGCCATCTTCTGGTATGTCCGAAAAGCAAGAAAGCGCATCGAGGAAGAGAAGCGACTCGCCCTAAAAGCGGAAGAAGAGCGAGAGCAGGAGCAGCGCATCAACAAGATGAACATGAGCTTCTTCGCAAATGTCTCACACGAGTTCCGGACACCACTCACCATGATCGCCGGACCCGTGGATCAACTGCGCAACAGCGGCGATATCCGACCACAAGACCATCGGCTGCTCGACATCGTGGCCAGAAGCGTCAACCGCATGCTACGTTTGGTCAACCAAATGCTCGACTTCAACAAGCTCGAGAACGACACGCTACGACTGCATGTGGAACAAAAAGATATCATCGCAGAACTGCGCCGATACCTTACCCTCTTCGCCATGAATGCTGAAGAGAAGGGCATCACGATCCGTACGCAAGGACTGGAAGGAAGCCTGACGATGTGGCTCGATGCCGACAAACTGGAGAAGATCTTCAACAACCTCATGTCCAACGCCATGAAGTTTACGCCACGTGGCGGTGCCATCGATGTCATCTTCGACACGCTGGACAATGGGCGCCGCATTTCACTCAGCATTGCCGACACCGGCAAAGGCATACCACAAAGCGAATTGGAGAATATCTTCAAGCGCTATTATCAGCTCGACAACCAGTCGAAAGGCACCATCAACTGGGGGTCAGGCATCGGACTCTACTATGCCCGGGAACTGGCCCGGCTACATCATGGCACGCTGTCGGCCAGCAATCGCACGGACTGCACAGGCGCTCTCTTCACCCTGGTGTTGCCGACCGACGAAGGCGCTTACACCGAGGAGGAAAAAAGATCTTTGGAACCGGCTTTCGCCGACATTCCCGCAAAGACACCGGCAAGCGACGTGGACGATGTCGCTGACGAGCAAGACGGTGAGGACAAACGGCCAAAGATCCTCGTCGTGGATGACGATACCGAGGTAGTACACTATCTGCGCACGCTGCTTGCCCCCGAATATAAAATGATTTATTGCTTCGACGCTGAAAGTGCATTGAAGGCAGCACACGAAGAGAGACCCCAGCTTATCCTCAGCGACGTGGTCATGCCGGGCATGAGTGGTTATGAACTCTGCCACATGATCAAGGACGACTTGCAGACCAGCCACATCCCCGTGATACTGGTTACAGCAAAGATAACGGACGAAAACAAAGTGGAAGGCCTCAACAGTGGTGCTGACGCCTACGTCACCAAGCCCTTTGCGCCCAAAGTGTTGATGGCAATGATCAAATCGCTGCTCACCAATCGCGAACGGGTACGCACGATTCTCACCTCCACGACAGAAACTGACAAAGACGTGGAGGATGTGCTCTCGGCACAAGACAAGCACTTCATGGACGAACTTTATCAGATGATGGAAAAGGAAATGGCCAATGCAGAGCTCGACGTGAACAAGGCTACAGAAATGATGCATGTCTCGCGCACCAAACTCTACTACAAGGTGAAAGGACTCACAGGTGAGAGTCCCAGCACATTCTTCAAAACCTATAAGCTCAATAAAGCTGCGGAACTGATCAAGGCCGGTGAGCACACCATATCGGAGATAGCCTTCATGACAGGCTTCAACACGCTCTCGCACTTCTCCACTTCCTTCAAGAAGCAGTTTGGCTGCACGCCGAGCGAATATGGCAAAAAGAAATATTGAGTACTCATTAAATATTGAGTACTCATTTATAGATGCAATTACTACTCAACAGACATTAGTTGCTGCCCTATCTTATGAAGTCCGGCAACGATACGCTTACGCTGCTGTGCCCGCGGTTTTTTCAGACCATTGGCATAGTGGCTAAGCTGACGTTGGTTAACGCCTGAAGCCCGTGAAATGGCTGCCATGGTAGTATAATCCTCACTGCAACGAAGCAAAGCTGCGGTACTTACTGGATGATAGACGAACTCGTAATCACCCTCGCGCAACCAAGCTGGTACTTCGTCACCGTCATTTAACATGCCTGCTACATGGAAATCAAGAGTATCCTTCGCTTCTTTCTGAACCTCGCTCCACGTACGAGCCGTAAATACTACACCGCCTGGAATCATATCGCCAAATGATGCAGCAAAATTCTTGTTGCACCAATCTACATAAACATCTACCTTTACCATAGTATACACTCCTTTCCTAATTTCTATTTAAATCCAGCCTGTTTCCAAATGCTATTCAACAAGAACTAGCTTAATACTTCACTATTTTTGCCTCTGACCGTCACCTTCCCTTTCTTTTGGGGGTGCTTGAATTGTCGATGGTCACCCTTACAATAGCATTGGATCCAACCATCACTTTCCAAAAGACGAATAACTTCTATTACTTTATATCTTTTCATCTTTGGCAGTATCTTTACTCAATGTTACAAAGGTAGTAAAAATTATATTCTTATCCAAACTTTTTAAAGGAAATCTGTTTAAAGGAAATCTGTATTCAGCGAAACAAAACTAATCAAATTCTATATGTAGTACTCCGCCGCATCGACGAGGCCGGCACGAAGGGCATACTTCGTGGCTTCATGGACGTTGTTCACGCCGAGTTTGCGGAAGATGTTCTTGCGATGGGTGTTGACAGTGTGGAAACTGGAGAAGCGCTTGGCAGCAATCTCCTTGGTGGTCATGCCAAGGGCAATGTCTTTGAGGATCTCCTGCTCGGTCTTGGTGAGGTTGACCGTCTCGGGATGACTGTCAGTGGACTGCTCCTCGATGAGCAGCTCCATGGCATGCTGACAGATGAACCGCTTGCCGTGCATCATAAAGCGAAGTGCCTCGCGGATCTCAGACAATGTCGGTCAGCTTGAGGTTGTCGTCGTATTTGTTCTTGCAGTTCACGTCGACGATCTGTCCCAGTACAGAGGAGCCGTTGGCCAGGTCGTCAGCTGTCTTGGGCGGTCCCTGCACGGTGGCACCGATGACATACGCGGCGCCCATCGCGCGTGCCAGGTCGGCGGGATAGTTGTTGCGCAGTCCGCCGTCGACCAGCACACAGTTGGCCTTTCTCACGGGGGTGAACACGCCGGGGATGGACATGCTCGTGCGCATCGCCTCGGCCAGCACGCCGCTGTGGAAGTCGTACTCCGTATTGTCGACGATGTTGGTCGCCACACAGGCAAAGCGACGCGGCAAGCTGTCGAAGCTCATCGAGTCGGTGTATCCGACCGTGAGATGCCGGAAGAGGCGCATCAGGTTCTTGCCCTCGATGACTCCTGTCGCACCGGTCAGATGGCGCTTATGCAATCGCAACGTCTTGGAGAAAAACGATGATGCCGTCGTCGAGGTTGAAAGCAGCCTTGATCAGTTCCTCTCCATAGCCCGTAGAGCAGGAGCCCACGATGTCGAGCGTGGTTCCGCTCTCTTCTGCCTTTTGCTTCAAGCGTTTCAGAGCTTGCTCCACGGCATGGATCGGATTACCGAGATTCATGCTGTAGTCGCTGAAGATGATCTCGCCCTGATGGTCTTTGTCAGCCCGCACCACGATGAGCTTTGTCGTCGTGGAACCCGAGTCGATGCCGATGACCACCTCTTCACGCCCGCTGTGCATGGGATACCGAGGAGCAGGCCAGAGGACTCTCGGAGGAACTCTCCGACGAAGACCTCGCCTTCGGCATGGACTACAACACACCGGAAGAGGTAGCAGAGCTGCTGGTCGACAGCGGACTCGACTAAGCAGAAAGAAACAAGCCCGTCCGCTCTACCACACAATACTCACGAAAGGATATCAACATGAACGAAGAACTCAACGACGCTTACATACAGGAAGTAGGAAAGCAAAAATTACTCAGCGACGACGAGGAGCAGCAACTCGCCGAGAAAATTGCCCAAGGTAACAAACGGGCTTTGGACAAACTGGTGGCTGCCAACCTGAGCTATGTCATCAGCGTCGCCAACCAATACAAAAACCGAGGGCTCAGCATGGACGACCTGGTCAGCGAGGGCAACATCGGCATGCTCAAAGCTGCCACACACTTCGACGGCAAGCACGGCAAGCGCTTTGTCACCTACGCCGCGCCTTACATCCGCAAGGCCATCGAGCAGGCTATCGAGCAGCAGGCAGGACTCTACCGTGTGCCGCGCAACGCCAAGGACCCCGCATGGGAGAAGAAACGCAGCCATCCGCTGTCGATCGATGCTCCCATCGGCGGCAGCAATGAGCTGAGCCTGGGACATGTCATACCCGACAAAGACGCCACGCAGCCCGACAACGCTCTGGAAGACGAGACCGCCACTGCCGAACTGTGGCAGATCATCGACAAGTTCGACGCCCGCAGCCGGCAGGTGATACAGCGCTTCTACGGCATCGGCGCTGAGCACCGCACGCTCGCCGAGACGGCACAGGAGATGGGGCTGAAGCGTGAACGCGTCAGACAGATCCGCAACCAAGCCATCAGAAAGCTCTGCAAACTCTCGAAAAACAAAAACATCAAATCGTTTCTCCTCAAATAATACACCGCCGACATCACCATGCGCTATCTGATCATCTCCGACATCCACGGCAGTCTGCCCCGGCTGCAACGTGCACTGGACTTTTACCGCCAACAGCAGTGCGACATGCTCCTCATCCTCGGCGACATTCTCAACTATGGGCCACGCAACAGCATCCCCGAGGGCATCGACGCCAAGGGCATCGTCGCGGCACTGAACCCGCTGGCCGATGACATTGTCGCCGTACGCGGCAACTGTGATGCCGAGGTCGACCAGATGCTACTCCGCTTTCCGATGATGAGCGACTATGTGCTGCTTGTCGACGAGGGCCGCCGCATCCTGCTCACCCACGGCCACGTCTACAATCCCGACCACCTGCCCGCCGGACACTACGACGCCGTCTTTTTCGGCCACACCCATCTCTGGCAGCTCGAGCACAATGCCGACGGCATGCTCATCTGCAACACGGGTTCCATCACCTTTCCCAAGGGCGGCAACGAACCCACCATGGCGTTGATGGACAACGGCCGTGTTGCCGTATATAACCTCGATGGAAAACTGCTCAAGGAGCTATAACCTTGAGCATTTGTATTAATTTTCCGCAAATCGTGAACTCATTGTCTTAACGTATTAAAAAAAACAAACAGAAAAGAACATTAATAGCACGTATGCGCTTATCTTTGCCACGGATAACTAAACAAGCATATCAAATAGCAAGAATATGAAAAAGACAAGAAATCTTGTCATGGCTCTCGCCATGGCAACCGTAGCAATCGGACTAGGCTCCTGCAACGGTAATAACAAAAACGCACAGCTGCAATCACAGCTCGACTCACTGGCCACCGCTGACAGCCTGCACCAAGAGGACATCAAGGCAATGGCCGACTTCGTCGACATCATGTCCAGCGGTCTCGACAGCATCAACGGCCAGGAAGGACAGATCAAGCAGATGGGACAGGAGCAGGGCGGCAAGCTCGACAAAGCTCACCTGCGCCAGCAACTCAACGACTTGGCCCAGCTCGTCACACGCCAACGCAACCGCATCAGCGAACTCGAGAAGAGCCTCGAAGGGCAGAACACAAGCTATGCGCAGCGCGTGAAGAAGCTCATCGCCTACTATAAGGCTCAGCTCGACGAGAAGGACAAGACCATCGCTGAGCTCAAGACTGAGCTGAACAACAAAAACGCTGACATCGCTACACTCAACGAGCACGTCAACAAGCTCACCACCAACGTCAACGACCTCACGGCCAGCAACAACCAACTCGGGCAGACCGTGGCCAGCCAGAAGACGACAATCGCCGAACAGGACCAGGCTATCCACGAGGCTTTCGTCACCATCGGCACATCTAAGGAGTTGAAGGCGAAAGGCCTCCTCACCGGCGGCTTCCTGGCCAAGAAGCGTGTCGATGTCAGCAAACTCTCCGGCACGGGCTTCACTAAGGTGGACATCCGCAACTACAACGACATCGTACTGAAATCGAAGAAGCCGAAGATCATGACGCAGATGCCGTCTGACTCTTACTCGCTTCGCGACAACGGCAACGGTACCACTACACTGCATATCAATGACGCCAACCGCTTCTGGAGCGTCAGCAAATATCTCGTAGTGAAACTCTAATCGACCATAGGGTAAAGCATATATAAAAGGTGATGTGCAGGGCTGACAGCGTGTTGGTCCTGCACATCCGGTATTAGCCGCGATCTGTTAAAGTAATAAAAAAGGGACTGCAAAGTCTTTGCTGTCTCACGATAAATTATTACTTTTGCACTCGCTTTACAGCACTGGGTAGTTACCAGAGTGGCCAAATGGGGCAGACTGTAAATCTGCTGGCTCTTGCCTTCGGTGGTTCGAATCCATCACTACCCACAAAGTTTTTTCTTTTTAAAAACTGATGGAAAGGTTCATCACTACCCACATTTTTATTTCCATCACTACCCAAAAAGGTTTTTTCTTTTTAAAAACTGATGGAAAGGTCCATCACTACCCACATTTTTATTTCCATCACTACCCAAAAAGGTTTTTTCTTTTTAAAAACTGATGGAAAGGTCCCATCACTACCCACAAAGCTTTTTAATGCATACTGTTGTATAGACGCTGAGCGAGATCTACTTTCGAGATATTTACACATTTCTGAGACGTATATGCTGATAAATTAAAAAAATTATGTAAGTTTGCATAAGAAGAATATTGTTGGGAAAACTGACAAAAAACAGGTCCTGAGAAGACGATTCTCGTCAACAAACGTCCAGTCGCCCGTGATTTCGCGATTTTCGCGCGATTTTTCTTAAACCACTGATGCACAACAAGATACGCAAAACGCTTAGTTTGCGTACCAACAAAAAAGGTGCTTTGACATTGTCAAAGCACCTTTTTTCGTGATCATCTCAGTGGTTTTATGCTGTCATCTCGGTTGTTTCATCAAGTCATCTCGGTGAGATGACTTGATGAAACAACCGAGATGACCACGCCACCGGTACTTTTTCCCCTTCCAAGGCTTGTTTTTGTCTATTCCAAACCTTGTTTTTTTTCTAGAACGCACAATAATTCCAACACGCTTTTGTCAAATAATAATTATTGTTACAGCTTGAGCGTCGACTTCTTCAACGCATTGTCGCTGCTGTTGGGTCCCACCATGATGTCGTAGTCGCCCGCGTCGAGGATATCGCGTCCATTGCCGTCTTTATACTTCAGCATGTCGGATGTGACCGTGAAGTCGATGCGCTGGCTCTCACCGGCCTTGAGATGCACACGGCGGAAGCCTTTGAGCTCCTTCACCGGACGTGCGATCTGTGCGGCAGGATGGCTGATATAGAGCTGCACGACCTCGTCGCCGTCGCGCCGCCCGGTGTTGGTCACCATCACGGAAGCCATCACGCTGCCATCGCGGGCGATGTGGTCGGCACTGAGCAGCACGTCGCCGTAGCTGAAAGTGGTGTAGCTCAATCCGTAGCCAAAGGGATAGAGCGGGTCGTTGCGCACGTCGATATAGTTGCTCTGATACTTATAGTATTTCTTCGCGCCCTCAGCCACGGGGCGTCCCGTGCGGAGATGGTTGTAATAGAGCGGTATCTGTCCCATGCACTGCGGCAATGTCGTCACGAGGCGCCCCGTAGGCACTTTATCACCAAAGAGCACGTCGCAGATGGCATCAGCAGCCTCCGAACCACCAAACCATACGTTGAGGATGGCCCGACAATGCTCGCTCTCCCATTTCAAAATCGTCGGGCGACCCGCAAAGTTGAGCAGCACGACGGGCTTGTCCATGGCGCAGAGCTGACGCAAGAGACGCATTTGTGCTTCGGGCAGACAGAGATCAGCACGCGAGGAGCTCTCGCCGCTCATCTCGGTCATCTCTCCCATGGCACAGACGATGACGTCGGCCTGACGAGCGGCTGCCAAGGCTTCCTGCTCAGCCAGCCTGCTGTCCACACGCGGGATGGGACGGCCGAAAGAGCAGTTGGCTTGTGTGGCCGAGTCGTCGTAGATGTTGCAGCCCTGGGCATAGACCACACGGGCCTTGCCGGCAACAGCGCGCTCCATGGCTTCTTTCAATGTGGCGTAGAGCTCGGGCTTGTCGGCTGTCGACCAACTGCCGACCATGTTCGACCGGTCATTGGCGAGCGGTCCGATGAGGGCAATGGTTCCCTCACGCTTGAGCGGAAGGATGTCGCCCTCGTTTTTCAACAGCACGAAGGTCTCGGCCGCCATGTCGCGGGCGAGCGCACGGTGCTCGGGGGTGTAGAGCGCTGTCTTAGCCCGCTTGCTGTTGAGGAAGCGATAAGGATTTTGGAAGAGCCCTAACTTGTATTTAGCCTCCAACACACGGCGGCAAGCCTGGTCGACATCTGCCTCGCTGACTTTTCCTTCCTTCACGAGTTGCAGCAGATGGGTGCTGTAAGCATTGGAGCACATGTCCATGTCGGTACCTGCCTTCAGTGCCTCTGCCGAGCAGGTGGCGAGATCGCCCATGCCGTGGACGACCATCTCGCTGATCGAACCGTAGTCGGTCACCAGGAAGCCGTCGAAGCCCCACTGCCGGCGCAGCACGTCGTTGAGGAGCCAGGGGTTGGCCGTGGCGGGGATGCCGTCAACAAGATTGAAGGAAGACATTACCGAACCGACGCCCGCACGCACAGCCGCCTCGTAGGGCGGGAAGTACTGGTTGTACATTCTGACGTGGCTCATATCCACGGTGTTGTAGTCGCGGCCTGCCTCCACGGCACCGTAGAGCGCGTAGTGCTTCAGACAGGCCATGGCGTTCTCCGGTCCATAGTTGCCCTGAAGTCCCTCAACCATCACCTTGGCGATGGCACTGCCAAGGAACGGATCCTCGCCGGAACCTTCGGCGATGCGGCCCCACCGCGGGTCGAGAGCGATGTCGACCATCGGGCTGTAGACCCAGTCGATGCCTTGAGAGGTGCACTCGCGCGCCGCCATCTCCGCGCCGCGGCGGATCGCAGTGGTGTCCCAACTGCACGCCTGCGCCAAGGGAATGGGCAGCACGGTCTGGAAGCCATGGATGACATCATAGCCAAAGAGCAAAGGAATACCCAGGCGGCTTTTCTTCACGGCGATCTGCTGCAAGGCTTTGATCTTCACCGGATCACGCAGACTCAACACAGCGCCTAACTTGCCCTCGGCAGCCAAGCGCGCCAGCGGACTGTCCATCTCCTTGCCGGTGACGATGTCTCCGCCCGGCAGAAGGTTGAGCTGCCCGATTTTCTCCTCCAACGTCATGCGGCTCATGAGCTGGGAAACATAGGTGTCCATGGCATTGTCGGCTCTGCCGGTCAGCGCCACGACACTCAGAAAGAAAGCAACGAATAGTTTTCTCATATGAATAGATTTGTTACTTCAAGATAAACGATCTTTTCAACACAATATTGTCTGAGGCATTGCCCACGAGAGCCGTAAATGTGCCGGGCTCTGCCGTCCATGCACCTTGCTTCTCATCGTAGAAGCTCAGCGCGTCGCGCCCGATGACAATCTTCACGTCCTTGCTCTCGCCGGGCTGCAAGGCAACCTTGGCGAAGCCTTTCAGCTCCTTGACGGGCCGGTCTACGCTGCACTTGTCGTCGTGGATATAGAGCTGTACGGTCTCTGCACCTGCACGGTGACCGGTATTGCGAACGTTGACGGTGACGGTCAGGGAATCAGCAGCCGTCAGCGACGACGAGGACAGACGCAGGTCGGAAAGCTTGAACGAGGTATAGCCCAGGCCGTGACCGAAGGCAAACAGCGGACGGATGTGCTTCGCCTCAGTCCAGCGGTAGCCCACATAGACGCCCTCGCTGTAAGTCTCGTCGATGATCTTATGGCCGTCGCGCCATGTTCCGGGATAGGTCTTCAAGGCGTGCGCGCCGACATCCTGCAACTTTACGGGCCACGTAAACGGCAGTTTACCCGACGGACAGACGTCGCCGGTGAGCACATCGGCCAGCGCCTCACCGCTCTCGCTGCCTCCGTACCATCCTTGTACGATAGCCGCTACACGGTCGTGCCAAGGCATGGCGACGGGATTGCCCGAGATGTTGACAAAGACCACACGGCGGTTGGCCTTTGTCAGCGCCTCTACCAACTCATCTTGACCATACGGCAGACCGTATTCCTTGCGGTCGTGTCCCTCGCAGTCCTGATAATCGCTCTTGTTGAGACCGCCGACGACGATCACGTAGTCAGCCTTGCGTGCCTTGGCGACAGCATCGGCGATGAGCTGTTGGCGCGAGCGGGTGTCTGTCAGATTCTGCCCGGTCGTCACACCATTATAGGCGCCGGTGGTATCACCGACATACCCACGCTCATACTCCACGGTGGCCACATCCTTGAGTCTGGCCTTCAAGCCATCGAGCGGCGAGATCTCACGCTGCGCCTTCAACGAAGACGAACCGCCACCGACGGTCATCATCTTGATGGCATTCTCGCCAACGACGAGCACCGTAGGCCTGCGGCTGAGATCCAAGGGCAACACATCACCCCTGTTCTGCAAGAGCACGATACCTTCGTCGGCGATGCGGCGTACCGTCTGGTAATGGGCGTCGGAGCACAGAGCGCCGTGGCCGCGACGCGCCATCGTCGTGCGGAAGAACAGGCGCAGGACGCGGCGCACCTTGTCGTTGAGTGTCTGCATACTGTACTTACCCGAAAGGAGTCCGTCGCGGTAGGCGTTGGCGAGGTAGTAATTGTCGTAAGCGTTGCTGGCACCCGTGTGGAGACCGTCGGTCCAAGAACCAAACTCCATATCAAGACCGTTGTTCACAGCCTGGTCGGTATCATGGCAACCGCCCCAGTCCGAGACCACGACGCCATCGAAGCCCCACTGACCTTTGAGCAAGTCTTTGAGCAGGTACTCGTTGTGACAGTTGTGCTCGTCGCGATAAAGATTATAAGCACCCATCAGTCCCCAGGCACCGCCCTTGGTGACAGCAGCGTGGAAGGCAGGCAGGTAGATCTCGTGGAGCGCGCGGTCACTGACCTTGACGTTGACCTGATGGCGGTTCTCTTCGTCGTTGTTGAGGGCGAAGTGCTTGACACAGGCCGCCACGCCGTTGCTCTGCAGCCCGCGGATATAGGGGACAACCATCGTGGAGACGAGCCAGGGATCTTCGCCCATGTATTCGAAGTTGCGGCCGCCGAGCGGTGTGCGCAGGATGTTCACGCCGGGTCCGAGGATCATGTCCTTGCCCCGATAGCGGGCTTCCTCGCCAAGGCTGCGGCCGTAGTGCCACGCCAGCGAGGGGTTCCAGGTGGCAGCCAGACAGGTCAACGCGGGGAAGGCCACACACGAGTCGTTGGTCTGTCCGGCCTGTTCCCATTCGTCCCAAAGCACGTCGGGACGCACGCCGTGCGGGCCGTCGTCGGTCCAGAAATCGGGAAAGCCCAGGCGAGGAACGCCGCGCGAGGAGAACTTGCTTTGTGCATGGAGGATATTGATCTTCTCCTGCAGGGTCATCCGGCTCATCGCGTCGTCGATGCGGCGCTCGATGGGCTGGCTGTCATCGAGGTAAAGGGGCTGCTGCGCAAAAGCGAGAAACGGCAGCGTTAGCAGGAAAAAGGAAAGAAGAAATTTGCTCATAGATGATTAGAGAATTAAAAGGGGAAGAAAGAGAGAAACAAGGGGAGACGCAAGACGGGGCAAGGGGAGGGCCTCGGCACAGCCGAGGCAAACCGAACCCGATACCGGACGAAAGCGGAAGAAGGCAAGACCGGAGTTGCCGAACCCGATACCGGACGAAAAGCGGAAGAAGGCAAGACCGGAGTTGCCGAACCCGTTACCGGACGACAAGCGGAAGAAGGCAAGGCCGGAGTTGCTCACCCCTTGGCGGTAATCACTCCCCTCCCTCTTGGGGAGGGGCAAGGGGGAGAGGCTTTTATGGGGTGGGCTTTTGGAACACCCTGACGTAGTCTACGCTCATCGTGGCAGGCAGTGCGGAGGCATCGACACCTTTATATCCGCCCCAACTGCCTCCCCATGCGAGGTTGAGAATCGGATAGAAAGGCACGTTGAACGGCCAGAAGTCCTTGGACCTGTCGGTGGGCTCGTATTTGAGAATGCTCTTGCCGTCAACGAAAAACTCGAGTTTGGAGGCTGTCCACTCACAGGCATAGACATGATAGTCCGATTCCGCTGTGGGCACGTTCAGCGTGTCATGCTCCGTCGGCGTGTTGCCGTTGTTGTATTTGTTGCAGTGGATCGTTGAGGATACAATATTGGGATCGGCGCCGACTTCCTCCATGATGTCGATCTCTCCACAACCCGGCCAGGGGTTGGTGGAGAAGTTGTTGTTGGCGGGCATCATCCAAAAGGCGGGCCAGGTACCTTTGCCCTGTGGCAGTTTAATGCGTGCCTCGAAATAGCCGTAAGTCCACCCTTTGTCGGGCTTGGCGTAGACACGGCCGGAGTAGATCTTGCTGCCGTCTTTATAGCAATGGATGAGCAGATGTCCGTCCTTGACCTCGTTGACAGTGGTGCCTTTGATGTAGGTCTGCAACTCGTTGTTGACCCATCCTGCAGGCTTCTCTTCCTCTGTCCAGTCGCTGCCGAGGCTGTTGCCATCGAACTCATCGTGCCACACGAGGTCGTAGCCTACCGGCGCGTCATATTTGGCCGTTGTGGCAGCCTCCTGCGTCACGACGACGGTCTTTCGCACCGTTCCCGCCGCAAAGACGAGCGAGGCAGAGCGTGACGAAGTGTTGGGATTGGCAGCAGCGGTCACCGTGATCTGTACAGCACCGCCGGAGGACAGTCCCGAGGTTGGCGAAACCGCGAGCCATGAATCCGGTGTGGAGACCATCCCCCACTCGTGGTTGGCCGAGAGCGTGAAGCTTTGACTGCCACCGGCGGCGGGAAGGGTGAGCGCGTCGTTGCTCACCGAGATCGTGACCGCGGGCACAGGATCATCACCGGAGGAAGAGCCGCAACCCGTCAGCGGAAACGACAGCGCGAGGAAGAGAATGCTGAGATATGTTTTCAGTTTCATGATGATTTCATTTTCATGTGAAAAGGAGAAGCCCAAGGCAACAGGCCGAGGACTACTCCTTATTATATATATAAAGAACGAAGCGTCACTTCTTCAACACGTGCTTCTGAATGATGATGTCGCTGATGGACAACTCTGGGTCAGTGCCAATACCGCCGAAGTCGAGGATGAACTTGGTGGAGGCAGACGATGTCGTAGCCTTGACATTGGGCACACGCACCATCGTGGTACCCATCTCAGCCGTCATCGCGTTGTTGTAGTACAGCGCGTTGTTGTCGTCCTTCTGATCTGCAATCTTCAGCGAAAAGCGTGGGATGTCGACATTGGACTTGAGTTTGAAGCTGATATCATAGGTCTGTCCACTCTCGTAAGCGACGGGGACGCCCTCGTCGGCTGTGTGAATCATGCACTGAGCCTGCCACTCTGCGCCGCCGGGCTGCCCACTGAAGGAGATCGTGTAGACGCCGTCCTTGAAGCTAAGCTTCGGGTCGGCGAGCTGTGTCCAGTTGCCATCTGCCCACCAGAACGTCATCTGCCCGAAACTGTTGTAGGCTTTTCCAAGGTTGAGGTCACTGTTGACGCCGCACCAGTCTATCTTCTCCGGGTCATCGTCGGGGTTGACGGGAACGACCTCCGAGGAAGGCTCTTTGCTTGTCAGGATGAAATGCCAGGCGATAGAGCCATTGTCATAGACGAGGTTCATCGTGGTGGACGTCAGTCCTTCAATGCGGAAGCGCGGATGCTGGTACTGTCCATCGCTGGAGATATAAGGGAAGAGGCTGTTGTCAGCCAACACGAGGAAGATGGCATCCTGCGCCTTACCGTCGGCATCGGTCCATGTTCCGGACTCCAGCGTGTAGGCAGATGTCTGTTCGTCCGTGATGGTAGCGTCCCAGTCGGGATTGTTGCTGCCCCAAAGCGTCGTGCCTGTGTTGACGAACGTCTTGCCGTCCTCACCGGAGCTGTAGACATAAGTGCCGGTAGTCGCCGAGCCCTCATTCGGTGTGAAAGCCAGGCGGTCGTCGTAGACACCAAAGTCTTTCTTGTCATCTTTTGCTGCCGACCACCACTCGGTGCCGGAGGTACCTGATGGTCCGCAGGCCATGTGTCCGGGCGCATTGTTGTCGATGCGCCATTTCTTGCCCTGGAGCTTCTCGGCATAGGGCGAGAAGTCGACCTTGGTCTCGTTGAAGGTAAACTCCTTCTTCAGGCCAGCCTGGCTGAATCCGTTGCGGTTGGCCATGCGCAGCTCGATGGTATAGGTGCCTTTGACCTTATTGGAATAGGTCGCCGTGGGCAGTGTGGAGTACTGCTTGCCATTGATGAGCCAGACGGGGTATTCCCCTTTGACAGACGGAGCCGTGGCCGTCATGGTGTTGGTGGACTGGTCGACGCTGACGTTGAAGTCAACACCGTCCATGGTGGGGAGTGCGTTTTGGTCAGCGCCGCTGAAGTCTTCGGGCGAGCAGGCCGGAAGCGTCAGTCCCACAAAGAGCGCGCAAGCCAAGAGCTTAATTATCTTTTTCATAATCGTTTCGGTATTTATTTGGTGTAGTCGTTCTGATGGAGTTTAGGATCGTTGTCGAGCTCGGACTGAGCCAGCGGCACGTGTTTCTTGTTAGGTGTCCAGCTGTTGGTACGGTCAGATCCCGGTATGGCAACCAGCGTAGTAGCCGCCTTGCCGGTACGCACGAGGTCGAAATAGCGCTTGCCCTCGCCGACGAACTCGAGGTGTCGCTCGTTGAGGATGTCGTCCTCAGTGATGCTCTGCATGGCAGGCAGCCCGGCACGGCGGTGCACCTGATTGAGGTATCCCGTAGCCTCGGCATTACTGCCACCGGTGGCCAGCGTCAGTTCAGCGGCATTGAGCAGCGTCTCGGCATAGCGGTAGATACGCAGATTGTTGTTGTAGTTGAGGTTTTTCGACGTCGGACAATCCTTGTTGTTGTCGTCCATCGGACGGTATTTAGCCAGCCAGAGATGGGTATCCTGATAGCGTGCGTTATAGTCTTTGTCGGTGCCAAGGAGGCTGCGGAGATCCCAACAAGTAGCCTCGCGGCGCTGATCGCCGTCCTCATACATGTTGTAGGTCTCGACCCGCATGGGCAGGAAGCCCCAGCCATCCTGACCGGCCGACCATCCGTCGCCGCCCTGCCAGCCGTTGGGTGAGATGAGCGTGGGAAGCACGGTACCGCCCGCCGACTTAGAGGTGCCCCAGTCGCGCCCGGCCTGGTCGTCTTGATAGTTGACCTCGAAGATCGATTCCGATCCCCACTCACCGCTCTCCTTCCAGATGTCAGCGAAGTTGGTCATGAGCTGATAGTCACCACTGCTGATGATCTCTTTCATGTAGGCCAGAGCCTGGGGGTAGCGTGCTGTGTCGTTTTGGTACATCACCAGCTCGGCATAGAGCATATAGGCGAAGGCCTTGCTCACGCGTCCGGCGTTGGCATTGTCCCAGCGCATGGGCAGGACATTGTTCTTGAGGATGTCTTCCATCTCGGCGATGAGGTTCTCGTAGACCTTGTCGGCAGAGATCTGCTCGGCCTGGTAAGGACTGGAGAGGTTGGTGAGGTAGAAGGGAATATCGCCGTAGTAGTGCCAGAGGATATCATAATAGTAGACTCTCAGCAGGCGGGCCTGCTCGATATAGGTTGGCAAATTGGTGTTGTCCTTATTGGCATCGTAGGCACAGTAGGTCAGCACGTCGTTGCAGCGCTTGATGCCGGAGTAGAAGTCACCCCAAAGCGTGGAGAGCGTGTTATTGCCATCGCCTTCGAAGTTGAAGAGCTTGTGCCAGTGCTGGTTATCGGAGATATTGCTGCCACCGGGGAAGAAGTCGTCGCCCATGATCTCGGCGTCGATATTCAGTGCATTGTAAGCCGTGCCGTCCCAGTCGGGCCAGTGGAGCGGGTCGTAGGCAGCGGTCACCGATTCCTGCAGATGGGCGTCGGTGGTATAGTATTCCTCCAGTGGTTCACCACTGGGATTCTCTACTTTGAGGAAGTCGTCGCTGCATGAGCCCAAGAGAAAGGCAGCGGCCAAAGCTCCTACATAGATATATTTCTTGGTTTTCATAATGGTTTCTGCTTTTTTCAGTTAAAGAGTGATGTTAAAACCTACCGACCAGGTGCGTGCCTGGGGATATACGCCGTAGTCGACACCTAACGAGGTACTGCCGGAGCCAATCTCAGGATCGAAGCCCCAGTACTTGGTCCAGGTGATGAGATTCTCGGCCATGACGAAGAGGCGGAAGCGGTCGACGCCGAGTCGCTGCGTCAGATAGCGGGGCAGCGTATAGCCAAGTTGGAAGTTCTTCAGGCGCAGATAAGAGCCGTCGCGGACGTAGAGGTCACTGACCACCCAGTTTTTGGTGTCGCCAAGAGCCAGTCGTGGGACACGGTCAGACGTGCCGGGACCTGTCCAGCGGCTGAGCATCCAGGAAGGATAGTTGCCCGATGCGATATCCTGACGATAGGTAGCATCGAAGACGTCCACGCCGCTCACGCCCTGGAAGAAGAGGTTGATGTCGAAGCCCTTATACTCGCCGTTGAGGTTGAAGCCGAAGGTCCACTTAGGCGTACCGTTGCCGATGTTGGTACGGTCATCGGAAGTGATCTTTCCATCGCCGTTGACATCGACGAAGCGAAGGTCGCCGGGAACGGCATTGGGCTGAATGAGCTTGCCGTCAGCATTCTTGTAGGCGTTGACCTCGTCGACGGTCTGGAAGACCCCGGCGGTCTTGTAACCGTAGAAGAAGGGGAAGGGCTGTCCATTCTCAGCGCGCGTTCCGCCGTCGGAGAACTGTGAGATGCCCCAGTCGAGGAAGCCCGTGGCATTACCCAAGTTGGTGAGCTCGTTGTGGAGATAGGAGGCGTTGGCCTTCAGACCATAGCGGAAATCACCTGCGTGGCCTTTGTAGCCGAGCTCAAACTCCCATCCGGAGTTTTTCATATCGCCGACGTTGGCCAGTGGGGAAGTCTCACCGACATAGCTTGGGATAGGCATGGCGATGATCATACCGTTGGTCTTCTTGATGAAGTAGTCGACGGTGAAGGTCAGGGCACTGTTGAAGAAACCGAGGTCAAGACCAATGTCGGTCTGCTCACTCTCCTCCCATTTCAGGTTGGGATTGGGCAGGCGGTTGGCCTTGGAACCATGGTTCTTGACGCTGTTGGTGCCGAAATAGTAGTCGTTGCCCATGGAGGTCAGCGTGGTGTAAGCGAAGTCGCCGATATTCTCGTTGCCGTTCTTACCCCAGCTGAAACGCAGCTTGGCATTGCTGAGCCAGTTGTGGGTGGGGAGCATAAACTTCTCGTTCATGATGTTCCATCCCAAGGAGAAGGAGGGGAAAGTGCCGTAGAGATTGTCAGAACCAAAGCGGCTGGAACCATCACGGCGCACGGTGAACTGCGCCATGTAGCGCTCGTCGTAGTTGTAGCTCAGACGGGCGAAGAGTGAAGACAACCGGTGCTCGGTGTAAGGTCCACCCCATGTGTTGAAATGTGCCGTGGCTCCTGTGATCTTGCCGTCGGCGTCGGTGCTGTAGACGACCTGTCCGTTGCCGTTGGTATAGTTGATGGATGGCTTGTAGATATTGATGAGATCCCAGGCACCGCCACCGAGCTCACTGCCCTTGAACTTGCTGGCAGACTGTCCGAGGACAACGCCGAAGGTGTGCTTGCCAAGGGTTTTGTCGTAGGACAGCGTGTTGTCGACCTGCCAGGAGTTGTTGTCACCTTTATAAGAGGTGGCAGAGGTGTGGTCGGCATTGTTGTTGCCTGAGAGATAGAATTTCTGTGTCGTGGCAGCATCGTAGCCCCAGAAGGAGAGCTCGGCACTGTAGGCAAAGTGATACTTCAGGTTGTCGAAGAGCTGCAGGTCGAGGGAGAACTTCGGCATGATCTTATGCGACCAGTTGCGTGTGGCATGTCCCTGCATCATGGCCAAAGGGTTGTTCTGCTCTTGATAAGAACCGAAATATCCGGGCACGGTATAAGGATTGCCGTTGGCATCCTTGTAGAGGTCGTAGGCACTATACTGCTTCTCCATGGCTGCTGCGACATCCGGATTGGTGATGGTGACGGGCAAGATCGGTGAGAGATACAGTGCCGATCCGAGCGGTGAGCCCCAGGTGGAGTTGGCGTCAATGCCTGTGTTGTGTACGCGCATGTAGCCGACGTTGACACCAAGGTCGAGCTTGTTGAGGAAGTTGCGCTCTTTTGAGAAGTCGAACAGCGTGTAGCTGGTGTTGGAGCGCAGCGTCAGACGGTCGTAGTTCGACTGTCCGTAGTTTCCGCCGACGATACCCTCTTGGGTCATGTAGCCCATGGAGAGATAGTAGTTGACCTTGTCGGAGGCACCGCTGATGGAGAGGTCGTGCTGCACGATGGGCGCGTTGTCGTTGAAGAGTTCGTTCTGCCAGTTGGTGCCGAAGCCCTTCACGGCATTGCCGTTGACATCGGTGAGGTTGTAAGGGTCGGCATAGAGAGGCGCCTGCCCGCCGTTGACATATTTCTCGTTTTGCAGGATGGCATAGTCGGTAGCACCAGTGACATCGCGCTTGCGCCATGGGCTCTGCCAGCCATAAGAGAAGTTATAGTTGATCTTGGCTTTGCCCTTCGCGCCTTTCTTCGTGGTGACGAGGATGACACCGTTGGCTGCACGCGAACCGTAGATGGCTCCGGAAGCAGCGTCTTTGAGCACTTCGATGCTCTCAATATCCTCGGGGTTGACGAGCTCCATGCCGTTTTGATCGGTAGCCATGCCGTCGATGATATAAAGAGGATCGGAATTGTTGATCGTGCCGATACCACGCACACGAATCATAGATTTGGCACCGGGCTGTCCGGAAGCACTCGTGACGTTGACGCCGGCGGCCAGACCTTTCAAGGCATCCTCGGCGCGCAGCTGTGTCTTGCCTTCGAGATCTTCGGCATCGACCTTAGCGATAGAGGCCGTGACGACGCTCTTCTTCTGGACACCATAGCCGATGACGACCACATCGCCGAGCGTCTTGGCATCGTCCTTTAAGGTCACGCGCATATTGTCAGCCACAGAGAGCGTCTGTGTCTGCATACCTACATACGACACCTCTATCTTGGTGCCGGGATTGGCCGTAATGGTGAAGTGACCGTCAAGGTCGGAAATCACTCCCGTCGAGGAGCCCGGTACTTTGACAGTAGCGCCGATGATCGGTTCTCCATGATCGTCGAGCACGGTGCCGGAATAGTTCTTCTGCTGTGCCCATAACGATGAGGTGACAAGCAAAGCCGTCGCCGTCAACATGGTTTTGATTCTTTTCATGATCGTTGGGTTTTGATGGTTAATATTGTATATGGTTTATTGTCATTCCCATTTTAGGTTTTAACGACTGTCAATCGTTGGTGCAAAGATAATAGCCTTTTTTCATACTAAAAACACAGAGAGCTGAAAAAGTGGACGCTTATAGAGGACTCAAAACGTGAAACAGCTATGTATAAGCCTGTTACGAGATTTTAGATATATTAAAAGAGTGGATGCGAAGGGGAAGAGTACGATAGACTTTCAACCAAAATTTGGCCGTTTAAAGGCATTTTTGTACCTTTGTGACCAACAAAAACCAAGAACGACATAAAGCCTATTTACCAAAATGACTCGAACTCTTATGATCATCATCGCAATGCTGGCAGCATTTTCTGTCTCAGCCGCCAACATCGACATGGAAAAAGAATACACCCGGCTTGACGACGCTATCGCCCGGTCGGCACAATATATTGCGCAACGGCAACAGAAAATCAAAGTCCTTGAGCGACAACTCAAGGCCACGAAGAATGTTCACCGGCAATATCAACTGTGCTATGACCTATACCTGTTATATAATCCCTATATCCACAGTCAGGCATGCGCCTATCTCAATCGGTGCATCTCCCTGGCAGAGAAAGAAGGGCGGCGGCAAGAGGCCAATCATTGCCGGGCTATGCTGGCAAAGTATTTTATCAACTCGGGATTCTACGACGAGGCCCGCATCTGCCTGCAAGAGATAGACACGACCACACTCGACCGCCGCGGAAAGACTCTCTACGACGTGGCTCGCTATGCGCTCAACGGTGAGCTCGCCTTCTACACAACACTGCCGGTGATGAAGCGCCACTATGAAGCTCTGCAAAAGAAGTATGAGAAAGCTATGATGACGTTGGTCAGTAAAGATGACGACATCTACCGCGAAACCTACCAAAACCAACTCATCGCGCATGGCAAAACCCAAGAAGCACTACGATACAACGACCGGTGGATGAAGCAGACAGCACCGAACTCACACGGCTACGCCTTGGTTGCCCTCTACCGCTATCTGGCCTATAAGGCACTCGGCGACACCACGAAGATGATGTATTGGGTGACACAATCGGTCATCAACGACATCCAACTCGGCGTCACGGATCAAGGTTCGATCTGGGAACTGGCCAATCAACTCATGCTCAAAGGCGACCTCAAACGTGCTTACCGCTATATCAGCTTTGCCAGCGCGTGCGCAAATACCTTCGGCGCACGTCAGAGAAAGTGGCAGGTGGCCCCGCTCATGGCCAGCCTCGCCGGACAATACAAGAGCGCAAGCGAGCAGAGTCAACGCCGCCTCATGGCTTCGCTGTGTGCTCTGAGCGTACTCTGTATCTTTGTCATCATACTGCTGTTGATGACCATGAAGCAGCGCAACCACATCCGACGCACGCGCAACCTGCTCTATCTCAGCAATGCCAACCTGCAAGAAAGCAATGCCAGACTCGCCGACAGCAACATACGACTCGCCGACAGCAACCGTGTCAAAGAAGAATACATCGGCCGGTTCCTGGAGTTGTGCAGCCTTTATGTCAACCGTATCGACAAAATCAAAAAGCGCACGGCACGTTATCTCAAAAGCAAACAATACGCTGAACTCGAGCGAATCCTCCACAACAAGGAAAGCGACGACGAAGATGCCAGTGAACTATACAAGAGCTTCGACTCGGCTTTCATCCATCTCTTTCCTCATTTCGTCGACGACATCAATGCGTTGCTGCGTCCCGATGCACAGCTGAGCGTGGAGAAAGACGGACAGCTCAGCACGTCCATTCGTATCTTTGCCCTCATCCGTCTCGGCATCAACGACAGTTCCAAGATCGCAGAGTTCCTGCACTATAGCGTCAACACCATATATAATTATCGCGCGCGCGTGAAGAAAGGAGCCAAAGGCGATAAGGATGACTTTGAGGAAAAGGTAAAGATGATCGGTATAAATGTTAAAAATGCAACGAATTGATATTTTTACACTCAAAACGTTTGCAGTTTAAAGGAAAACTTGTATCTTTGCACCCGAAATATAAAAACAACAAGAAAGATGAAGAATCACGTATCTGCATATTGGTGGTGGCGTAGCTCAAGATCTAAAAAGTCGTGAGTCGAGAAGCCGTGTGGGTACTACATCCAACAACATACAAAGGCCTGTCGTTCTTGCGACAGGCCTTTTTTAATGTTGAATGTTCTATGATGAATGTTCAATATCCTTCTGTGAGGGAATGTTGGATAAGGAAAAGCAACAAAGATAAACAAGACATATAACAATTAAAAAATATACGCTTATGGATATCAAGGCTATTTTCAACCGTCTCCTCAACCATGAGGAGCTGCAACGTGAAGAGACAAAGGAACTGCTCATCGCCATCACGCGCGGTGAGCTCAACGACGCGGAGATCGCCGCCCTGCTGACCGCCATACAGATGCGCGGCATCAGCGTGGAGGAGCTCTTAGGTTTCCGCGACGGCATCCTCGCCACGGGCGTGCCCGTACCCTTGGACTGTGACCGCTACATCGACGTGGTGGGTACCGGCGGCGACCGCAAGAACACGTTCAACATCTCCACGACAGCCTGCTTCGTCATCGCCGGTGCCGGATACAAAGTGGCCAAACACGGCAACTATGCCGCCACAAGCGTCAGCGGCGCGTCGAACGTCATCAAGAACCACGGCGTGAACTTCACCGCTGATCTCGATAAGCTCAACCGCTCTATCAACGAGTGCGGCATCGTCTATCTCCATGCGCAGCTCTTCGCCAAGGCCATGAAGTTCGTCGGTGCCATCCGCAAGGCCCTGCCCTTCCCGACATTCTTCAACCTCCTCGGCCCGATCATCAACCCGTCAAAACCGCAGTGCCAGCTGCTCGGCGTGGCCAACCTCGACCAGATGCGCCTCTATCAGCAGGTTTACCAAAAGATCGGTATCGACTACGGCATCGTCAACAGCATCGACGGATATGACGAGATCTCGCTCACAGGACCGTTTAAGGTGACCACTGCCGACTATGAGCGCGTCTTCAAACCCGCCGAACTCGGCTTCGACATCGCCAAACCGGAGGAGATACAGGCAGGTGCCACTGAGGAAGAGGCTAAGGCGATCTTTGACAACGTACTGGCCAACAAAGCACTGCCCGCACAGAAAAACATCGTCCTCGCCAACGCTGCCTTCGGCATACAAGTCTATGAGAAAGGTAAGAAAACGATTGAGGAGTGCATAGACATCGCACGCGAGAGCATCGACAGTGGCAAGGCGCTCAACACCTTCAAGAAGTTTGTGGAACTCAACTCGTAAAGGGGGAGAAACTTGTAGAAAAACAGAATAACATGGATATATTAGAAGAAATCGTAGCCCACAAAGTGGAGGAACTGCAGGAGCGGATGGACTTCATCCCGCCCCGCCGCCTCTATTCGCTCGTGGAGGAACAGATCAAGAAGGAGACCAGCGCACCGGCTTCGATGCGCCAGGCTCTCATGGACTCGCCAACGGGCATCATCGCTGAGTTTAAACGCAAGTCGCCCAGCAAAGGATGGATCAAGCAGGAAGGCAAGGCTTCGGTTATCCCCCTGAGCTATCAGCAACACGGAGCTGCCGCGCTGAGTATCCTCACCGACACGAAATTCTTCGGTGGCTACGACGAGTATATCCAGCAGGCCAGGGCAGCCGGCGTGACGATACCTATATTATATAAGAACTTTGTCATCGACGAATACCAGCTCTTCCAAGCCCGCTACTGCGGTGCTTCTGCCGTACTGCTCATCGCTGCCTGCCTGGAAAAGGACAAATGCCGCGACCTCCTGCACATGGCACACGAACTCGGACTGGAGGCTCTGCTGGAGATGCACGGCGAGGAGGACTTTGAATACGCCGACATAGAGCCGGACATGTACGGCATCAACAACCGCAACCTCGGTACTTTCGTCACCGACGTGAACAATAGCTTCCGTCTCGCCGAGCGTCTGCCGAAAGGTGTGTGCACGGTGAGCGAGAGTGGTATCGGCGATCCCGACACCATCCGACAGCTGCGCGAGGTGGGCTTCCACGGCTTCCTCATGGGCGAACACTTCATGAAAGCAGACGATCCCGGCGAGCAACTGGCAAGACTGATACGAATGTTGAGTGTTGAAAGATGAATGTTGAATGAAGGCCATAGCGTTATGAACTATCCATTGATCAAGGTTTGTGGCATGCGCGACGCGCAGAACATCCGCGAGGTGGCGGCCTTAGGCGTGAACCTCATCGGTCTGATCTTCTACCCTAAGAGTCCGCGATATGTCGAGAGCATCTCGTCGGATGCGGGGATCATTCCGGATTATAGCAGCCTCACCCCCGATCCCCTCTCCAAAGGAGAGGGGCGTAATATGCTGGATAAACAATTGAAAGCGGAAGAAACGAAAGGAGAGACACGCAATAAACAGCCAGTATCGGCACAGTTAAAGTCAACGCAATCCAAGGCCCCGTTTAACAAAGTAACTACTCCCCTCTCCCTCGGAGAGGGGCAAGGGGGTGAGGCTGCAATTCCAAAATTCGTCGGCGTCTTCGTCGACGACATGCCTCAGAACATTGTCACCGCCGTGTACAACTATCATCTGAGCTACGTGCAACTTCACGGTGATGAGAGTCCCGTGATGATCGACAACCTGCGGCGGACACTCGTCCCCGACATCGCACCACAGATCAAGATCATCAAGGCCATCAGCGTATCCAGTGCTGAGGACTTGAAACGTTGCGAGCCATACGAGGGGCATGTCGACCTCTTTCTCTTCGACACGAAATGCAAAGGCTACGGCGGCAGCGGACAGAAATACGACTGGTCGGTACTTGAGGCTTACACGGGGCAGACGCCATTCTTGCTTAGCGGCGGTATTGGACCGGACGACATTGACCGACTGCGTGACTTCCACCATCCACAATGCGTCGGCATAGACCTCAACAGCAAGTTCGAGACAGCTCCGGGAATGAAGGATATAAACCTGCTGCAAAACTTCCTTCATCAATTGAACAAACAATAAAATAGGAATATGAATAAGATCAACCAACTTTTTTCCACCCGTGGCGACCGCAAGTTGCTGTCGCTCTATTTCTGCGTCGGCTGCCCGACATTGGAGGGAACGGCCGACGTGATTCTCGCCATGCAGCGTCATGGCATCGACATGATCGAGGTAGGCATTCCCTTCAGCGACCCACTTGCCGACGGCCCGGTGATTCAGAGTGCGGGCACAGTAGCCTTGAAGAATGGTACTACGCTCAAGAAGATCTTCGCGCAACTGAAAGCGATCAAAGACCAGGTCACCATCCCACTGGTGATGATGGGCTATCTCAATGTCATCATGCACTATGGTTTGGAGGACTTCTTCCGTAGCTGTGTGGAGAGCGGTGCCAGTGGCTGCATCATCCCCGACCTGCCCTTCAAGGACTATATGGATGTGGTGAAGCCTATCGCCGACAAATACGACATCCGTGTGATCATGATGATCACGCCGGAAACCAGCGAGGAGCGCATCCGCTTCATCGATGAGCACACCGACGGCTTTATATATATGGTGTCCTCTGCAAGCATCACGGGGGCACAGTCTAACTTCGGCGAGGCCAAGCAGGCTTATTTCCGCCATATCAACTCCATGAACCTCCACAATCCTCGCATGATCGGCTTCGGCATCAGCAACAAGCAGACCTTAGAGAGCGCACAGCAGAATGCCGCCGGTGCCATCATCGGCTCGAAGTTCGTCACGTTGCTCAACGAGACAAAAGACCCGGATCGCGCCCTTGACCTATTGTTTGACGCATTAGAGCAGCCTCACCCCCTTACCCCCTCTCCGAGGGAGAGGGGAGTGATATGTTAGATAAACAATAGCTGCCTCACCCCCTTACCCCTCTCCAACAGCCTCACCCCCAACCCCTCTCCAAGGGAGAGGGGAGTGATATGTTAGATAAACAATTATTTGAGTATGAAGAAGAATTCCCAAAAGGACACACTTTCGAAGTATCCATCACCCGCAGAGCATTCTACTCCCCTCTCCCTCGGAGAGGGGCATGGGGGTGAGGCTGTAGAGGGGCAAGGGGGTGGGGCTCCTACTTATGCTTACATGACTGCTTCTCCTGATAGATATGGCTTACTGAAACAGTTTGCTAAAGAGAATCGACAAAACATGACCGTGGCAGAAAGATACCTGTGGGATCATCTTCGAGACTATCAGCATACCTATCATTTCAGACGACAGCATATCATTGGGGATTATATCGTCGACTTTGTCAGTTTAGAATACAAACTTGTCATTGAAGTAGATGGGGGCTACCACGCTGAACGGCAACAGATGGAGGATGATGCTCGTAGAACAGAAGATCTCAACCACTTGGGATTTGATGTGGTTCGGTTTACCAATGAAGAAGTTCTTTTTGACACAGGAAAAACATTGGAAAGGCTAAGAAAGATATTGGGGATTGAATAAAAAACAGCCTCATCACTTGCAGCCTCACCCCCCAACCCCCTCTCCAAGGGAGAGGGGAGTGATATGAGGGATAAACAATAAAAAGAACACAATAATAAAAGCAAAATAATAAAGATTAAAGATATGGAAGACAAAGAAAGAAAACAAAAACAGGAACACATAACGTCCGCAGAGCATTCTACTCCCCTCGCCTTTGGAGAGGGGCATGGGGGTGAGGCTGTAAGTGATGAGGCTTCTCCAACAAAGTCCGGTTTTTACGGCCAGTTTGGCGGAGCCTACGTCCCAGAGATATTATATAAATGTGTACACGACCTGCAAGACGCTTACTTGCCGATCATCGAGAGCGAGGAGTTTAAGCAGGAGTTTCGCACGCTGCTGCGCGACTACGCCGGCCGTCCCTCACCACTCTACTACGCCAAGCGCATGAGCGAGCGCTACGGCTGTCAGCTCTATCTCAAACGCGAGGACCTTAACCACACGGGAGCGCACAAGATCAACAACGCCATCGGACAGATTCTCCTCGCCCGCAAGATGGGCAAGACACGCATCATCGCTGAGACCGGCGCCGGTCAGCACGGCGTGGCAACAGCCACGGTCTGCGCGCTCTTCGGCATGGACTGCGAGATCTTCATGGGCAAGACCGACGTGGAGCGACAGCATCCCAACGTGGAGCGCATGAAGATGCTCGGCGCAAAGGTGCATCCGGTGACCACCGGCAACATGACGCTCTCCGATGCTTGCTCGGAAGCGATCCGCGACTGGTGCTGCCATCCCGAGGATACCTTCTATCTCGTCGGTTCCACGATGGGCCCGCACCCCTACCCCGACATCGTCGCGAAGATGCAGAGCGTCATCAGCGAAGAGATCAAGTGGCAACTACAGGAGAAGATAGGACGTGACTATCCCGACTATCTCATCGCCTGCGTGGGCGGTGGCAGCAACGCCGCCGGAACTATCTATCACTATGTCGACGACGACCGCGTGAAGATTGTGCTTGCCGAAGCAGGCGGCCACGGCATCGACACCGACTACACGGCAGCCACCATGCACTGTGGCACCGAGGGCATCATCCACGGCGCACGCACGCTGGTGATGCAGACCGACGACGGACAGATCAAGGAGGCATTCACCATCTCGGCCGGTCTCGACTACCCGGGCATCGGACCCATGCACGCATATCTCGCACAGCAGGGACGCGAAAAGGTGCTCGCCATCAACGACGACGAGGCAATCTATGCCGGCTATGAGCTCACACGCACCGAGGGCATCATACCCGCCATCGAGAGCGCACACGCTGTCGCTGCCCTCCGCAAACTGTCCTTCAAACCCTCCGACGTGGTGGTGCTCACCGTCAGCGGACGTGGCGACAAGGACATGAACACTTATCTCACTCACAAAGACATGGCGAAAGAATATGGAAAGTTTTAAGTTTGAGACGAGAACAAGTAAGATTCTCGCCGACCTCTATACACCCGTTGCCGTTTACATGCGGCTGCGCGACATCTATCCACAGAGTGCGCTGATGGAGAGCTCGGACTATCACGGCTCGGAAAACGCACGCTCGTTTATCGGCATCAACCCGATCGCATCCATCGCCGTCAGCCACGGCAAGACGATCGTCACGCTGCCCGACGGCACCACCGAGGAACACGAGCTGCCCGCCACAGGACCCGGAAAGGGAGAAGCCTGCAAGCTCGCCATCGTCAAAGACTTCGACAACTTCATCCATCGCTTCCATATCGAGGGCGAAGGCGCAAACTTCTGCGGACTATACGGTTACACGGCCTTCAACGCCGTGCGCTACTTCGAGAACATCGAGGTCAAGGACACCACGATGGCAAAAAACGATGCCCCCGACATCTACTATATCCTCTACCGCGACCTCATCGTCTTTGACCACTTCAACAACACGATGACATTTATCACCCTGGCCAAGAACAGCGACGACGGCGACCGCCAGCTCGCCGACTTGCAGCGTGCGGTGAACAAGGCGAGCGTGAAGCCCTACAGCTTCCACCCTGTGGGCGAGGCAACCTCCACGCTCACCGACGAGGAGCACAAGGCCAACATCCGCCGCTGCGTCAAGCACTGCCTGCGCGGTGACGTCTTCCAGATCGTCATCTCGCGCCGCTTTGTCCAGCGCTACGAGGGGGACGACTTCAAGCTCTACCGCGCCCTGCGCTCCATCAACCCGTCGCCCTACCTCTTCTATTTCGACTTCGGCGGTTTCCGCATCTTCGGCTCCAGCCCCGAGACCCACAACCGCATTGAGGGCGACACGGCGTATATCGACCCCATCGCCGGTACTACTAAGCGCACGGGCAATGCCGAACAGGACCGCCGGGCCGCTGAGTTCCTGCGCAACGACCCGAAGGAAAACGCTGAGCACGTGATGCTCGTGGACCTCGCACGCAACGACCTGAGCCGCAACTGCCACGACGTGAAGGTGGACTTCTATAAAGACATGCAGTTCTACAGCCACGTCATCCACCTCGTCAGCCGCGTCAGCGGTAAGCTCAACAAGGGTGCCGACCATATCAAGGCGTTCTTCGACACCTTCCCCGCCGGCACGCTCTCGGGTGCGCCTAAGGTGCGCGCCATGCAGCTCATCAGCGAGATGGAGCCCCACAACCGTGGTGCCTACGGCGGATGCATCGGTTTCATCGGACTCAACGGCAACCTCAACCAAGCCATCGTCATCCGCACCTTCATCAGCCGTGGCGGCGAACTGTGGTTCCAGGCCGGCAGCGGCGTGGTGGCAAAAAGCAACGACGCCTATGAGCTCAACGAAAGCAACAACAAGCTCGGTGCTCTCGTCAAGGCCATCAAGATTGCGGAGAAGCTATAAAAACGTAGAGAAGAACAGAAATTCAAAGTACGAATAAGCAGCAGAAACAGACTTATTCCATCAAGAATTTGAGAATACCAGAATGATATGAAAATCGTTATCATAGACAATTACGACAGCTTCACGTACAACCTCGCGCACTTGGTGAAGCAATTAGGTGCCGAGGTGGAGGTCTACCGCAACGACCAGTTCACGCTCGGCCAGTTGGAGCCCTTCGACAAAATCATCCTCAGTCCCGGACCGGGCATCCCCAGCGAGGCAGGACTCCTCCTCGACGTCATCAAGACCTATGCCGGCCGCAAGCCCATGCTCGGCGTGTGTCTCGGTCATCAGGCCATCGGCGAGGTCTTCGGTGCCAAACTTGAGAACCTCAGCGAGGTGTATCACGGTGTTGCCACCGAGGGCACACAGTTTGGCAACGACCCGATCTTCGACGGACTGCCCAAGCGACTGCTCATGGGACGATACCACAGCTGGGTGGTCAGCCGCACGGAGTTCCCCGCCGCCCTCGAGGTCACTGCCGTCAGCGACGACGGACAGATCATGGGACTGCGGCACCGGCACTACAACATCCACGGCATACAGTTCCACCCCGAAAGCGTGCTCACACCGATGGGCAGCAAGATCGTGGAGAACTGGCTAAGAGGATAACAGCCTCACCCCCAGCTCCTCTACAGCCTCACCCCCATGCCCCTCTCCAAAGGAGAGGGGAGTAGAATGCTCTGCGGGCGAAGGGAATGGCGAAAGTGTGTCCTTTTGGGAATTCTTCTTCATGCTCAAATAATTGTTTATCTAACATATCACTCCCCTCTCTCTTGGAGAGGGGCAGGGGGTGAGGCTGCTATTGTTTATCTAACATATCACTCCCCTCTCCTTTGGAGAGGGGCAGGGGGTGAGGCTGCTATTGTTTATCTAACATATCACTCCCCTCTCCTTTGGAGAGGGGCTGGGGGTGAGGCCGTAGCTCTCCTCCTCGTTGGGGAAGTCAGCGCCTTTCACGGCCTGCACATACGCCTGCACACCATCTGTCATGCACTTGCAGACATCGGCGAAGTGGCGGAGGAACTTCGGCTTGAAGCCCTGCGTCATGCCCAGCGCATCGGCATAGACGAGCACCTGACCGTCAGTATCGGGTCCGGCGCCAATGCCGATGGTAGCCGCCTTGACCTCGCGAGTCACCTGCGCCGCCAGCTTGGCAGGCACCTTCTCGAGCGTGATGGCAAAGACACCGGCCTCGTCGAGGGCATGAGCGTCGGCGAGCAGCTGACGCGCCTCAGCCTCCTCCTTGGCACGAAGACCATAGCCGCCAAACTTATGGATGCTCTGCGGAGTGAGTCCTAAATGTCCCACGACAGGCACACCGGCCTCCACGATGGCGCGCACCGTGTCGGCAATAGACGCTCCGCCTTCCATCTTCACGGCGTCGACACCCGTCTCCTTCATGATGCGGATGGCATTGCGCACACCCTCCTCGCGGCTCACCTGATAAGAGCCGAACGGCATGTCGCACACCACTAAGCAGTGCTGGCATGCACGCGCCACGGCGCGCGCATGGTAGATCATCTGATCCACGGTGATCGGCAGCGTGTCGGCATTGCCCGCCATCACGTTCGAGGCAGAGTCACCGACGAGGATCGCGTCGATGCCCGCACGATCGAGAATGCCAGCCGTCGTAAAGTCGTAAGCCGTCATCTGGGCTATCTTCTCGCCCGCGGCTTTCATCTCCAAAATAGTCTTTGTTGTAATCTTTTTCTTGTCTGTTGTTAAATAACCCATGTTGATTAGTTCTTTTACAAGTGCAAAGTTATATAATTATTTTGTAACTTTGTAGCCAATAAGGCAATTGTCTGTAAAGACCAAGCTCATTTATTCATTTCAACTCGCAGCGAAATGCTAAAAGGAAAGAAAATCGTATTGGGCATCACAGGCTCCATCGCAGCGTATAAGTCCTGTCTGATCATCCGCGGACTCGTCAAGCGCGGGGCCGAAGTGCAGGTCGTCATCACGCCCGCGGGCAAGGAGTTCATCACTCCTGTCACCCTCAGCGCACTGACGCATAAACCTGTCATCAGTGATTTCTTCGCACAGCGCGACGGCACGTGGCACTCCCACGTGGATCTCGGACTGTGGGCCGACGCCATGCTCATCGCGCCCTGTACGGCAAGCAGTCTTGGCAAAATGGCAAACGCCGTCGCCGACAACATGCTCATCACCACCTATCTCTCCATGAAAGCGCCTGTCTTCATTGCTCCCGCCATGGACCTGGACATGTATTGTCATCCCGCCACGCAACGCAATTTAGAGACGCTACGCGGCTATGGCAACCATATCATCGAACCGGGCTCTGGCTTTCTCGCTTCCGGACTGGAGGGCAAAGGACGCATGGAGGAACCGGAGAACATCATCGCCGCGCTCGACGAGTATTTTGAGACCAAAGCAGGAAACGCCGGGGCGACTGTTCAGGAAGAAGCCGCGAACTGCAGCTGCCAGACCCCCGTGGCGCGCTCCCTCGCCGGCAAGCATGTGCTCATCACTGCCGGACCTACCTATGAGAAGCTCGACCCCGTGCGCTTCATCGGCAACTACTCCACCGGCAAGATGGGCTTCGCCCTCGCCGAGGAATGCCTGCAACGCGGAGCAGACGTCACCCTCATCGCCGGACCCGTGGCCTTGCAGTGCTCACCGGCCATTCACCGCATCGATGTGGAGAGCTGCGACGAGATGTACCATGCCGCCACCGAGGCCTTTCCGCATTGCGACATAGCAATCCTCTGCGCCGCTGTCGCTGACTTCAAACCGGCGGTTGTCGCTGACCAAAAGATCAAGCGGGGCAAGGACGGGCTCCACATCGACCTGCTCCCCACGCAGGACATCGCTGCCGCGCTCGGCAAGATGAAAACGAGCCGACAGAAGCTTGTGGCCTTCGCCCTGGAGACAAACAACGAGGTGCACAATGCCGAGGAGAAGCTACGGAAGAAAAATGCCGACCTCATCGTGCTCAACTCCACACGCATCCCCGACACCACCTTCGGCAGCGACAACAACCAGATCGCCATCATCGCGCGCGACGGCCGTCGCCGCGACTTCCCGAAGAAAAGCAAACGCGATGTGGCCAAGGACATCGTAGACTGTCTCTAAGGGTTAGATAGTTCCTATAGGCTCTATAGCTTCTATCATCTCTATAGCTTCTATAGCCTCTATAGTCTCTATAGCTTCTATAATCCCTATCATCAACAACAACATCGATCATGAACAAGATAGCAATCGGTATCGACGTGGGCATCTCCACGACAAAGATAGTAGGAATCCGCGACGGCGAGGTCGTCTCGCCCTTGTGGATCAAGGCCACCGACCCCGTCACCTCGCTCTACGGCGCCTTCGGGAAGTTTCTCCACGACAACGACATCGCCCTCGACGACGTGGAGCGCGTGATGCTCACCGGCGTAGGCGCAGCTTATATCAACAGCCCCATCTACGGTCTCACCACGCAGAAAGTCGAGGAGTTCATCGCCGACGGACTCGGTGCGGCCTTTGAGTCGAAGCTCAGCCGCATGATCGTGGTGTCGATGGGCACGGGTACGTCGCTCGTCTCTTACCAGGACGGCGCCATCCGTCACCTCGGCGGCATCGGCATCGGCGGCGGTACCCTCAACGGCCTCAGCCGTCTGCTACTCCAAACCGACGACATCAAGCAGATCTCGCAGATGGCTCTCGACGGCGACATCGCGCACATCAACCTGAGCATCGGCGACATCTCGGCCCACCCACTACCGGGTCTGCCGATGGACGCCACCGCCAGCCTATTTGCCAACGCCCAGGGCAACGCCAGCCGCGAGGACATCGCGAAGGGTCTGATCTGTATGGTGCTGCAGGCCATCGGCTCAGCATCTATCCTCAGCTCACTCAACAGCGGCATTCGCGACTTCGTGCTCATCGGCAACCTCTCACGACTGCCGCAGTGCAACGAGCTCTTCCCAAAACTCGAAGAACTCTACGACGTGCGCTTCATCATACCCGAGAGCAGCGAGTTCTGCACTGCCATCGGTGCCGCACTGAGCTACGTCAACAACAAGAAATAAGCATCCATGAAAATCGTATTGATAGGTGCCGGCAACCTTGCCACCAACTTGGGCAAGGCATTGAAAAAGGCCGGACACGACATCCTGCAGGTTTATAGCCGCACGGCAACCTCTGCAGAAACTTTAGCAACCGTCCTCGGCTGTCCGGCAACAACCGACCTGACAGCCATCGACAACCACGCCGACGTGTACATCCTTTCCATCAAGGACAAGGCTTTACGTGAGGTCATCGCGGAACTGACCCACACACTGACTTCTTCGGGCGGCGACCTTGCGGAGAAAGTTTTCCTCCACACCGCCGGCTCCATGCCTCTCGACGTCTTCAAGGACAAGGCTCCGCACTATGGCGTCTTCTATCCCATGCAGACTTTCTCGAAAGCACGTGAGGTGGACTTCAGCATCATCCCCACCTTCATCGAATGGAACGACGAGACCGCCCACACCCGGCTCACCACATTGGCGCAGTCCGTCACCCGTCGCGTCTATCCCTTGTCCACCGCCGACCGCAAGTACCTGCATCTGTCAGCAGTGTGGGCTTGCAACTTCGTCAACCACTGCTACGACATTGCCGCCGGTATCCTTGCCGCCCATCATCTGCCTTTCGACGTGATGCTCCCGCTCATCGACGAGACGGCGCGCAAAGTCCACTCTTTGTCGCCCCACGATGCTCAGACGGGTCCCGCCGTCCGCTACGACGAAAACGTCATTGCCGCCCAGTCTGCCCTCCTCGCCGATGATCCCAATCTCCAGCAACTCTACGAACAGTTGTCGAAGAGCATACACCGACACAAACAAGGCACTCAAACATTATAGCCTTGCCATCTCATCTATTGCCACACCCGTGATCTTTGAGATGTCCCAAAAAGGAGGTCCTCTGCCGAGGGCCTCTTTCTCTTAGTTTCCGTCCGGCTTGACCACATCCACGCGTACCGAGGGCGTCCAGCGAAAGAGCTGTGGATCGTCGGGATGAGCAGGATCGAAGTCTTTCCAGTCACGCAGACCGTTGATCATTGGCAGGTTGAGGCTCTTCATGCCCATGACCACCATCTTAGCCACCTCATACGCACCGTAAGGATTGAAGTGCGTATTGTCGGCCAAAGCCTTGGGCTGGTTGGGCCATGTGCCCGCGGGATAGTGCACCAGCGCACGCTTGCTGCCCTCGTAGCCAAGCGTCTCAAAGAACGTGCGGGTCATGTCATGAAGCTCGATAACAGGCACATGCTCCCGCTTGGCTACGGCACGCATGGCATCGGGGTAGTCGCCGTGGGTCTCAAGGATATGCTGATGACTGTTGTCGAAGGCACGGCGCTGCGTCGGCGTGACAAAGACAATGTTTCCGCCCTTAGCTCGCACCTTGTCGATATAGGTCTTCAGCATATAGGAGAAGTTATACCAGGCGCCACTGCCGGGCGTTTTCTCCTTTTGGTCGTTGTGGCCGAACTCACAAAACACGTAATCGCCCGGCCGCATCATCGACAGGATCTTGTCGAGACGGTTCTGAAAATAAAACGACGAGGCGGTGAGTCCGCTCTCAGCATGGTTCGCCACTGCATAGCCATCGCCCATCCAGCGCGTGATCATCTGTCCCCATGAGGCATAGGGGTCGTAAGGCTGATCCACAACGGTGGAGTTGCCACAGAGAAAAAGGGTGACGGCTGTCGTGTCGGGCGTTATTGTCACGCGCCGCACGGCAGGGTGCGGACCGGTGAACTCCAAGTTGAGACTGTCGTCCCAGTCGAGATAGTCTTTCTCACGGGGCTTTAGTTTCACCCGCTCTTTGTCCGTGATATACGGCGATCGCTTGTTCACGACAAAGGAGAAAGTCTTGAACTTACCCCTTTTCGTGGGCGTGTTCTCGACAAAGAGTCGGCGGCTCTCGGCACGCACCATCGTGTTGCCTTCATGGCTCTTGCTGCCCAGTTCCACCGTGACGCGATAGTTGCCGTCCGGCACAGCCACAGAAAACGAGAACGGCTTGTCCGCCTTGCTCTGACGCGACAGGTCGAAAGTCTGCGTTTGCGCCTGTGCTGTCAAGGACAGCAGCAGACAGGCGCAGAGATGAAAGAGATGTCTCATAGTTGAACGATATTATAACCTATTTATGAATCGTTGTTTATTCACTTCGTGGCCAGCGTACATTTACCCCTCACGCGTCCTGCCTTGTCGACAAATTCCACGCGCACCTTCCCCGGCTTGGACGTTGCGCGAAGGATGACGAGCAGGTTGCCCTGATAGAGAGTGGTAGTCGGATCGGTGGCGATGGCGTTGCCGGTGATGTCACCGTTGTCGGCAGCCACAAGTTCCGCCGGTCCGCTGACGCGCACCGTGAGCGTGTCGTTGGCCAGTGGCGTGCGCCGTCCCTTTGCGTCGAGCCCCAGCACACGGATGTGCATCAGATCCTGACCATCGGCCTTCCACGTCTCGTTGTCGGGGATGAGAGCCAAGCGCTTGAGAGGTCCTGCCGTGGTGATCTCGTGACGTGCCACCTCTTTTCCACCATTACGGGCGATGGCGAGGAGCGTGCCCGGCTCGTAGGCGATGCCGTCCCACCGGATCTTGTCACGCGACTTGGGATCTGAGCTGTTTTTCTTCACGCCGAGACTTCTGCCGTTGAGCCTGAGTTCCACCTCCTCAGCGTTGGTATAAGTGTAGACGGTATATCGTTTGCCCGTCATGCGGTTCCAGTGCCACGTGACTTTATCGCCGCCGAAGGTCACACCATTCCATGTCATTGCCTCCTCCTTACCACCTGCCACACCGATGTGCACGACAGGCTTGTCGGTGAACATCGCCTTGAGCATATAGGCTTGCGGCTTAGGCAGCAGCGAGCGGTCGAAGACACCGTTGTCCCATCCCTTGCGCGGCCATCCGAGACTCTCGCCGTTGTAGTCGATCATGCCCCAATAGGCCAGGCCCACGACACGGTTGAGATCCATGTCGAAGTAGTTGGGACCCATCATCGGCAGGTTGGCCTCGCTCTGATAGAAGATCATGTTGGGAAAACGTCGGCCGTCGCCGGGAAAGTACATATAGCGATAGTTGTAAGCCTGGATGTCCGTGATCATCGCCAGGTCGCAGGGTAGCGAGTCGGTCTGCCAATTGCGGCCGCGCGGGTGCATGGCCACGGTGACGGGCCGCGTAGTGTCGTAGCGGCGCAGCAGAGTGCGCAGCAAACGATAGGGTGTCACGCCCCAGTCGTTGAAAGGCAGATTGGGATAGGTCTGCAACTCATTGCCCAAGCTCCACATGACGACGCTCGGATGGTTCCGGTCACGCTGTATCCACTCCGGCACATCGTATTGCCAATGGTTCATCCACGGCTGCCGGCCTCCGGCATATTGTGTGAGCCATTTGTCATAGAGCTCGTCGACGACAAGGATACCGTATTTGTCGCAAAGGCGGTAGAGGTCTTCACTGTAGGGATTGTGGGAGCAGCGGATGTGGTTGAAGCCGAAGTCCTTGAGCAACTTGATGCGCTTCTCGATGGCACGCGGATAGGCGGCGGCACCGAGCGCGCCGAGGGTGTGGTGGTTGGCAATGCCCTTGAGGATCACCTTGCGGCCGTTGAGCTTGAAACCAAAAGAAGGACCGTACTCGATGGTACGGATACCGAAAGGCTCTGTCACCCGGTCGGCGACCCGTCCGCTGACGTCGCGAAGGGTCAGCTCGGCACTGTATAAATAAGGTGTATCCAAATCCCACACATGAGGATGGTCGATCGTGATGTCGGCCAAAGGATATTCCATCGTGTGACGGTGACGGGTCAGCGCCAACAAGGTGTCGGCTTGGGCTACCACATGTCCCTGGGCGTCAAGGATGCGCACGGCAAGCGGTGCCTCCCGTTGCCGCCCATAGTTGGAAACTGCAGCTTTGATATGTACGACGCGGTTGTCTGTGGTTGTGATCTGTAGCGGATGGCGGTCGAAAAACAGCTGACGGTCGGTGACGATGAGCTTCACGTCGCGGAAGAGTCCGCCACCAGTGTACCAGCGTGAGTTCTGCGGGCCACGCGTATCGGCCAAGACGGTGAGCACGTTTTCCTGACCGTAGCGCAACCTGTCGCTGATGTCGATGCCGAAACCGACGTAGCCGTATTCCGTGCCGCCGATGCGCTCACCATTGAGCCAGACATCGCCGACGAGCATGATGCCGCCTACCTCCAGCACGACGCGGCGACCGCGCCAACTGCTGTCGGGCGTGAACGTGCGGCGGTACCAGCCTTTTCCCATCTCCTTGAAGCCACGCGACGAGAGGCGGCTCTTGACGTTGGCAGCCTGATCACGGTTGTCGGCGTGCTCGTCAGCAGCGGGAGCTACCCACGGCTGACTGATCTGAAAGTCGTGTGGCAACCTCACACTCTGCCACGCACCACGGCCTTGATGGGCCTGCGCAGGCGACAGTTCGGCACGGGTGAACTGCCAGTCGACGATGTTCACCGTGTCACGCTGGGCACAAGCAGGTAAGGACAAGAACAGAAGGAGGAGGGAGCTGAGCCACCCCCGACGGAATATAGAACGGATGGGATAACGATACATTGGTCGATGTTTACTGATTTTTAATCATTGGTCTTGGTCACTGCAAAGATAAGCAAAGAGCTTCAGACCGCCATGTGAAAGCATACGATTATTATGATTTTATTCGAGGAAACGCCTTCCATGTCTTTCTTCTATTTTCTGAAACTCATTATTTTTTGGCGTCACCATTGATGACCACGTTGCGGACAACGGTGCCGGGAATAAGCGCAGAGGAGAAGTTACCGGCTTTGTCGGTGACATGAACATCCTCAAAGACAAAATCAGCAAGACTGTATTTGTCGCTGGTACCCACGTCGAAGAAGTTGTCGCAGTCCATGTGGATATTCTTCAGCGTCACGTTTCTACATGATGACTTGGGCATATTGCGTCGCCTGGCAAGCTGGAAGAATTGTGTCCAAGGGCGGATGACGAGACCGCTGCGGGCCCGTCCTGTGATGCCTTCGACCCGAATCTGCTCGTAGCGTTGTGGCGTATCGGGCCGCATCTTCAACCAGAGCACGCGGTCGGCGTTCTCACTCGTGCAGTTGCGCAGGATGACGTTGGTGTCGTGGAGGCTCTCCGAGCCCAGGGTGAGCATGCTGTGCACAGTGCCGTAACGGCAGTTCTCCACAAGCACGCGGCTGACGGGACCGTTGACAGCCATGGTGTCGGCATAGGTGCCCTTACCTCCCTTAAGCACGACGGCATCGTCGTTGACGTTCATATAGCATCCGCGCACAAGGATGTCGTGGCACTTGTCGATGTCAATGGCATCGCTGCTCGGTGCTTTCACGCCTTGAGTAGGCGCAAAGATGAAGCAATCGAGATAGCGCACGTGATCGCAGTTGTAGAGATGGTTGGTCCATACAGGGCTGTTCATCAGATGCACGTCCTGTACGGTGACGCGACTGGAATTGCTGATATATACCAGTCGGGGCCGCTGCGCATCCTTGTTGGTGCAGTCGGGATTCCACAGCCGCCGGATCCAGAACTCCTGCCAATAGTGATAGCCGTTGCCGTCGATGGTGCCCTTGCCGGTGATGGTAAAGCCGTCGACATGGTCGGCATTGACGAGAGCGGCAAAATACTTGCAGGTCTCGCCCTCGAAGCGGGTGGTCAGCACGGGAAAGTCGGCAATGCGGTCTGAGCCTTTCAGCGTGGCTCCCTCACAGAGATGGAGATGGGTGCCCGGCTTGAAAAACAGCGCACCGCTGAGAAAAGTGCCCGACGGGATGACGACCACACCGCCGCCCTCGCGCTGGCAGCGGTCTATGACGGCCTGGATGGCTGAGGTCTGTACGAGCGTGGGATTGCCGCTCACGCCATAGTCGGTGATGACATATTGCTTGCCGAGGCTGCGCACATCCACTTTCGTGGTATCGCTGAACCACGCGTCGACCGGTGTGCCGTCGGGCCAGGTATCTGCATTTGCACTGCCACAACAGAGCAGCAGGAGGAAAAGAAGGATCTGTTTCATTGCTTTGCTTTTTGTTATATACATGATAAGGTGTAGCATGCCTATATATAATAAGGTGTAGCGCATGCCACTTGCCTTAGAGCGTATCAATGGTGAAGTTCTATCAGCTTGACGCTACCGTTGAGTCCACTCTTCATGGGAGTCCAATCGGCGTAGCCAGTCTTATGGTATTGCAGGTCGACGACGTTGATGTCTTTCATCACACGCCATGTGATGCCCCGGCGATCCATGTCTGCGATGCGGTTGGCAGGAAGGTTGGTGACCACGACGCGCAGCGTGTTGTCGCCTTTCTTCAGCAGTCCGCTCACGTCGAGGGTAAACGGCACTGACCACGCACAGCCGGCGAAGCGGCCATTGACCCATACCTCTGCCGACTCACGCACATCGCCAAGGTCGAGCAACCACGGCCGACGCGCCTCGTCAGCACTCAGACGGAATGTGGTGGTATAGGCTCCGCTGCCCATTGTCACGGCAGCACTGTCGTCGCCAAGCGTTTCCCATGTCTGTGGCTTGTCGAGCTTCCACGTGCGGCGCACCGTCGGTGCCGACTGCTCGAAGGCGAGTTGCCAAGGACCGCCCAGCACTTTTGTCTGGTCTCCCGGCAGGGCACGGTGGGGCAGAGCGGCAAGCGTCTGCGGCAGCGTGCGGTCGAAGGTTTGGAGGATCATGCTTTCACCACTCCGCAGTGCCACATGCAGTTGTCCGTTGCGCTGCTCCACGGCATAGCGCCGACCCGTCAATGGGTCGTACCACAGCGCATCGTGCCACGCTACGGCGAGCGGCACGTAGCTGTCGACATCGTTGGGCGTAAGGTTGGCAATGAAATAATGATAGCCCATGCCGTTTCTGCGCCGGATGGCTCTCAAGTGCAGTTGCGTACGCATCGGTTCAGCGTTGGCAAGACGTGCGAGTGTCTGACTGTCGATGGGCTTGGTCGGATCGATGAGTCCGCGATAGCGTGTGCCAGCCTCGGTGATCCATTGCTCACCTACTTTCTTGGCGCGAGCAAGCTGCCGCTCACTGATATAGTCGCAGTCATAGCCCAAGGAGTCGATCTCACGGATGGCACGGATCAACTCCGGTGCCTTCTTGTCCATAGAGTGGATGTCGAAGAGCATCAGCGGATGACGGGTATCTTTCTTCCACATCTCCTTCACGGGCAAGATGACAAGAAAGTCGTTGTCGGGATCGCCCCATTGCAGGAAACTCTGGCAACGGCGGATATAGCTCATCAACCAAGGGGCGTCGCGCCAAGTGGAATTGGTGGGACTCATGTTGACCGAGGCGTAGAACTGCCATCCCGGCCAAGGCACGTTGCGCGGACTGTAGGGCGTACCATGGAAGAACATGTGGTTGACACCGCAAGAGAACATCAAGTCGAGGTCGGGCTTCATCTGGCTCAGCGACGTACGGAAGTGCTCGGTAAGCCAGGTAAAGGTCTCACTGGAGGTGAAAGGCTTACCCGTGACGTGGGCGGCAGAGGAAGCATACTTCAACATGCTCATGTCGCTGAAGTTGGGTCGCGTGAATCCTGGATCGTGCCGCAGGCCTTTGATGCCGAAGTCAGAAAGGCCGAAGCCTTCTATCTCAGGGATGTCGACAGTGCCGTAGAGGTCGAGCAGGTTGGCAGGAGAACCGTGGGCCTGGTTGCGCACGAGGGCACCATGACTGTGTGCCCATGCCGTCCACTGCTGCGTGAAGTTGTGATAGAGCAGGTCAGAGAGTGTCTCGCGATAGTCACAGACCACCTGTGCGTCGCCGTCGACAAAACGGTCGAGGCTGTCCAAGAGGTCGTAGCCTCGCCGTGAACGGAACGCCTCGAGCAGACGGGGCGTCCAGTTGGCTCCATAGACTTCGTAAGAATCGTTGAAGAAAGTATGGGGGTAAGGGGTGTGGCTGGCCGTGAAAGCCGAGTCGATATGCTGGAGATAGTGCGCCACGGCCAGTGAATCGAAGTGATCGATCACCCATCCCTCGCCACCGGGAGCGGCCCGCTTCACGCGCTGACGGGTACGGCTAACGAAGAGCGCGATCACGCGTTGGCGGTGCTTGTCGGCAGTTTTAAAGCTTCTCACGGCAGCCAGCCGCGCGTATTTCTTTTCTTTGTCGGGCACGGAAAAGGTCAGCTTGCTGATATCGGCCTTGCTATTCACCAGTGTGTCTACGAAAAACGCCTTGCACGCCGCCTCGCCGATGGGCACCCAAGGACCGCCGAAGGGCCATCCCGTGCCATTGTTCAAGTCCACCTCCACGCTGTCGGCTGCAGCCGTGCGCTCGGTGATCTGCAAGGCGCGCATCCACTCAGGAGAGAGATAGGACAGCTCATGGGCCTCATTGCCTTGTACACCATAGACAGGTGTAATCTCCACTGTACCCATGCCGACGTGGCGCAGTGCGTCGATATTGTCTTTCAGCCCGGTCTCATCCACGGCCGAACCAAACCACCACCAACGTGTGCCGGGACGAGCCTCGGGCAGTACAAAGGGCAAGCAGGCATTGAGCGCAGGTTGCGCCAGCCGCGCATACTCCGTAGCACCAAGCAACCAGCAACCCGTGCCATAGTCTTCGAAGTCGGGCATCTTGTCATAGCTGAGCGGCTGTCCGGCCGACGGATCCTTGCCCGTGCCTTGGTTCCAACCGAGGAAGCCGTCGGGATGGACGCAGGTTATCAGTGCCTGCCAAGCCTTGTCGCAGGCCGGACGGTAGCTGGCGGCAGCGAGCAGTCCGTGACGGATGCCCCAGCTCATGCCGTAGAGGAAGAGCGCGGTGCCCGTCATCTCCGGACCGCCATAGGTTGCCGGGGAGTGAAGGCTGACATTCCAAAAGCCGTCGGCACGCTGGCAATGCAGCAGAGCCTTGGACATAGCGAGGAAGTCCTTCTCCAACAGTTTGTATTCTTTCGTGTCCTCATTGAGGACATCCATACACCTCAGCAGGGCCGCGTAGACCCAACCGTTGCCCCGACTCCAATAGCAGTCGTTGCCATCCTGCTCGCGGTAGGGCGGCACATAGTCCTTGTCACGCCACCACAGTCCGTCCTTTTTATTGAAGAGTCCGCCTCCACAAGTGTTGCGGCTCCACAAATAGCTATTGACGGCATAGTCGAGATAGCGGCGGTCGCCGGTAAGACTGTAATACTTCACATACACCGGCATCGCCATCTGTATGGCGTCTATCCATGTCCAGTAGTCATAGCGTCCGGTAGCTATCTGGTGCTCAAGGTTAGCTTTGACGCGACAGGCCATCAGCGTGTCGCCCGTCATAGCGTAGCGCTCAAGATAAGTCTGAGCACAGCACTGGTTGTCGGCATCGGTGGTCGTGACGCCGTCGCGTGGTGCCCAGTGGTGGAAGGCCCCCCACCGGTCGGCATAATCGAGATAGCATTGTCGTGGGTCGATGGCATAGAGTGCCATAAGACCTTCATAGTACACGGCACGTGTCCACAACGAGCTCGGCCGCACCTTCTTCACAAAGGTAGGCCGCGTAGGGTCGGCATACACCCTCATGAAGCGGTCGTTGACACGGCGAGCCAGGGTCAGCACGCTGTCGGCGCCGGTCTCTGCCAGCAAAGGCAATGTGCCCAAGAGACAGAGCAGCAAGGATAAAAGTCGTCGGTTCATTTTATCAGTTTTCAGTATCCAGTTTTCAGTATTCAGTTTTCTGTATTCAGTTCTTTCAAACTATGTTTTGCAAACAACGAAGCCTTCCACCCATTTGGTATAGCATTTCCCTCCCCTTGGGGAGGGGTAGGGTGGGGCTTCTCCCCTCCCCTTGGGGAGGGTTAGGGAAGGGATTCTCTTATTTCAGATACTTCGCCAACGGGCTGTGGATGTCTTTCAGTCCTTTGGCAAGTGCCCGCACATTGGTCCGGGCACCGAGGAGCGAGGAGTGAGTATGGTCGTGATTGAAATACTTTGCCGCCTTTTCCTTCGATCCGCAGTGCTTGTCGTAGTAGTCCGCGGCGATGTTGTGCAGGTCGACAAACTCGCAGCCTGTGGCGTCCACAACCTCACGGTACCACTTGCCATAGCTGTCGTTGCGGCGCTCGATATGTCCGTTGCTCCATTCGTTGCGCGGCGTCAGCGATACGAGGATCGGCGTAGCACCTTTCTCACGCACGTCGTCAATGAACTTTTTCAAGTACCAGCCGAAGCTGTAGACGAGCTCATAGGTACCTTTCGTCTTACTTCTATATACGTGGCAAGTGTCAGCGGCACCGGGGATCTCTCCACGCTCCTTGTCGTGGTCGATCGGTCCAATGTCGTTGTGACCGAACTGGATAAGCACGTAGTCGCCCGGCTGGATGGAGTTGTAGACACGCTCCCACCGTCCCTCGTTGAGGAAGGTGCGGCAGCTGCGCCCCGCCATAGCGGCATTGTAGCAGACCACCTTCTTGCTGTCGAAGACAGTGTAAGCCTGCGAGCCAAGTCCCCACATGCCGTTCTTATCCTTATCGGCATTTTTCACGGTACTGTCACCGGTGAACCACACCACGGGCTTCCCAGCCTCGCGCTTCACGGGCTCCGTGGGCAGGGCAAGGTTATGGAGCATGGACTGCAAAGGCTTGAGGGCCGGATTGTGACTGGCAGCAATACCCTCAGCAGCCGAGCGGGCGTTCATCATCGCGCCGAAGCGGCTGGTGTGGATATGATCCTGATAGAAATAGTATTTCTCTTTCCATTTGCTAAAGCCGTCGAGCTTGGTTCCCGAGATCTCGTTCAGGTCGATGAAGGGTACGCCCTCCTCGGCAGCGACAGCCTGCAACCACTGCGTATGGATCTTTCTGACGATCTTTCCCGTCTGCGGGTCGTAGGCATCGCGCGGTGTGAGCGACATGAGGATGGGATGTGCGCCGGCTTTGCGGCAGTCGTTGATATATCGACGCATATATTCGCCATAGGTGTAGACCGTCTCCTTGACGCCCGTCTCCTTGATGGTGACGTTGAGCGAGTCGTGTCCCACGCCGGGGATGGAAGCCCGCGCCCGTCCGCTGTCATAAGGTCCGTTGTCGTTGTGGCCAATGGAGATGATGACCCAGTCGCCGGGGCGCAGTGCTTTGCGCACGTCGGGCCAGAGCTTATTATAATAGGTACGGCTGCTCATGCCGCCGAGAGCCTGGTTTTCCACGGTGATCTTGTTCTCGTCCCAAAAAGCATGTTCATAGAATCCCCATCCCCATTGTCCGTTATTGCCGTTGCCAAGCGTGCCATTGCGCATGGTGGAATTGCCGATGAGAAAGAGCACGGGGTTGTTGCCGTGGCGAGAACTGCCGGCGGGAATGCGTGCTGTCTGTGCTTTGTCGAGGCTGTCGAGCGTAAGGTCGACGACGTGGTTGATATCCTCCAAGGGAGCCGCCACACGGTTTTGTGCCATGAGGGGCAGGGCAGATAAAAGAGGTAGGATAAGGAAGTATTTCATTTTGAATGTTGAATATTGAAAGATGAGTGATGTTTATGATGAATGATGAATGATGAATGATGAGTGATGAATGGTGAGTGATGAACGACGAGTGCTCCAATGCCCAATGCTGAGCGTTCAATGCTTAGGGAAGGGCAGCAGGGTATGGGGCGGCTGGTTGTAGCCCACATTCTGCCAGGCTATGCCTAAGCGATAGAGCGGATCGTGCATGAGCGTGGTGTGGCGGATCGTGGTAGGTATCTGCGACATATAGATGTAGATGACGCTGTTGTCGTCGCGGTCGCGGTAGATAACCTCTTCACGCCAGTCGCCGAAGAGATCAGCCTGCAGACAGGGATTGTTCTTCGTCCAGTTGTTCGACGCCGGATTGCCATAACCTTGGAACGACACCGAGGGTCGTTGGAAAGAATAAGTACGGCGGGTGCCACGGCGGTACCGTCCTTCCTTCGACTCATCGGCATTGCTGCCCGAATCATTGGTAGGCCCGAAGATGCCAAGCGTGGTTCTGCCATCGGGACTCCATTTCTGGATGTTGACACCGTCGAGGAGTTCGTCCTGCTCGTCACCGTCCCAAAAGATGCGGAAGTTGATGGAAGAGCGGGTCGTAGAGAATACCTTTCCCGTCACTGCCGAGCGCAGGCTGTTATCCCCGGCACTGGTGAACAGTGCGCCTGGGGCTTTGTCAGAGAGGTTGGCAGCCAGTCCGCGTCCATTGTCAATATCCGCTGGTCCGCCTTTGAAGAGGATCTCTCCTGTGGCGGCATCGTGCAGGTCCCAGGCGTATGGTCCTTTATTCTCATGCACGTCGAAGACCTGAAGTCCCTGCCGCTTCGGGTTCATGGCAAAGACATGCATGGCGTCGCCATGGCCGAAGCCGGTAGCATAGCGCACGCGACCGTCGTCGTCGAGTGCCGCGGAGCCCCAGAGAAGCTCATCACGGCCGTCGCCGTCGACATCCGCCACGCTGAGGTTGTGGTTGCCATTGGCAAAGAGCGTGGCACTCCCCGACCCGCTGGTGGGTGGTGCCGCATCGTAGTGAGTAGTATGTCCTTGGGAATCAGTGACAGTGTATTGTTTGCCATCGCGCGAGGCGTGGAACCAGCGTGTCTTGAGACGGTGCCCGTCGAAGTCCACCGCCCATGCAAAAGCATAGGAGTAATAGCCACGGGTGAAGATGGCGGAGGGGTTGTGATCACGGCCTTGCAGGAAAGCCACGGCAGCAAGATAGCGCTCACCGCGGTTGCCATAGCTGGCATTGTCCAAGATATGTCGGTCGTTGTCCCAGTCAAAGGTGCCGGATGCCTCCCCGCCAACGGTAGTGTCGCGATTAGGTTGATAGAACACGGTGTGGAGGGCGCGCCCCGAGAGTCCGTCGAAGACGGTGAGATATTCCTGCCCTCCCGCCACTCGGCCACGGCGGTTGCGCCAGTCGCGCTGGTTGTCCACGGTAAGGATCGTGCTGTCCGTAGCGGCTTGGCTGACATAGCGTCCGGTGCCGTCGACTGAGCCGGGCGCTGTCTTGCACATCATCTCCGCGCGTCCGTCGCCGTCGAAGTCGTAGACCATGAACTGCGTATAGTGTGCTCCCGCCCGGATGTTCGCACCGAGATTAATGCGCCATAGCCTTTTGACTTGTCCATCGCCCTGCAGTTTCATTTTATAGCAATCGAGCATCACGGGGGCAGTCATACCATCCGTCGAGTTGTCGCGGGCATTGGTGGGCTCCCATTTCACGAAGAGTTCATACTGTCCGTCGCCGTCGACATCGCCCACCGAACAATCGTTGGGGGTATAGTCATAGCCGTCGCCTGCCGCAGGCTTGTCGAGTTGGAGTCGTAGCATCGGCAGTGTCCAAGGCATCACGACAGCCGAGGAGTCACAATGTCCGTCGCTATGGACAGCGACCACTTGCCAAAGGCTATGCGGTGTACCGCTGACCTGCATCGACGTGGCCCGCTGAGGTTGACGGGCATAGGGCTTGCCGTCGCGCAACAGCGTGAAGCGCAGGTCAGGCTCGTCACCGGCCAGCGAGCGCCAGGAGACAAAATAGCTGCCAGTCTTCTCGCCACGGGCTACGACGAGCCCACGGTCGAGACGCTCAAGTCCCTGACTGCCTTGTGGCAAGGATGTGCAAGCGCGACTATCAGCTCCTCCTCCCACTCCTATGAGGGCCGGGAAGAGGAGCAATGAAAGGGGATGGATCATTTCACAAGAACTTTCATTGTTGTGGCACCCACCTTCACGAGATAGAGTCCCGGTTCGACGTGGAGGCCACGGATATCTTCATTGAGGCTTGCCTTGGTCGTTGTGAGCACACCAACTCTTGCGCCATTGGTCTTAAAGACCTCGCAGTGGAAGACCGCGTCGGCAGTGAGCTGGTTGATGCCTGTAGCGGCCACTACTTTCAGCAGTCCCTTCTGTTGGAAGAGCTCGGAAGTGTCCCAGGCAAGACCATTGGGCAGTGTGGGCAACTGGAGTGTCACGCCGTCGGCAGCGGCATTGAGCGTGGTGACATCCCAAAGCGTGAAGGTATCTCCGACCTTGGGCGCATACTTGCTGTTGAGCGCGACAGCCACTGTAGAGCCGTCAGCCAGCGAGAGTGTGCCATTGGTGGCCAAAGAAGGATAGAGCTTAGTAGAGTAGATGTTGAACAGCACCTTGGCTCCCTTATAGAGATAGCATCCGTTGGCAGTCTTCAGCGCGCCATACTGAATAGCGTTGGCAGCGTTGCCGGGCTGTAGCGTACCCCCATCGTTGACGAGGATCTTCTCCACGATACCACGTCCGGCAAAGCACCCGCCATTAGTGACGCTGACGGCCTGTGAGCCAAACCATTTGTTGTCTGCGGTGATAGCTGTGGCACTGCTGTTGATGTTGAGCGTTCCACCCTGTACGTCGACCTGCTTATTAAGTTTATCCTGTTTCTTGCCGATGGTCATCATGCCATTGCCGATCTTGATGAGTCCTCCTCCATTGATATATCCCTGGAAGGTGAAGTCTTTGTCGTTGCCGCCAACAGACCAGGTGCCCTTGCCGTCGAGTTCAGCCGAGCCGCTCAAGCTGCCGACGGCAACATTGCTGCCATTGTTGTTCAGCGTTATCGTAGCATTGATCTCGGCATTCTTCAGACTACCCTGTACATAGAGCATCGGATCGTAAGAACCGGTCTTCTTACCGGCAATATTCAGCCGCCCCGTGAAGTCGCCCCAATAGCCTTTGAGATAAGCGCGTGTACTCCGTGAGTAGAGGTTGAGCGTTCCGCCGCCAGTAAGCTGACCCGTGTAGTTGCAACGCGAGTCGAGATACCACGATGCAGTGGCTCCCTCAGGCACTTTCACGTTCACACCATTTGAGGAATAGGAGGATATATTATCAGCATCGGAGAGCGTCGTACCGTTGTTGAGCACGATATTCTTGGGATATCCATGTGCATTGTCTTTCTCCTGGCCATTGACCCATCCTGCCATGACGTTGAGTGTACCATAGTTGGCCGATGGAGCGAGGGTGAGCGTTCCCTTACCCGCCTTTGTCAGAACGTTGCCATTGCCGGTGATGCCGGCGTTCAGTGTGAGCGTCTTGCCTTCGTCCACGAGGATGGTTCCTCCCTTAGCGCCGAGCACAACGGGATGGTCGGTGGTGAGCGTAGTAAGTGTCTCAAGGGTACCGCCGTTAAGCGTCACCTTATTAGTATAGACGCCGAGTGCACCATTGTTGACGCCTGACTTCTGCCCGAGATTGTCGACAGCGAGTGTGCCGTTTTCGATGTTTACCGAGCCCGTGAAGTCATTGACATTGTGAAGTGTGGCAGTTGCTGATCCCTTCTTGGTGATCGTGGTGTTGCCGGTGATGGCATCACCCGAGAGATCATATTCGAGCTTGCTGTTGTTGAAGGTAACAGATGCCGGGCTTACCTCGCCCTTGATGACAACCGTGCCGGAAGCGGCATTGTCGTTGAAAGTCACGTTGTCGCCGGAGACGAAGACATCGTTGGTTTTCTCACTGGTGTTGGTGAAGTTCTCTGCGTCAGCAATATCCCATGTAGATCCTTGTGCGCCACTCCACGCTACATCAGAGGCCTGACGGGTATCTGCTATGGTGAGCACGAGGTTGCCATCGTTGACAGCAATGGCGGCCTTGTGACCCTTCAGTCCGGTGACAACCACCTTAGTAATATCGCCGTCGATCTTCTGTACCTTTCCAAGCGTATAAGTTCCGGGCTTCACATTTCCGTCGATGAAGTGGAAGTTGAAACGTGGCACGAGGTACTCGGGACCTTGTGTCCAGTCTTTCTGTTCGATGCTCATCACCTTGTTCACGACGATTTGGTCAGCGTTTCTGTTGGCATCAATGTCGAAATCGACAATACTGCCAAAGCCAAGCTTAAGCGTGTCGGCGGTGATCGTGCCCACCTTATCCTGTCCGCCGGGACGGACAGCAGCGCCATAGTCTGCCTTGATAGCGGAGAACGTACCGCCGTCGCTGTGAAGGTTGGCGAAACGGTTGAGCCAGAGTCGGCTGCTCTTCAGCGTACCATCGAAGACGAGCGTACCAGCCCACACGTCGGTGTTGCCCGTATATTTTTCGTCTACATTGGGCAGCACGAGAGTGCCATCGCCCTGCTTGACGAGTCTCATAGCACCGGCGAAGGCACCGCCGGTGAGCGTATGGGTATAGGAAGTGGTAGTAATATTGTTGTTATCGTCGTGTCCCTGTACCCATGTCGGCGCGTTGTCGAAGAAGATATAGGGAGCCGCGCCTTCGCTGACGCTGACCGTCATGTCGTTGTTCTCGTCGAGAAGCACCTGCTTGTCGTTGAGTCCGGTGCCGATGGAGCCACCATTGTTCACGACAGTACGTCCGTTGGTGGTCTCTGGTGGCGGAGCCATAGTGATGCCCTCCATCTTTCCGAGGAAGTAGCTCACGTGTGGCGGCTGGTTGTAGCCGTTCATCTGCCATACCATGGCGTTGCGGTACTGCTTGTCAGAGAGCAGCGTGCAATTGCGATACTCAGTAGGGTCTGTAGTAGTGTAGATGCGTATCTTGTTGTCGGGCGTACGTGCCACGACTTCCTCACGCCAGTCGCCAAAGATGTCGCCCTGAAAGCAGGGTGTGGCCTTGGTGTCGTTGTTGCTCAGCGAACCGTCGAGGGTCTTGATGTCGCCCTTACCATATTTATGGATGCGGAAGGTGGAGTTGCGAGTCTGTGTACCGTTGAGTGTCTCTTCCAGAAGGTCGCCGTCCCAGTAGATGCGGAAGTTCAGGTCGAAGTCTTTGCTCGTGTTGTCGGTATGTTTAGCAGTGACAGCACTGATCGGCGTGTCGTGCCCCGACGCCCCAATGGCACCTGGCACGTCATCTGAGAAGTTGCCCATCATCGAGCGGCCGTCGTCGCCGCCGCCCGCGAGCCTATAATAGATCTTGCTGGTGGTAGCGTCGCGATAGTTATTGGCGGGCGCGTCCTCATTGCAGGCAAAGATTTCCTGTCCGTGGCGGTAAGGATCAAAGTCACCGACATGCTGTGCGTCGCCGTGTCCGAGGCCCGTGGTGCTGAGTCCCTTACCATTGTCGTCGATGACCATGGAGCCAAAGCAGATCTCGTCGCGTCCGTCCCAGTCGACATCCGCAATGGTATAGTTGTGATAGCCTTGTCCATACCAAGGTCCCAGTGTGGTGCAGTTCCAGCGCCAGCGCGTGGAGAGGTGGTGCGTTGCCGGATCCACGTCGAGGGCAATCATCTTGTGGCGGGTGTAGATACCACGTGCGAGGAAGATACTGGGCTTATGACCGTCGAGATAAGGGGCTCCAAAGAAGTTCTTCGAACTGCGGTGACCATAGCCGTCGCCCCACGCCTTTTTTAGATCCGTCTCGCCGTCCTCTAATCGCTTGAGAGGATAGCTCATATAATTGGGGTGTTCAGAGGGACCTATCTGATAGGGCTCACCGGTTTGCCCATTGAGATAAAGGAGATATTCAGCACCCGAATGTACGAAAAACTCAGCCATGGAACCGTTCTGGCAGTCGGCGCGATAGTTCTTCGACTTGTCGCCGACAACGATGGTCTTGCCCGTAGCGGTGTGAAGGATGGTACCATCGGCAGCGCGCATGATGCACTCTGCCTTGCCGTCACCGTCCCAGTCATAGGCAGCGATATTGGTTTCGTTGTGCTGAAAGTCGCAGAGGTTGGGGCCGCAGTCGATCCACCAGAGCAGATCGCCGTTGAGCTTAAGCACCTCGATGCGATCGAAGTCGGGACCATCGGGTTTGTTCTTGGGGTCGTCGGTGGTGCAGAGCTCCTTGACGATGAGTTCCATCTCGCCGTCACCGTCTACATCAGCGATGGTGGCATCGTTGGGCTCATAGACATCGGTCACGTCAGTCTTGCCGTCGTTGGAGAGGCGCTTAGGCTTTTGAATCTCAAGATAGTCATAAGCCAAAACGGGAGCAGCCTTGGAACTGACCGTCAGTTCCACTCCTTTTATTAAAGGTCGCACGGTATAGGTACTGCTGGCGGTACCGGCGGGATCGGTGTAATTCGATACGGTGAGAGGCTTGTCGTTGACCTTCACGCCATCGCGGTAAAGGTTATAGGTAACATCGTAGTATTCCTCAGCATTGACACGCCAGGAACAGAAAACACCTCCCGACGTCTTCACGGCGACAAGACCGCGGTCGAGCTTATCGGTTACACGCTGAGCATGGGCTCCTGTGGCCAGGAACATGACCAGCAGCCCTACCAGGATGTATTTCTTTCTCATTGGAAAACGAATTAGATCTTTATGTTATTAGATATTGCATTTCTCAAACGATATTGCAAAAATACGCAGATCCTACCGTCCGTCTATGGTATAAGCGTACATTAATTGGTAATATTGTACGTTCGTTTCAGAAATCTTTCGTAACTTTGCAATACTAAAACTAAACTACACTAACATCTTGCACACCTATTATATATATATGCGGGCACTATTGCTCGCCGCCGTACTCTGTCTTCCGGCCAGCCTCCTGGGTGAGCGCATGCCCGGCCGCCTAAAGATGACACATATCACCTCGGCACAAGGACTGCCGGGCAACACCATTCGCGACATCGTGCAGGACGACGATGGCTTTCTCTGGATGGCGGGCACCAACGGACTGGCCCGCTACGACGGCTATCGCTTCGTACCGTTCAACAACTTCGGGTCACAAGGACAGAACGCATTGCCGCAGCACATCGGCAAACTCTATCTCGACCGCAGTCACCACACGCTGTGGCTGAGCACGTCGACCTATACCCACGCTTGTCTTGACCTGAGCAGCGGACGTTTCGTCGACTTCACCGGCCGGCACGACACCGAGCGTCCTTACCGCAAAGCCCTCGCCGTGGCCGACGGCGTGTGGATGAGCAGCAACACACTGGGACTGCGCCACGTCATCCAACAGGGCAGCCGCTTCCATATCGTGGACTACACCACCAAGAACCACCGACTCCTGAGCGACCGTGTGCTCACCATTGAGGAAGACACGCAACACAACATCTGGGCGGCCACCGACCGGGGACTCGCACGCATCGACAGCCACGGCCGCGCACGCATCCTGCTGCCACACGTCAACTTCTTAGGCTGCTATGCCAACGGCAACCGCGTACTCGCTTTCAGCAAAATCAACCAAACCGCTTATGTCTTCGACCTTGGCGGACGTCTGCTCTGCCGCACCACCTTGCCGCAAAACATCGGACACATCGGAGCCATCAAGGGCTGTGTACACTGGCAGGGACAATGGCTGCTCTGCGCTGGCGAGGCCTCTCTGCTGCTGCAACCCAGGCGAATGCACAACCATGTCACATGGGGCTGGAGCCGGCCGCAAGCGCTGCAGATACCTAAAGGGGCCGTACAAAGCACCGTCGACAACTTGCAGTTCGTCGCCAACCAAAGCGGCAGCCTGTGGATATTTTCCCCGAAGGGGCCCGTAAGAAAACTGGATCTCATACCCGGACTGAAAGCCAACAAGGAGCGCAACACCATCTTCGCCGTCACCCAAGGACACGACGGGAAATACTATATCGGCTCCTACGGCGGCGGACTCTTTGTCTATGACTATGCCACAGGCCACATCGACCACTACACTGCCGCTGACCGCGATGCCATCATCCCCTCGAACTATATCATCAACGTGGCCACTGACCGCACGGGATCCATCTGGGTGAGCATGGAAAATGCCGGTGTGGTCTGTCTCACACCCTCGGACAACAGTGCCGCCTTTGATCTCATTGACGCACAACGGCAGGGCGACTGGACCAACTTCGTGCGCTATCTCTATCTCAGCCCGCAAGGACAACTGATGGTGATGGCGAAGGACAACCAGCTCTACTCCTACGACATGACGCAGCACGCTTTTGCTTACAAGGGAGCCGTCACGGCTACGATCCTCAACAGCCTCACCGACAGCCAGCACCATACTTGGTTGGCCACACGCGGCAATGGCGTCTGGCGCGACGGACAACAGATGACGCTCTATGTCAGGGGTAAGCGCGTAGAGATCAACGACTTCTACGCGCTGGCCGAAGACCGTCTCGGACGCATGTGGATAGGCAGCTGGGGACAAGGTCTCTTCCTGGTGAAAGCCATCCGGGGCAACCGACTCGACGTCGACAACATCATTAGCAATCAATACAACGAGAGCCGCATCCACGACATCACCATCACGACGGCAGGACTAATGGTGGTGGCAACCTTCAACGGCATCTATGCCGCCAACATCAACCATCGCGACATCCGACCGCAGGACTTCCATTGGTACGGCGTGCTCAACAGACGCTTCCCCACCGACGAAATCACCTGCGTGTGCGCCACCACGCCCACCACAGTATGGGTAGGCACGGTAGGCGGCCTCATCCGTTGCGACTTCTCCCAAGGCCTGGACCGTATGACCTACCATGTACTCTCTGAGCGCAACGGCTTATCGAACAACAACATCAAATCGCTCATCACCGACCGCTATGGCTATCTGTGGGCTGGTACCGACAACGGACTCTCACGTATAGATCCACACGACAACTACATCCGACGCTACCAGCTCACCAACGACGTACTGGGCAACACCTTCGCCGAGAACTGTGCGCTGCGACTACCCGACGGCCGCATCATCTTCGGCACGGGCAACGGCATGGTTACCATCAACCCCGCACATGAGCAACTCCACCGCCGGCTCGCCGCGCCACACGTGCTCATCACCGACCTGCTCATCAACGGCATCTCCATCTACGAGGGACTTGACTCCGTCGTACTCGCCCGTCCGCTGCAAAGCACAGCCAGGCTCACGCTCAGCCACACGCAAAACTCGCTCACCATCCACTTCTCGTCCTTCGCCTACAGCAACATGCAGGCGCAGCTATACCAATATTATATGGAGGGCGTCGACCATCAGTGGCGACCGGTGACAGCCACACCCCACGCCGAATACTCCAATCTCGCCCCCGGCACCTACGTCTTCCACGTGCGTGCCGTGACGCAGGACGCCGTAGGACCGGAGCGTGTGCTCACCATCCACATCAGCGAGCCGTGGTACAACACGTGGTGGGCTTGGGCGTTCTACCTCGCGCTCATTGCCGCCATCATCCTCTACATCTCTCGCAGCGCACGTGAGCGGCTGCGACTCCACCAGCAGATGAAGATGGAAAAACAGCTCACCGAGATGCGCACCTCGTTCTTCACCCACGTCACCCACGAGTTCCGCACGCCCCTCGCCGTGCTCTCCTATGCGGTAGAGAACATCGCCAAGCCCGAGAAGCCCTCGCGCAAGGACATACAGACGGCACAGCGCGGCATACACCGACTCATGCGCCTCGTCAACCAGTTCCTCGAATTCCGGCGCCTCAACACGGGCAACATCCGGCTGCAAGTCGAGAGCGGCGACATCATCGCCTTCCTCCGCGACATCTACCAGGACCTCTGGGGCATGGCCACACAAAAGCATCTGAACTATAACTTCGTGACCTTTGCCAAGTCGTTCGACGTGGCTTTCGACCCACAGGCTGTGGAGACCATCGTCTACAACCTGCTCTCCAACGCCGTGAAATACACGCCCGAGAAGGGAGAGGTGACGATCTCCGTCCGACAGGACACTACGGCGCGCCAGCTCGTCATCACCGTAGAAGACGACGGACCGGGGCTCAGCACCGACCAGCAAGAGCGTGTCTTCCATCCTTATATGAGCGGCTATGTCTCGCACAACGGCATGGGCATCGGACTCTACACGGCCTACAACATGGCCAAGGTCCACCACGGCACGCTTGTCTATCAGCGCGCCTCCACTGAGGGCGGCTCCCGGTTCATCCTTTCCATCCCCGACAACGAAGAGAGCTACACGCTGGAAGAATATCAAAAAGAGCCGCAATGCCACGACAACGATGAGGACCACAGCCAGAGCTTGCAAATCATACAAGACATGGCACCCAACGCGCTCAACCATCAGCTCGTGGCCATTGTCGAGGACGCACCGGATATGCAGGAGCAGATCAAGACTGAGGTAGGCAAATATTTCCGCACCGTGACCTACAGCACCGGTGAGGATGCGCTACGCGACATTGCCGGACAAAAGCCCGACCTGCTGCTTTGCGACATCATGCTTCCCGGCATCAACGGCTACGACACCATCAGCGGCATACGCAAACAGGAGGGCTTGACCGACCTCCCCGTCATCATGCTCACCGCCCTCGACGACGAGGAGCATCAGATCAAAGGCTATCAGGCAGGAGCCGACGACTATATGGTCAAGCCATGCAACTACCGACTGCTCATCGCCCGTGCCATGCAGCTCATCAAGTGGAGGCAGCAGCGAAACAAGCAACAGCCCTCAAAGGAACACAAGACAACGGCGTCGCCCACTGTCACCCTGTCATCGGTCGACGAGGTGATCCTCACCAGTCCTGCCGACAAGCGTTTCCGCGAACAGGTCGAAGTGCTTGTGGGGCAGCATCTCACCGATCAGAACTTCTCCATCGACCAGCTCGCTGCCATGCTCACCATGGGCCGTACAAAATTCTATGGCAAGATGAAGGAACTCTACGGCATGTCGCCCAACAAATATCTGATGAAACGTCGTATGGACAAGGCTGCCGAGCTACTGCTCGAGGGCAAGTACACGGTTTCGGAAGTCAGCTACCGTGTGGGTATCCCCGACTCGTCGTACTTCAACAAATGCTTCAAGGCCGCCTTCGGCACGGTACCAAGCAGATACAGGGGATAGGCCACTCTTTTCCCCATCCCTCCTCTCTTACCGTATCGCCCCTCTCAACAGCCTCACCCCAAGTCCCTCTCCCAAGAGAAAGGAGCTTGGGGTGAGGTTGTTTTTCTTCCTTTTCTATAGGACAATCGTACGCAATTGCCGAGTTTCGTACAATTTCACCAAAGGAAAAAGACAATATTACTTTAATTTTGCATCGGTTCACAAAAACCAACAGACTAAAGACATGAATGCCTACAGCTAAAATGCCTACCACTCATCAAGATATTAACACCTACATCAATTATAAACGCCTAAAGCAAATGAACCCATCCAACACGATTCAAGGCAAGAAAGCCTTGCGCACAGCATTCGTGGCAGCAGCTCTGACGCTCACGCCTCCCTTCGCTGCCCCGCAAGCTACATGGGCCGAAAGCCTGCAACAAACCCAACAGGTCATCCGCGGCAACGTGGTTGACGAGAACGGTGAGGCTGTCATCGGTGCCACCATCGTCGTCGTGGGAGGCAGTGCCGCACAGGGCACTGTCACCGATTTCGACGGCAACTTCTCCATTAAAGCTAAGCCTGGCTCTAAGCTGAAGATCTCGTATATAGGATACATCACCAAGACCGTGACGGCCAGCACCAACATGCACGTCACGCTCAAGGAGGAAGCCACCAGCCTGCAAGGCGTAGAGGTCGTCGCCTACGGTGTGCAGAAAAAAGTCACCGTCACCGGTGCCCTCTCTTCAGTGAAGGGCGAAGACCTCGTACGCACACCCGTAAGCTCGGTCAACAATGTGCTCGCCGGTCAACTTTCTGGTGTGACCACCGTGCAGTATTCCGGTGAGCCGGGTAGTGACGCCGCCACCATCTTTGTACGCGGCAAGGGCACATGGGTCGATACCAACCCTCTGGTACAGATTGACGGCGTCGACGGATCACTCGACAACATCGACCCCAACGAGATTGAGAGTATCACCGTGCTCAAGGATGCTTCCGCCACCGCCGTCTTCGGTGTACGCGGCGCCAACGGCGTGATCCTCATCACCACCAAGCGTGGACAGGAAGGCAAAGCACGCATCGCCGCCTCAACCAACTTCTCCATCCTCGTGCCCAACCGCCTCATCAAGCAGGCCAGCAGCTACGACTACGCGATGTTCTACAATCAGATGGACGAGAACGACGGCTCGGGCCACCGTTTCTCCGATGCTGTCATCCAGAAGTTCCGCGACGGCAGTGATCCCATCCGCTTCCCCAACACGCAGTGGACCGACTACGTGATGAAGAAGTCGACCATGCAGACACAGTCCAACCTCAGCATCTCCGGCGGCACGAAGAAGGTGAAGTACTTCATCAGCGCCAGCATGTACACCACAGGAGGACTCTTCAAGCAGTTCGACCAAAGCTATGTCAATGATTTCCGCTATCATCGTTTCAACTATCGCGCCAACATCGACATTAATGTCACCAACACCACCACGTTAAGCGCTAACCTCAACGGCATCGTCGACGAAGCCAAAAAGCCATACAACGGCCAGGGATCCGCGGGTATCATTAAATATATGTATTACTCCACGCCGTTCTCCAGTCCCGGTATCATCGACGGACGCTACATCATCAACTCAGCCAGCACCAAGGACAACCTTGACGGCAACGTGCTGCCCTTCGTCGGTGGTGACCCCTTGGGCAACTATTACAACAAGGGATTCATGAACACCAACCGAAACAATCTCTCCATGGATCTCCAGATCAAGCAGGATCTCGGCATGATCACCAAAGGACTCTCCTGGCACGCCAAGGGCTCATACCACACCGATTATTATGTCTACAAGAACGGTAGCGCGACCGTAGCTACCTATAATCCTATTTGGAAGGGCCTCGACGAGAACGGACAGAACATCTTCGGCTACCGCAAGAACGGCGATACCACGGAGCCCGGATACAGCGAGAGCCGCAGCAAGGCAAGACAGTGGTATTTCGAGACTGCCTTCAACTATAACCGTTCCTTCGGACTCAATACGATCACCGCCCTGGCCCTCTACAACCAAAGCCAGCAATACTATCCCAGCACCTATAGCGACATCCGCCACGGACTGCTCGGCTTCGTGGGCCGTGTGACCTATGACTGGAACAACCGCTACATGGCAGAGTTCAACGTGGGTTACAACGGTTCAGAGAATTTCGCGCCCAACAAGCGTTTCGGTTTCTTCCCCGCCGGCTCTCTCGGCTGGGTAGCCAGCGATGAGCCTTTCTTCAAGCCCATCAAGAAGGTGGTCAGCTTCCTCAAGCTGCGTGCCTCCTGGGGTCTCGTCGGTAACGACCGCATCGGTGGTACACGATTCATGTATCTGCCCGATGCCTACAACGTCAACCAAGGTGCGCTCTTCAACCGTACCGGCAAAGACGGCGGCTCTTATGGCTACAACTTCGGTGTGGAGAACGGAACGACAAAGCAAGGAGCTATCGAAGCACAGAAAAACAATCCCGACGTCACTTGGGAGAAAGCCTTCAAGCAGGACTACGGCTTCGACATGCGTTTCCTCCGCGACAAACTGGAGACCAGCTTCGACTACTATCGTGAGCATCGTACCGACATCCTGCTCATCGACCAGACCGCACCGACCACGCTCGGCTTCTCGCTGCCTGCCGCCAACCTCGGTGAGGCAAAGTCGTGGGGCTATGAAATCACTGTGACTTGGAACGACAAGATCGGCAAAGATTTCCGCTACTGGATCAAGGGCAACCTTTCCTACAACCAAAACAAGGTGGTGGAGAGAAAGGAAGCTCCGCAGACCAACGAATATCAATATCAGAAAAACCACCGCATCGGCGCAAGAAGCCAGTATAAGTTCTGGAAGTTCTATTACGAGGGCTGCGAGCAAGACTATATGAAGGAGTTCGGTGCCAAGTCGTTCCCCACGCAGATGGTCGCCAACCTCAAGCCCGGTGACGCCGTGTATGTCGACCTCGACGGCAACGGCAAGATCGACGGCGACGATGCCAGCTACGACTATGGCTTCACCGACGACCCACAGTATATCGCCGGCCTGAACCTCGGCATGCAGTGGAAGAACTTCTCCTTCTCTGCCCAGCTCACCGGCGCGTGGAACGTCAGCCGTATGCTCAGCGACATCTTCCGCCAGCCTTTCTTCAGCTCCAACTCCACCACAGAGGGCGGACTGCTACAGTTCCAGGTCGAAAACACATGGAATCCCAACAACCCCTCGCAGAGTGCTGAGTACCCAAGAGCCACCTGGACCAACGCCGCACAGAACTACGCCACCAGCACGCTCTACGAGAAAGATGCCAAATACCTCAGGCTGAAGACCATTCAAGTGGCCTATGACTTCCACTTCCCACTGATGAAGACCCTCGGCCTCAACCAGTTGCAACTGGCTCTGAGCGCCTACAACCTCTTCACCATCACTCCGTATAAGTGGGGCGACCCAGAGACTCGCGCCAGCAATGCGCCCTCCTACCCGCTCAACCGCACCTATACTGCAAGCCTGAAAGTAGCATTCTAAAAATAAAAACACTATCATGAAACCACATATACAACTCTTCGCCGGAATCGCACTCGCTGCCCTCACCACGATCGCCACCACATCGTGCACCGACGAAATCAAACTCGGCAGCAACGCGCTGGAGAAACCGTCGGGCTCCACGGTGACCAAGGATACGGTGTTCAACAGCCCGATCTACACCGAGCAGTTTCTCAACTCCATCTATGCCCTGCAATACTACGGACTGCCCTATAACAGCAACTGCGGCACATCGGCCAGTCCCTGGAGCGGCAAGTTCGACCAGCTCACCGACTGCTGGGTGATGCACTGGGACAACAACACCATCTACAAGGCCTACTACTCCGGTACACTCGATGCCAACCAGGATCCTTTGCTGTCTTACAAGAACGACAACGTGTGGAAAGCTGTGCGCGCTGCCTGGCTGCTCATCGAGAACGTCAACAACGTGCCCGGACTCTCTGAAGAGAAAAAGCAGAGCTTTACGGCCCAGGCCCGCTGTCTCATCGCAGCCCGCTACTTCGATCTCTTCGCTGTCTATGGCGGACTGCCCATCATCGACCACTCCTACTCGGGCACGGAAGGCTCCTACGACATGCCGCGCGCTACCCTCGACTCCACCGTCACCTTCATGGTCGACCAGCTCGACCAGGCCATCAACTCCGGTGCACTGCCCTGGGCCTACAACGGCAACACCACCGAGACCGACGCCACGAACAATACCGGACGATGGACCAAGGCCGGAGCCATGGCTTTGAAAGCCAAGATACTCACCTTCGCCGCTTCTCCTATTTATAATGCTGCACAAGGCTACTACGGCGGAAGCTCCGAAGCTGAGCAGAAGCACATGGTATGGTACGGCGACTTCAAGCAGGAGCGTTGGGAGAAAGCTCTCAAGGCCTGCCAGGACTTCTTCGATGCGCTCAACGCCAACGGATGGTATGAGCTGACACAGGCTGAGTCCAAGACTCCCGACGGTTACCGTCAGGCCTATCGCATGGGCTACGCCTATCAGGGCAGCAAAGAGATCCTCCACTCTACCCGCGTGGGCGGTGTCGACGCCTACAAGTCCGGCACCTATACCTGGCACCAGTGGCTCGACAACCCGGCCCGACAAAACTGTCTGCCTACTGAAGAATATGTAGAGATGTTCCCCTGGGCCGACGGCACGCCCTTCGACTGGAAGAGCGACAGCATCAAAGGCAAGGTAGAAGGCGCCAAGGGACAGCTCTTCTATAAATATGAGAAGGTACGCGGTGGCTTTAAGAAGACAGCCAGCCGTGACCCACGCCTCTACGAGGAGTGCATCGTCAACGGACAGATGACCTCACTCGACTGGACCACCGGCAAGTCCAACGGTGACGTCTACGAGCTCTGGGTCGGCGGTGCTGATGCCGGAAACGCCGTTGCCCGCTACGACGAGACGAGCAAAGAGGTTGTCAAGACCGAGGCGCTATCCAGCCGCTATGCCACTGGCTACGACCAGAACAAATACTACATGAACCAAGACTACCTGCGCAAATTCACGCAGTGGGTCTACCTCAGCCTCGACGAGATGTATCTGATGTATGCCGAGTGCCTCGCACAGTGCGACCGCCTCGACGATGCCCTCAAACAAGTCGATATCGTTCGTGCACGCGTAGGACTGAAAGGTCTGGCACTGAAGAATCCCAGCCTCGACCTGCACAGCAACAAGCAAAACCTCATCAACGAGATACTGCGTGAGCGTGCCTGCGAGCTCGGACTGAGCAACAACCACTACTACGACATGATCCGCTACAAGCGTGGGGACTGGATGACCAAGAAGCTCCACGGACTCATCACTTATCGCATGGAACAGGGACCCACCGGTGGCTATATCCGTCAGTACATCCCCTGGAGAGGAGCCAACAAAGACGGTGGCGCCAAGGAGCCCACACGCTTTGAATACGAGAAGTTCACCATCCAGAACCGCCAGCACTATCTCTGGGACAAAGACCCGCAGTCGCAGGAAGTCGCCAAGTGGTATCTGTGGCCTTTCCCGAAAACCGAAATCAACAAGCACTACGGCCTCGTGCAGAACCCCGGCTGGGAATGATGCATGTGAAGCGCCTTACTTCCTTTAAGCACTAATAACGAATATGAACAAGACACAACTTTGCGTGCTCGCCCTGCTGGCAGGAACCGCCCTGCCCGCAGCAGCACAAATCGATACGACGCTGGCCCGCCACGACGCCTTTGTCAAGGCCAGCATAGCCACGGGAGCCAACAAGGACTTCACACGTGCGCAGTCCACTGCAGCCGTAACCACCATCAGCGGTGAGCAGACCGGCAGACGCTCGTCAAAGAATATCAGCGACGGTCTCGTGGGACTTGGCGGCAACGGACTCGTCTCCATGCGCAACGCCGGTACTTACTTCAGTGCCAACCCGACATTCTATGTCAGAGGATTGCAGTCGCTTAGCGGCAGCGCGCCGCTGGTTCTCGTCGACGGCATTGAGCGCGACATGAACATCATCGACCCCACCGAAGTCGACCATGTCGACATTCTCAAGGACGCTGCCGCCGTGGCACTCTATGGCAACCGTGGCGCCAATGGTGCCATCAACGTCATCACCAAACGCGGAAAGTACAACTCCAAGGGCGTCAGAGTCTCCTACGACCATCTGTTCAACTATCAGATCAACCGCCCGAAGTTCATCAGCGCACCCACCTATGCCGCTGCCATGAACGAGGCGCTGGCCAACGAGGGCAAGGCGCCGAAATACACAGCCGACGAGATCAGTGCTTTCCAGAGTGGTGCTTATCCCGACCTCTACCCCAACGTCAACTGGGTTGACGCCACCTTCCGCCATCACGGCATGACCAACAAGATCGCGTCGGAGTTCTACGGCGGTGGCCAGAATTTTAAATACTACACCATGCTCAACCTGCTGTCGGACAAGGGATTCATCAAAAACGATGTCGACGACAACGGCAACCACACACAGGACAAGTATGTCAGAGCCAACATGCGCATCAACCTCGACATAGACCTGAGCCCCACCACGCTGATGAAGGTCAACGTGCTGGGCATGCTCAGCGAGATGTCGCAGCCCGGCAACGCCACCAACCTCTGGGGACTGGTCTACAACCTGCCGTCGGCCGCCTTCCCCGTGAAGTTTCAGAAAGACGGGCTGTGGGGCGGCAGTGCTACCTGGGCAGGCACCGACAACCCTGTAGCCAACACGGCGGCCGCTGCTTACTACAAACTTCATGAGCGCTCGCTCTACGCCGACCTCTCGCTGCGCCAGAATCTGGGCATGTTCATTCCCGGACTCAGTGCCTCGGCACGCATGGGCTACGACACCTACTCCACGCTCTACGAAAATCACAGCAAGACTTTCCAATACGGTTTCTACGCTCCCGCCACATGGAACGACGGTGTGCCCACACCCGGCACTTACTCCATCGGCGGCGAGAAAGGCACGCAGGGTATCGGTGCCAACACCAGTGCCTACAACCGTCGCTTCCATTTCGACGGTGGTCTGAACTATGAGCGCACGCTGCAAGAGGCTCACTACCTCTTCTCCTCGCTGCGCTGGGAATATGAATACCACAACACCACGGGCGTGAACACCTCGGTCTATCGTCAGACTGCTTCATGGCTCACACACTATGCCTATCGTAACCGCTACATTGCAGAGATGGCGTGGGTGCTCACCGGCTCCAGCCGCTTGGCACCGGGCACCAAATGGGCAGTGGCGCCAACGTTCAGTGCTGCTTGGGTGATGAGCCAGGAACCATGGATGAAAAACGCCGAATGGGTCGACTTCCTCAAGTGGCGTGCCTCCTTCGGCATCGTCAACACCGACTATCTCCCCGGCGACAACGTGTGGACCTACTACACGCAGAGCTACAGCAACGACGGCGTGACCTATCCCTTCGACTCCAGCTACGACAGCTCGTGGGGACGGACGACGCTCGGACGTATGGCCACCGACAACCCCTCGCACGAGAAGGCCTATAAATATAATGTGGGGCTCGATGCCTCCATTCTCCACGGCCTCGACCTGCAAATCGACGGCTATTTCCAGCGCCGCAACAACATCTGGGTCGACGGTAGCGGCAGCTATGGCAGCATCATCGGTTTCAGCGCGCCTTACATCAACGCCGGCGTCGTGGACAGCTGGGGCTTTGAGGCCGCTGCGGACTACAGCCAGAAGGTAGGCGACGTGACGCTGAACATCGGCGGTACGTTCAGCCTCAACAAGAACAAGATCAAGGACCAGGCCGAAGAGCCGAGAGCCTACGACAACCTCGTCACCACTGGCTACCCGCTCAACAGCATCTGGGGACTGAAGGCCGTCGGACTCTTCAAGGACCAGGCCGACATCGAGGCCAGCGCGCCACAGACTTTCTCTGAGGTGAAGCCCGGTGACATCAAGTACGAGGACGTGAACCACGACGGCAAGATCGACGCCAACGACCGCACAAAGATCGGCTACAGCACGCTCTGCCCCGAGATTTTCTATTCGCTCCACCTCGGTGCTGAGTACAAAGGCGTGGGATTCAACGCACTCTTCCAGGGCGTGGACCGATACAGCGCACTGCTCAACACCAGCGGATATTACTGGGGACTCATCAACAACCGCACGCTCTCGCAGGATGTCTACGACCATCGCTGGACACCCGACAACCTCAACGCTGAGTACCCACGCCTGAGTTCGAGCAGCAATGCCAACAACTATCAAACCAGCTCGTTCTGGCTCCGCAACCGCGCCTACTTCAAACTGCGCAACATCGAGGTGTACTACAACCTGCCGAAGACGCTACTCAGCAAGACCAAAGCTCTCTCCGAGGCACGTGTCTATGTGCGCGGCAATGACCTCTTCACCCTTGACCACCTCCGCAGTGTCGACGCTGAGAGCTACGGGGCCACAAGCCCGCTCACACGAAGCGTCATCGTGGGACTGAATGTCACCTTTTGAAAAAGGTAAAAAGTAAAAAGGTAAAAAAGTAAAAGGTAAAAAAACAAAAAGATATACCATGAAAGCGAAATATATATTCAGCGGTCTGCTGGCCATGACGCTGGTTTCCTCCTGTACCGACAAGATGGACTACAAGGAGTACAACGTCCATGACAAGGCCTACGAAGAGAAAATGTTCGAACGCGTGGGCGGACTGATGACCGAAATCTACAACGACATCGACTATGACTTCGGCAATTACAGCGGGGCCATGTCCAGTTCTGCCACCGACGAGAGTGTCTACTCCCATCCCGGCAACGCCATTGAGGACTTCTACAACGGCGCCTGGGGACCCACCAACGCCAAGGAGCGCGTGTGGAAATCAGCATGGGACGGCATCACCTACAGCAACCTCGTGCTCGACGAGTTCAGCGACTGCACCTTCCCGGAGTATACCGAGGATGAGCACTACCAGCAGCAGATGTTCCTCTATAAGAACTATCGCTACGAGGCGCGTTGGGCGCGTGCCTTCTTCTACTTCGAGCTTGTCAAGCGCTACGGCAACGTGCCGTTGAAGACACGCACGATGACGGCCAACGAGGCCAACAGCCTGCCACAGATGCCCGCCGACTCCATCTTTGCGTTCATCGACAAGGAATGCGCTGACATCCAGGACAGCATCATCGTCAACTATGGCGACCTGGGCGACATGTCGTACTACAAGGCTCAGACAGGCCGTGCCAACAAGCTCGCCGTCATGGCACTGCGTGCCCGTGCCGCACTCTATTGGGCCAGCCCGCTCTTCAACACCAAGGGCGACAAGAGCCGGTGGCTGAAAGCAGCGCAGCTCAGCAACGCCGTCATCGCCGAGGCACGCCAGGAGGGCATGGGACTGCTGCCCGACTACAGCAAGCTCTTCGACAAGGACAGCTACAAGGACGGTATCAAAGAGATCATCTTCGCACGACGCACGACAGCCAGCAACGCCTTTGAGAAATACAACTATCCCATCGGCATAGAGAATGCCGGCGGTGGCAACTGCCCCACGCAGAACCTCGTGGACGCCTACGAGATGACCAACGGAAAAGCCATCGACGAGCAGGGCAGCGGATACGATCCGCAGGATCCCTACAAGAATCGAGACGCACGACTGGCCTTGACCGTGGCTGTCAATGGCGAGAACTGGCCCGACAAGGCGGCTCTGGAGACCTTTGAAGGTGGAGCCAACTCGTCGTCAGTCACCTACGGCACACCAACGGGATACTATCTGAAGAAATACGTCAACAAGGGAACGATCATCGCCAAGACCGGTTCCAACAGCTTCACCCACGAGTGGGTCATCTTCCGCCTCGCCGAGTTCTATCTCGACTATGCCGAGGCGGCACTCAACTACACCGGCAGCGGATACACGGCACCCGACGGTCTGCCCATGACAGCAGCACAGGCTATCAACGTTGTCAGAACCAGAGCCAAGCAACCCAACATGGCTACGGGACTGAGCTTCGACGCGTTCAAAAAGAAATATGAGAATGAGCGCTTCGTGGAACTCGCCTTCGAGGGACACCGTTTCTTCGACCTCAGACGTTGGAAAGAGGCTCCGCAATATCTCAAGAACATCCGCGGCATGAAGATCACGCGCCTGGACGACGGCACGATGAAATATGAAGAGCAGACCATCGCCACACGCACTTGGGACGACAAATGGTATCTCTTCCCCTTCCCGCAGAAAGACGCGCTCAACTGCAACTTCACGCAGAACGAAGGTTGGAAATAAGGTCTGCAACTCTCAACGGCTATACTGGACGGGGACTGTCCCCCGTCCAGACTCACGCGAAGCAACAATTCATTAATAACATCACATTCTAAAAACCAAAGCGTATGAAAAACGTTTATTACCTATTTCTCGTACTCATGGGACTGCTCTGCTCCCTGAGTACCAGCGCCAAGAAGGTTCTCTACAGCCAGAACTTCGAGACGGCTACCAGCGTGGCAGAGACAGGATGGACCTCACCATCTGCTGCCGCAGGACTGAGCATCGGCTCAGACGAAAAAGGCAAGTTCCTCAGATTCGTCCCATCGGGCAACGACCGCTCGGCACACCTCTTCTGGGACGCCGCACTCATCAAGAACGAACTCAGCGCTGACTTCACCAGCTACCAGATCACCTTCGGCTTCTGCTTCAACAAGTTCGGTAACAATCACATGACTTCTGAGATCGCCGTGATGTCTGAAGAGTCCATCGCCAATAAGAAGCCTAATGCCAACTACCGCACCAACAACAAGGGTGCGCTCTTCGACCTCACACAGCTCGGCAACACCGGCCGCACAGCATCAGCTTCCGGCGATCAGGACTTTGCCATCAACGGTGACTCAACCAACTACAAGGCGCTCACCGCAGGTACATACTACACCGTCACGCTCGACATCGACACGCAGGAACGCACTGTGGAGTACACTATTCTGTCGGCAACCTCCGATGATCCTATCGCCTCTGAAATCTATACCGTTCCAGAGGGCGTGGACATGACCGCAACAGGACTCTATGTCCTCGGTGGCCGCTATACCCCGGACATCATGTTCGACGAAATCGAGGTCAGCGTGGACAAGACGGCTGCCAACACACCGACTGTCACGCTCACGGGCGTCAACAACGCGCAGCGCGTCTACACCGTCAAGTTCCAAGAGGACGAGATCCTGCATCTCGACTTCAACGGCACTACTACCAATGTCAACTACTCCGACGTGGACAATGGCACCTACACTTGGTCCAACAATCCCAACTATGATCCCAAAAACACCGACAAGGCCGTCACCGACGCTTGCGAGAGTGGTACGCTGAAAGCATGGACTACGCTCGACAACATGAAGTCTGACGAGGTTGTCACCGAGGTTACAAACAATGTCATCGCTCTGCCTGCCGCCGAGGCTAAGGTCGTCAACGTCAAGGCCGGATATGCCAAGACCTACAACGTCACTTGTGACAACAGCAACACGCCGCTCACACCGGCTATCTACGGCACCTATAAGTTCACCGGCAAGGACGGTAAGGTCACTGAGTCTACTGATCCCAAAGCCTTCCCCATCACTATCGACGTGGATCAGGCCGGTACGCTGGAAATCACTTCTCAGGCTTTCGGCTACGGCTCGACAAACACCACTGTCGAGAACGGTGTGGAGTATGAGGTGAAGAAGACCATCGACCTGGCTCACATGAGTGAGAAAGACATTACAGCAGCTGGTTTTGAGAAAGGCGACAACGTCAACAACAACTATTCCAACTACGGTCGCTTCTACGGGCTGTCCTCCACTGAGACAGAGGTAGACAAGGACGGCAACACTTCTCCGAAGAAGATCGTCTACAACGTGATTCCGCAGTACACCAAGAAGGCTTCTGCCTTCACCGACGCCAATGTCATCGGCGGACTCGTCGCCTGCGGTCCTGACGGCAATCAGACAGACGCTGCAGCTTATGTACCTGTCACCGCACACATCTATCAGGGCATCGGCCTCGTCCTCGACGGCCGCAAGGGCGACGACGGCGCTGGCTCATGGATCAGCAACTGGTTCTTCAAGGTAGACGGCGCGACAGCAGACGACATCGTCACCGTGGCTTCTGTGGGCAATTATGGCGGCACTTCGCTCCATCCTTCCGTAGCCTCTCTTGATGAGTATCTTGCTCAGGACAACGCTCCTGTGACCGCTGTGCTCGCTGGCGACAAACCTTTCAGCCTCTATCGTATCTCCGACGCTTTGGGCAAGGTGACTGTCTACACGGCCAAGGGTGGTGCAACAGGCATCAAGACCATCAACGCCAACACTCAGAACACTGCCAACGCACCGATCTACTCACTCAACGGTGTGCGCATGAGCAGCAAGAACAACCTGCCGAAGGGTGTCTACATCCAGGGCGGCAAGAAGTTCGTGGTAAAGTAAACGTCTATTGACATACAGAAGTTAAATTCGTTTGTAGTATATAATATAGGTCAGCCATCTCGATCCACACTGGACTGGGGTGGCTCTTTTTGTGTTTTTCTTCTCATAGGAGGCGACGCGTCGCGCGTCGCGAAAACTAATAGTTTCATGTCTAAGGTGAATATTCTTTCAACTCTAATTGCAATAATCCCTTTGTCGTGACATGGTCATCAAGCAACAGCCTCATCCCCAAACATAACCGAACTCACATAGGAGTCTCCAATACTGTTGACGAAATAAGGTGACTTCTCGTTTATCTTGTCAACATCAAGTTTCATAGAACTTCTATATATGTTGGCTTTGCGCCATTGCTCTTCTCATATTCTTCAACGGCTATCTTCGTCAACTTGTCGACGAGGTTCTTTTTCACTTGCTTGGCATTATGAAGCCGTTGTAATGCTTGTTCTCTTGTCATCGTTTCCATATCCTTTCTTATTATAACATTGCAAAGATAAGTTTTTCTTGTGATTCTTCCAAATAATCAGCCACTTATCTTCTCCCAGTTCTTGTTTATCTCTTCCATCAGCTTGTTGGCCTCGGCGTTCAGCTTGTTGAGCTCGACATGAATCTCGGTCATGCGCTCGTGGAAGTCAACGCCATCGTCCTCCTGGGCCGCCACGCCTACGTATGCACCGGGAGTGAGACTATAGTCCTTCTCGGCTATCTCGCCGATGGTGGCAATCTTGCACAGTCCAGCAACGTCCTGATAGATGCCTTCATCGCCGAACTTGTCGACAAGCCATTGGCGGTCATCAATGACGGTGATGATGGATTGCAAGACACTGATGAAGTCGTCGCCCTTCTGCCGCATCGGCTTGACGTCACGCTTCTTCAAGTTCTTTGCGGCTGCGTTCATGCAGTTCTTTGTCTGCTCGATTAGTTGCTCAAGCCTTTCACGCAATGCAGCAGGTCTTCGTCAAAAAGCGGCATGGTGCCAAAGAAATGTGCACGGGTATCTTCGTCGATAGCCTCGGCAAACAGTCACCGACACAATCCAAAGAAATGGCGAAAGCAGGAAAACATCATTATTTTCTTTGACAAAACATCTTCATCCCGACCTTCGCTTCCAGAGAAAATTCCTTGCCGAAAACGATGAGAAACGGGGCTCTTGATGACAAAAAACAAGGCTGTCCCGGACAAACAACCGAGATGATCCGGTCATCTCAGTTGTTTGATGGTGAGAAAACGGTGAGATGACCGGGTCAAAACGGTGAGATGATCGGGTCAAAACAGCCTTTTTTCCACAATAAAAAAGTGATTAAAAATCAAAGTTACTGATATTCAGCAAGTTAGAAAATAGCCCAAAATTCGCGAAAAATCGAGCAAGTGGCCATCCGTTTTCAATTTTCGCCTTCTCAGAGCCCGTTTTTTGTCAGTTTTCTAAACAGATAGAGACAAGAAGTATAGAGATAGTATTGGCATTTTCTCCCACCCTCACCCAAGCGAAAAGATCATCATAAGGGTAACAGGAACAAATGAATCATAGCGGAATGAACACGTATTTTTTCAAATACATTTGATTTTTCGCGTAATTTGCAGTAGTTTTTCAAGTGTATTTGATTTTTTATCGCTATCTTTGCAAAAACATTAGAGCTATGGACGAAAGGTTGGAAAGAATATCGAGGTTGAACTATTGGCAGGGAAACCATTTCGAAAATGGGATAGAACGGAAACTCTATCTCGACCGCATCATGCCCTTCACGGGCAACCGAGTCATCAAGGTGATGACCGGACAACGACGAGCCGGAAAGAGTTGGTTGATGCGGCAAATTGTAACAGAATTGCTCGACAGGGGTATGGCCAAGCCCCATCAGATACTCTATATTAACGTTATTAAAAGTATTAAATGTGTTAATAATTATTCTACTTTTTACATACTTCCTGCAACCGTTTGAAACGGATTGCAGTATCGTATCGGACATAACGAGTGCCCGCTACCGACTATCCGAGAGAACTCGGAATCGCCGACTACTTTTCTAAGGATGTTCAAGGCTCCGTTTTGATCAGCATTAATCATCTTCCCGGTCGAGGAACGGAATAGTCCGCGCTTTACCCTGCGTCCAAGATATGTTTCATGCTTCCCAATAGGTTCAAGAGCAAGAGCATCACACTTGCTTGTATAACTTTCCTCGTGCACAATGAACTTAATTCCAATCATCTCGCACTTATAGCGGAGATAGTCTGCCAGTCTCGCAAAAGGCATCTGAACAAACTTTTGATTGTTCTTTTTGCCCATGTCGGAGTTTTGTTTCCATCCGGCATTGTAGCCTACAACCAGCGTTCCTATACGGTTCCGCACAAGTGTATCGACAATCTGACGGCTAACCTTCTGAAAGGCATCCTCGAAATAGCGGTCTCGCTTGTCGTACATACGAGTGATTCTTCTTGTCGTTCGCTTTATGCCTTGCAGATCCTTGATAGACTGCAAGTGAGAGAGTGTTTTGTTAAAGTGGTTATTGTAAGATTTGAGATATTTGCCGCTATAAATCGTGCAGCCTTCAGAAGTAACCATCGTAGCGAGATTATCAAGTCCAAGGTCGATAGAAGCGTATTTTGTCTTATCAACATCAGCTTGCTCTATTTCCTTTTCATAGACAATTTCGACCTTGATGTTACGGCTGTTGGGTATTAAGCGCACCTGGTGTACCGACTTTAGATTCCCGCCATATTTCTCCCATTGGGGTACAGAGACAAACAAACCCTTAGCAAGTCGGATTCTCCCATCCTTAATACTGCACGCATAATTGGTATAATACATATTAAACATACCACCACGCTTTCGGTAATTAGGCATCTTAGGCGCTCCCTTGTATTTTTCGGGGTGTTTCTTCCAATCCTTAATACTTTTACAGTAAGCCTTAATATTCTTGTCGAGAACACGCAGCACCTGCTGGGAGCATTGTGATTTCAATAATCTGTAGTTACACTGGCCTTCAAGGTTGAGGGTCTTTTTCATGAGCTTATCCATGTCGTTATACCATAGCCACGTACCGTCGGCATCCAATTGCTGACGGAACAGATACAGCGCCTGATTGTACAGATTGTTTGAAATTCTAAACAACCTGTCAAGTTCTTCCGTGTGGCGTATGTAAAACTTATAGACTAATCTCATTTTTCAAATCCTCTTCCATTATTTCGAGTTTCTTTTTTCTCCTGCGTGAATACATCCGCATAGCGAAGCAATGAAGCATCGAAATGATTTCCTCGAATATCTCTGTCTCGTTTGCCTTATCGTCCGTATCATTGATGACTATTATCTCGCATCCAAACTCGCTGAACAGTCTCTTGAACATATCGAATGATATGCGAGAAAGTCTATCTTTGTACGTAATGTACAACCTGCTAACTTTGAAATTAAGTATCTCGTCAAGAAGTTGTCTGAACTGCTTGCGGTCAAAATTCATTCCGCTCGCAATGTCCTTATAAGACTTGCTGACCTTAATGCCATTCTTGTTACAATAGTCAATCAAAGTCTTTTCTTGATTATCAAGGTCGGTTTTTTGTTTTGCCGTTGATACACGCGAATAGACCACGTTCATTCTTTCGGCAGCAAGTCCGGCCTTGCGATATACGTCATCATCGTTGTAGTCATACGTTCCGTTTGGCAACTTAACGACTCTTATATCTTTTTTCTTCACGTACTGCACGAGCGTCTGGCGCGATACATGCAATATCTTTAACACCTTAGCACTCTTCATATCGCAAAGATAAGAAGAAGAATTCAAATAATCAAATATTTCTACATAGTTTTAATGGTTTTTATTATTATAGGGCTTTGACGCTTTAGGCCGCCTCTCCCTCGCAAGCAAGCCTTGGTATTAGGTTTCTGTACGTCGGGGCAGATGTTTGCCGCTGACTTCTTTCAGATTCCAACTCGCGATGGACACAACACCTTATTCATATACGGAGATTCCTTCGCTATTTGCTCAAAACCTCTTTTGATATTCCGTTTGTTTCTATTGTTGTTTTCGACAATTCGGCAGATTTAAAAGTTCATGTAAGAAATCATATTGTGGTAAACAGATACAACTTAAATTATGCAATATAATTGTTTTATTATTATTTCACCGCAATCTTTATAGAATCCTTACCTACTTTGGCGATAACTAATGATTCGTTTACGGCAAAAGAGGCTGCACCATTTGCTGCAACCGAAGAGCCGAGAGACTTGCCATCAGTAGCATAGAACTTCACCACTTCGCCATTATCAAGTCCAGAGAGAGTAACAATACCATCATGGGCAGAAGCCACAACGCCACGTGTTCTTACCATATTGATGTTAGTACCAGTATCCAAGTTAGCATTAATCCAATACAGCGTTGCCTCCGCCTTATCAGATGCTTTATATCCATCTGCTGTAGCATAAACAGAAATATTATAGGCAGCAGAAAGAGATACTTCCCCATTTTCGCTCAGCGCATCAGACTTAATATCTGTATCAGTTATTGTATAATGATACTTTGCTCCTGTTGTTTCGCAAGCGAACATCAATTTGCCTGATTCGTAAGAGATAGATGGTGTAGAGCACTGAGTAACTGGCTTGTTATCATCTCCTGTTTCGTCTGGATTCCAGGCATAGATATATTTATAATCAGAGCCAAAGGCATCTTTATATTCCTGAAGGTATTCTGTAGGAACCTTGATTATACTTGTCGTTGGTATTTTTAAGTTTGCGTAATTTGATCTACAATATTTACCTTTAAAATATACACTTTCCAGTTTTTGACAATCTTCGAAGCAAGCCCCACCCAATGAAGTAACAGATGAAGGGATGGTGATAGAGGTTAAACCACTGCAACCTTGGAAGCAACACTGACCCAATGAAGTAACAGATGAAGGGATGGTGATAGAGGTTAAGCCACTGCAATATTCGAAGCAACCAAAACCCAATGAAGTAACAGATGAAGGGATGGTGATAGAGGTTAAGCCTCTGCAACCAGAGAAGCAAGAAGCACCCAATGAAGTAACAGATGAAGGGATGGTGATAGAGGTTAAGCCACTGCAAGCATAGAAGCAAGAAGCACCCAATGAAGTAACAGATGAAGGGATGGTGATAGAGGTTAAGCCACTGCAAAGAGAGAAGCAATAATCACCCAATGAAGTAACAGAAGAAGGGATGGTGATAGAGGTTAAGCCACTGCACCATTCGAAGCAAGATGAACCCAATGAAGTAACAGATGAAGGGATGGTGATAGAGGTTAAGCCTCTGCAACCATAGAAGCAAGCCTTACCCAATGAAGTAACAGATGAAGGGATGGTGATAGAGGTTAAACCACTGCAATCATCGAAGCAATGATCACCCAATGAAGTAACAACATACTCTACCCCATCATTACCCTTAACCTTCTCTGGAATAATAATATCACCAGAATATTTACCATCAGTTTTAGGCACAAGTGTAGCTGTCTTCGTATCAGAATCCAACAAATAACGAAAGCCATCAATCACCTCAAATTTTGCTTCTTGTGCCATCGCACTACTCGTAGTCATGAGCATCAGAACTACCAACATAACAAAGCCTTTAAAAAGACTACTGGTTCCGCTTTTACAATCTAAGAACTTTTTTCTTAAAGTAAAATCTTTCATAATCGTCTCTATTTAATCTTATTCTCCGCAAAAATACAACTTTATTATTTAACCCACAAGAATTTTATGGTAAATACCTTTCTCATATACGGAAGTTGAGTAACAAAAGTCGAGTTTGACCAACATGACCATGACCGGAAATGACGCAAAAAGCGGTTCACCCCTCTCAGAGGTGAACCGCTTTCCTTGTATATCTTTATGATCAGTTCGACGACAGATGCTTGGTGAGGAACTTATGCGACTCCAGCATCTCCTTGGGGTCGAGGGCTTTGTCGAGTTCGTCCTTGGTCATGAGCTTATGCTCGAGCACGAGGTCGTAGACCGAGCGTCCGGTCTCGTTGGCCTCCTTGGCAATCTTCGTGCTGCTCTTGTAGCCGATGTAAGGGTTCAGGGCAGTAACGATGCCGATGGAGTTCTTCACCATTTCGTAGCAGCGTTCCTTGTTGACGGTGATGCCGAGCACACACTCGTCGGTGAGCGTGGTGATGGCGTTGCTGAGCCACCAAAGACTTTCAAAGAGGCACTCCGTGATGACGGGCTCCATGACGTTGAGCTCGAGCTGTCCGGCCTCAGCGGCAAAGGTCACGGTGGTGTCGTTGCCGATGACCTTGAAGCAGGTCTGGTTGGTCACCTCAGGAATGACGGGGTTGACCTTTCCGGGCATGATGCTGGAACCGGGAGCCTTTGGCGGAAGGTTGAGCTCATGCAGGCCACAACGTGGACCGGAAGCCAGCAGACGCAAGTCGTTGCAGATCTTGGAGATCTTCACAGCCAAGCGCTTCAGTGCTCCAGAGTAGCTGACGTAGGCTCCCGTGTCGGGCGTAGCCTCCACAAGGTCGGGTGAAGAGACAAAGCTCTCGCCGGTGAGCTTGCTGAGGTTGGCGGCGCAGAGCTTGGCAAAGCCGGGCACAGCGTTAAGGCCGGTGCCGATGGCAGTACCGCCCATGTTGATCTCGTGGAGCAGCTTCACGTTGCGCTCCAGGTTGAGGATTTCCTCCTCGAGGTTATCGGCATAAGCATTGAACTCCTGCCCGAAGGTCATCGGCACAGCATCCTGCAACTGCGTGCGTCCCATCTTGATGGCGTCACGATATTCGTCAGCCTTGTAGCGGAATGCCGAGATGAGTCCGGTGAGCGAGCCGACGAGTGTCTTGTTCATACGGATAATGGCCAGGCGGATGGTCGTCGGATAGACGTCGTTGGTCGACTGTCCGCAGTTGACGTGGTCGTTGGGATAGCAATACTGATACTCACCCTTCTTGTGACCCATGATCTCGAGTGCGCGGTTGGCAATGACCTCATTGGCATTCATGTTCACCGACGTGCCGGCTCCGCCCTGCATCATGTCGATGGGGAAGTTCTCGTGGAGCTTGCCATCGATGATCTCGCGGCAGGCTTGGGAGATGGCACCTGCAATCTCGTCGTTGATAGTGCCCAGCGCATGGTTGGTCTGCACGGCGGCGAGCTTCACGTAGGCGATGGCGATGACATAGTCGGGATAGTCGCGCATCTTCTTGCGCGAGATATGATAGTTGTTGATGGCGCGCTGTGTCTGCACACCGTAGTAAGCCTCAGCGGGCACCTTGAGCTCGCCCAAGAGGTCAGACTCCACTCTGTATTTCTTTTCTTCTGCCATAGTAGTAATTATGAATGGTTGATGAAATGATTATTGTTTACGCCTGCAAAGTTAAGCGTTTTAGCATGAATCTATTTACAAAAAACATTCGCCTTTTTGTAAATAACGAAACGCGGCAGGAATTGTAGACGCAACTAAAGGCCCTCGCACGTTTTCAAGAACTCTAACAAGAATTCGACTCTGATTTTATTGCAAGTGTATCAGCAGAGTTATGCCAGCATCTTCCGTCTATAATCCGTACTTCGCCAATAAATAGTTTTGTTACGCTCTGAGAGAAAAGAGTGATGGATCAATTCCTGGGTTAACGAGTATTGAGTAGAGAAGTCATGAATATAAACCTCACACTGTCTCATCATGTTTAATCTTTAAGTTCTATTTTCATTTGCAATCCTAGTGTATCAAGCACGGCAAGCAATGTTGCTAACTGAGGATTACCGGTTCCACGCTCAATAGCCACAAGCGTGTTGATGCCTACACCTGCCAATTCAGAAAGCGTCAGCTGATTGACTTGCAACTCCTGCCTTCGTTTCTTTATGAATTCTCCAATTTCCTTAGTATTCACAATATATTGTTATTTTGTGGCAAAGATAAGTAAAATCATCCATAACAGCAAGTGCTTTCACAATAAATTGTGAAAGCACTTGCTGTTTTTTTATTATCCTCGTCTGATTCCAAGGTTAGAAGCACTTGATGCGATACATGAAACCGAGTTCGATGCGCGAGGTGCTGTAGTCTGCAAGTCCGCATTTACTACTGAAGTCGTAGTGATGCCCGACGTAGGCGAGGAAGAGTCTGAGATCCTGGTCCTTGACGGGATAGTACTCCAGACTGGCGAGATAGCCGATGGACTTGCGGTAGTCCTTGAGTTGCTCTATCTTGCTGACACTCGCCGTCTCGTAGGTACCCTTGGCCATGAAGTTCCACCGTGGCACAAACTGCCAGTTGACCTTCGAGATCAGAGAGTTGTAGTGCACGTCGCTGAAGTAGGCGTTTTTCTGTCCGTCGAGGAAAGCACCGAGGTCGTTGGTGGCGATGCGCAACCGGTCGAGTCCGTCCCACGCCCCCATGTAGTCGACATACCACTGCACGGTGGGCAGGTTGAGCTTTTGCCCGAATACCCACATGCGAGAGTACTCATGGCGAGCCTGCGTCTGCAAGCCCCAGCTCCAGCGTGTCTGGAAGCGTCCGCCGAAGAAGTTTCCGTTCCAGTTGACGATATAGGTCAGGGGATTGTTGCTTTTCTCAAGCTGACGTATGCCATCGCCGCGCCCCGTGACAGCCACAGCCCCGGCACCATACTCGTCGGTGAACTTCCCGTTGTTAGCATCCGACACCTCCACGGCAATCTCCTGCGAGGGCACGGGATGATAAGCCACCACCAGTCCCGCCATGAAGTTGTCCATATTGTCGACCATGTCGGAATACTGATAGATATACATGGGGTTCTCGTCGAACTCATGTCCGCCCCATATCTGACACATCTTACCACCCATGATGGTGAGCTTGTCGCTGACGTTGTATCCCACCATCATGATGTCGGTGGCTTTGGCAAAGTTGTCCTCGCCCTGCGCCGTATTGGCCTTGTTCATGCGGTGACGCAGACGGTAGAAGAGCTGTGGGGTGATGTTGCCTTTGATCTCCAGCCTGAGCTGCTTATTGGCCAGCTTGCTGCTCCACGTGTGGCCGTCGTAGCTGGCTTGCGCCGAGGCGGCATAGTTGAAGTAGACGTTGAAGGCATCGTTTTTCTTCTCAAGGTTGGCAATGCGCTCAGCCAGACTGGTATAGTTGCCGTCTGGGCCTCCCATGCCGACATTATCTCCCTGTGCGGCAGCACCCATCGCAAAGAAGAGTGCGGCCGCCAATATCATCATTTTTTTCATGGCGGTAGACTGTTATTGGTTGGTTAATGAGTTGAGGATTCAGAAAGGCGCGGTGGTGTCAGTACTTTTGGAAATACTCCTGTATCTTCTGCCAGTCGCGTGTCTTGGTGAGCGCGAGCATGAGCAGCACACGTGCCTTCTGCGGATTGAGGGTGAGCGCGGCGACGAAGTGGTATTTGCTGTCGTCGACCTCACCATTGAGGCAGGTGGGTCCGGTGGGCACACGGCTGGAGCGTACGATGTTGATGCCCTTGGCACGCGCCTGCAGAGCCACGTCGAAGACATCCTTATAGAAGTTGCCGTCACCGACACCAGCGAGCACGATGCCGTCGAAGTTGGCGTCCATAAAGGCTTTCATGGGCAGCGGCGAGCAGTTGGCGTAGCCATAGACGATGCCAACCTTAGGCAGTGAAGTGAGATTATCGACATTGAATTCGCTCTTGGTGGTGTGGAGGTTGGTGATGTCGCGGCAGTAGATGGCCTGACCATTGTAGACATAGCCCACCTTGCCGAAGTTGGCAGCTTGAAAGGTAGCCACGTCGGTGGTGTGCATCTTTGTGACATCCTTAGCATCGAGCAGCAGATTGTTCATGCACACCATCACGCCACGGCCTACTGACTGCGGACTGGCGGCAGCGACGACACCGGCATAGATGTTTCCGGGTCCGTCGGCACTGATTGCCGTTGAGGGGCGCATGGATCCCACGAGGATGACAGGTTTGTCGCTGTGTACGGTGAGGTTGAGGAAGTAGGCGGTCTCCTCCATCGTGTCTGTACCGTGGGTGACGACGACACCATCGTAGCCCTCGTTGTTGAGCAGCTCATTGATGCGCTTGGCAAGTTTGAGCCACACATTGTCGTTCATGTCCTGCGACCCGATGTTGACGAGTTGCTCACCGCTGACATCCGCCACGTCGAGCATTTGCGGCACGGCTTGTATCAGTGCTTGCACACCCACCTGTCCGGCACTGTAGGCAGAGTTGGTGGCTGAGGTACTCACTCCGGCAATGGTTCCGCCGGTGGCAATGATTCTGATCTTAGGCTTGGCATTGGCTGCGAGGCATACCACGAAGGTAAAGAGCAGCAAAAGCAATGAGAGACGTTTTGTTTTCATAACCAATATAATAAATAATGAATAATATATAATGAGTAAATGATATCAGGAAAGCAGCAAGGTGACAAGATAGCCTACGCCGATGGAGACAAAGGTGGTGACAAAGCCGGGCAGCTGGAAGGAGTGGTTGATGACATACTTGCCCACATGGGTGGTGCCCGTGCGGTCAAACTCCAGTGCGGCAACCTCTGTAGGATAGTTGGGCAGGAAGAAATAGCCGTTGACAGCCGGGAACATCGCCACGAGGAGCAGCGGGTTGATGCCTAAGGCAATGCCGACAGGATAAAGCGTGGTGACTGTGGCGGCCTGGGAAAAGAGCATGATGCTCATCAGGAACAAGGCTACGGCAAAGAGCATCGGTGCCGTGGCGACCATGCCGGAGAGAGTGCTGTTGATGGCGTCGGCATTACCTGTGTAGAAAGTGGAGCCCATCCACGCCACGCCGAAGATGGCAATGACAGCGTTCATGCCCGCCGTGAAGATGTTGCCCTTGGGCAGTTCCTTCACGCTGGTCTTGCCGACAAGCAGGATGAGGATGGCATCGCTCATCATCACCATCTCGATCGTCTCGCTCATCGTCACGCCTTCGGGACGCAATGAGGGTACGAAGCCGAAGAGCACCACGAGAGCCACACCAAAGAAGAAAGCCCATACGGCACGCAGCGCGCGCGGGTTATGCTCGGTCTCGGCCTCCTTGAGATTGTTGGCGTCGGCCTCGGGGTCGATGAGCCCCGCGCGCACGCGACGCTGATACTCCGGGTCATCGACAAGTTCCTTGCCGACATGGTTCTCGATAAGCGCGGCTATCAGGATGGCAACGATACTGGCCGGCAGACAGACGATAAGGATGGTTCCCAATTCTATTCCTTGTCCGCCGAGCAGATCAGAAGAGATCATCGCGGCCATGGCGGCAGACACGGGACTGCTGGTGATGCCCAGCGAGGCAGCGATCACCGAGAGGCTCATCGGACGCTCGGGCCGTGTCTTGTTGGCTTGGGCGATCTCACTGATGATGGGCAGTAGACTGTAGCTGGTATGTGCCGTGCCGGCAAAGACGCAAAAGGCAAAACAGCACAGCGGACCATAGTAGGTGATATGGTCGGGATGGCGGCGAAGAAACAGCGCGGCACGCCCCACGAGATATTCCAGTCCGCCCGTAGCCTGCAGGGCTGCCGAAGCTGTGATGACGGCAAGGATGATCAGCATCACGTCGATGGGGGCCTTGCCCGGGGCAAGGCCAAAGACATAGACGAGGATAAAGGTGCCGAGCATGCCATAGATGCCCAAGCCTACGCCGCCCACGCGCGCTCCGATGAAAATAAACACCAAGACGACAAGCAGTTCTATCAGTATGAGGGTTGTTGCCATATTAGTTTTGCGTTTAGGTTTAATACTGCTGCAAAGATAAGGTTTTCTTGGATATCGTATTTAAGAATGAGAGAGTTTTTTTTGTAAATTCCAAAACTATTCGCTATATTTGCCGCAACATTCACTATGGCCAGTCGCGGAAACCTTAGCTTACCCCAGCTTGCCGAACGCTATCACATCCGGGATATCTTCGGCGGGAGTGTCGCCTACTTCTCTTCAAAAGAGGGCGGCAAGAGTGACTTGCGCGCCTATACCAACAGCATCAGCTGCCACGAGCTCCACCTCATCAGCTCGGGCACAGCCACTGTCACCGTGGGCGATGAGCGGATGGAACTGCATAGCGGTGATTTGCTTCTGCTTCATCCTTTTCAACCCGTCGACTGCTCATTTCCCGAAGACACGGAGACTGAGGGACTGCTCTTAGAAGACAGCTTCTATCAGCAGCTCATGCAACTCGACGGCGGTGACGCTCCCCTGATGCCCAATGGCGGCACGGAGCCATGCCTCTATCATCTCGACGCGGCACAGGCTGCGGAACTCAGTGGTATCTTCCAACAAATCCGACGCACAATACACTATGTACATATATATAAGGTGGAGATGCTACGCTCACTGGTGCACGTCTGCCTGCTCTTTGTCAGCGAACTGCCCTACGACCGCAGTCTCGTAACGCCCGACCTCCGGCATAAGCAAGACATTCTGAGAATCTTCTTCTTTCTGGCCCATAAGCACTTCCGGCAAGAGCGACAGATCGGATTCTATGCCGACAAACTCAGCATCACCACCACTTATCTCAGTCGCGTGGTGCGTGAGCTCACGGGCAACACCATCAACAACTACCTCAACAACCTCGCCTTTGAGGAAGCCTGCACCATGCTGCGCTCCTCCGACATGCCCATCGGCGAGATCGCTTTTTCCTTAGGCTTCGGCGACCAGAGTGCCTTCACCAATTTCTTCAAGGCACACGCTGGCTGCACGCCCAAAGCCTATCAGAAGGAAAACCGCCAGCAGAACGATTAACTCTGCTTGGCACTCTCGCCTATCTGCTTGTTGATCTCTTCCAGACTGATCTTCTTCCTCACCTTCACACGGTCAAAGCCTTGGCCATAGACACCTGTCACGGCACTCTGCGCCACAAAGGCGTCGGGGTCGATCTCATCGATAAGGTCGAAGATCAGACTCGACTCGCTGCGCTTGGCAATACAGAAGATGACCTTGATGTCCTTCTTGGAGTAGAAGCCGTTGCCGTTGAGCGTGGAGCAGCCGCGGTCCGCGATCTTGTTGATGGCCTCGCCAATCTCTTGATACTTGTCCGAAATAATGAGGAACTGCACACTCTGCCGCAGTGAGTTGATGACATAGTCCACGCAAAACGACACGATGAACAGCAGCACATAGCCATAGAGCACCTTCTCCCACGACCGCAGCACTACGTAGCTGGACGTGATGATGGTCATGTCGCAAAGCAGGATGATGCGGCCCAGCGACACGTCGCGGTACTTGTGCACGATGGCGGCAATGATGTCCGAACCGCCCGTGCTGCCGCCTGCCGACAGTCCGAGTCCCACACTCGTGCCCATGAACACGCCACCGACGATGCACGCCATGAACTTCTGGTCAGACAGCGCATGGATGTTCATGCCGAAGATATGCTGAAACAGCGTGGAGGCTACGGTGAAGACGACAACCGCATAGATGGTCTTGGCACAGAAGCGCCAGCCGAGCACGGCGAGCGCGGCGATGAGCAACAGCGCATTGAGCAGGAAATAGGTGTTCTGCACCGGTATGCCCGTACCCCAATAGACGATCGAGGCGATACCCACGATACCGCCCGTGGTGATCTGGTTGGGCACGAGAAACACGTTGACGCCAATAACACCCAAGAGCATGGCGATGGTGATGATCACATAGTCGCGTATGGTGCGATAGACCGACTTACCTTTTCTTCTTTCCATTCTGTCGTTCAATAATTACTGTTCCGGATTTCTATGGTTATCTCGCGGAAATCGCGCCGTCCCTCTATGTAGTCGGCATAGAGTTCCTCTGCCGGACGTCCCTTGAGAAACTGACACGCTCCGCAGTTGTCGCAGTCGCTGATGCAGCGGAAGGCCTCAACGACAAAGTGCTCGCGCTCCTCGCGTGTGGAGCCCTTGATGTCCGGCGGAGTCATCGGCGCTGCCTCCCTGCGAAACGCTCGCTGTATTCCCTGTTGATGTCGGCCAGCTCCCGCTTGCCGTCGATATAGTCCTGATAGATGCCGTCGACAGTGCCGCCGCCAAGCCAGCAGCTCGAACAGTTCTCACAGCCGCCGGCCCCGCAGTCGAGCGAGCCACGGATGATGCCGATGCGCTCCTCGCGCGTCGTGTCCTTGATGAGTATGCTTCTTCCCATAGTCTTGCTTGCTTGAATGTTACGGCAAAAGTACTAATTTTCTGTTATATCCTCTCGCTTTCTCCCCATTTTTCTTTTTTTAAAATTGTCGTTGCTGAGTTCTCTGCCTTCTTTTTCGCAGGCGAACATGCTTTTGTCGTGGATGACACAGGCATAGCCCCGTGCTGCCATGAACTGCATCAGTGGCTCATTGCGTTCCTTATGCTCGCACATACCGTGAACGAGCTGCAAGTTTGCAAAGGTAGGACAAACGGATAAAAGCATAAAAAGAAGAACACTTTTTTATGTCTCCCATGGGGGGATTCCCGACTTCCTGCGTCATAGCGACAGAAAACAACAACTGAGAGAATATGAATGCAAAGAAAAGCAAGGGCTTGATCCTTGCACTGCTATTGATGGGGGGCAGCCTGACGATGACGGCAAGAACAGCCGACTCCACCTTTGTCATGCCACTGCACAGTATCTATGGTGAGGAGGGTGGCCCGTGCTGGGGCATCAGTGCCAACTGGGACGCACGATTGAAGAAGGACTCCCCGTGGGGCTATCAAGTCGGTCTGGGATGGACTGGACAATGGGACAACATGATGGGCATCCATACCCATACAATGTACTACGGACTGACCACCGGCATGAACTACCTGATCGGCAAGCGCAAGTCAAGACTGGAATTAGGACTCGGCAACCAACTGCGCCTCATCAGCAGTAAGCTTCTCGTCGCTTATATGGGCAAGGAGAGCTATATCAGCATCAAAAGCGAAAACAAGACGCAGGTGCGAGACTTCCTCTATATGAATGTTGGCTACCGCTACACCAGTACGCATGGTTTCCAATTCCGCTGTGGTGTCACACCAATGATCAACACCACCAACGGCTGGACAACATCCGACAATGCCTACAGCAAGGGCGACGTGTTTCTCATACCATACGTGAGCTTCGGAAAAGCATTTTAGGAATAAACAGTAATCAGAATATATATTGTAACGTGAAAACCGCAAGAATGATCATTGCGGCGACCATTCTCTTCATCTTGTTGCCGCTGGCTGTCTGGGGCAAAGACCACACGACGACCATCCGGCAACAGATGGAATGGTTGCACCGAATTCAGAAAGTCAACTTCACCTACGACGCCTCGCTGCCCGTAGGCAACACCTATCGAGGACCGTCGCTCAAGGGCATGACACTGGCCAAAGCCCTGAGCACGCTCTTCAAAGACAGTGGCATCAGCTACTCGGTCAATGGAAATTATATCATACTGAAAGCAGCCAAACAAGAAAAGACCGATCCACACAGCCAGCCACAACCGCGCAAAGCAACACTGGCGCCACCACGGCGACACACGCTCAGCGGCTATGTGCGCGACACCAGTGGCGAGACACTCATCAACGCCACTGTATGGGACGAGACCACCGGCACGGGAACCACCACCAACGCCTATGGCTTCTATTCGCTCACCCTACCTGAGGGCGAGCACCATATCAAGTTCAGCTACCTCGGATTCGCTGACCAAAAGATCAAGGCCAAACTCGAAAGCAACCTCCGGCAAGACATTGCTCTCATGGAAGACAACCGACTGCCGGAGGTCGTCGTGGAGGGAGATCTCAACTCACCGCTGCTCAACACACAGACCGGCAAACGCTCGATCTCACAGTCCGACATTAAGACGGGCTACGCCCTGCTGTCCTCGCCCGACGTGGTGAAAACGCTCCAACGCACCAGCGGTGTTGCTGAGGGCGTGGAACTCGTCAGCGGACTGTATGTCCACGGCGGCAACAACGACGAGAATCTCTTCCTGCTCGACGGCACACCACTCTACCAGATCAACCACACGCTCGGACTCTTCTCATCGTTCAACGCCGACATCGTGAAAAATGTCGACTTCTACAAGAGCGGCTTCCCCGCCCGCTACGGTGGACGACTATCCAGTGTCATCGACGTGCGCACCACCGACGGCGACATGCAGCAGTACCATGGCTCGGTGCGCCTCGGCCTGCTCGATGGTGGCCTGCAGTTCGAGGGACCGATACAGAAGGGCAAGACCAGTTTCAACATTGCCCTGCGGCGCTCATGGCTCGACTTGATCACACGACCCGTGTTCTCATATATCAACCACCACGCCGGCGAGGACGACGACAAGATCAACCTCGAATATTTCTTCCACGATTTCAACGCCAAGGTGACGCATCTCTTCAGCGACCGCTCGCGACTGTCGTTGAGCACCTACTGGGGACAAGACAAGCTCTCTACGCGCGACGAATATGACTACAGCTACGGCGCCATGAGCTACTACACCTATGACGGCAGACGCATAGACGATAGCAATCATGGCACCGAGAAGGATTTGACCAAGAACCATTTCAATTGGGGCAACTTCAACGCTGCCTTGGACTGGACTTATATCCTCTCGCCGAAGTTCTTCGCCAACATCACGGGCGTGTACACCTACAGTCTGTCTAAGCTGCGGTCTTTAGAGGATGACCGTGTCATGGACACTAACGGCATTGAGTCTTCTCGTCAGTACACCGAGCACGGCTACCACTCCACCATCAACGACGTGGGCTACCGCATGGCCTTCGACTACCGCCCCACCCCGCGCCACCACATCCGTTTCGGTCATGACTTCACCCTGCACCACTTCCGCCCGCAAAGCAACGACCAGATCAACATCGTCAGTAATGACAGCGAGGGCGACACCACGAAAGTCAGTTCAAGAAGCCATCTCGCTGCCACGGAGCTGAACGTCTATGCCGAGGACGAGATGACACTCAGCAACCACTGGAGTCTCAACGCCGGCATGAACATGGCGCTCTTCCATGTTCAGGGTAAGACGTTTATGAACCTCGACCCGCGCGCCGCCGTGAAATACCAGCCCAACCGATACCTCTCGTTCAAAGCCAGCTACACCACGATGACGCAGTTTGTGCACAAGATCTCCAATGCCTACATCGACTTGCCGAGCGACTACTGGGTGCCCACGACAGCTCGCCTTCATCCTATGCACAGCCATCAGTGGGCTGCGGGCGTGTATCTACAGCCCAACCACCATTGGCTGCTGTCGATGGAAGGCTACTACAAGTGGTCGTCACATCTGCTGCAATATACCAACTGGCAGGGACTGGAGCCACCCGCCAACAACTGGGACACGAAGGTGATGGAAGGGCACGGGCGCTTCTACGGATTGGAGTTCGACGCACACTATGCCACACACCGCCTGCAACTCGACGCTTCCTATACACTATCGTGGAACAAGCGCAAGTTCGAGGAGTATTTCCCAGACTGGTACTACGACAAGTTTGACAACCGCCATAAAATCAACGCATCGGTGCGCTACACCTTCGGCAAGGGCACACACCTCTACGCCGAATGGCTCTATCACAGCGGCAACCGCCTCACCGTGCCCACACAATATGTCAACTACCCCGACCTGGGCGACGGCGGCGAGGAGGACTTCCTCTTCGAACGGCCCAACAACGTCAGTGCGCCTGCCTACCACCGTCTCGACATCGGCGTGGACATCCACCACCGCACCAAGCACGGACATGAGCGCATCTGGAACTGGAGCATCTACAACGCCTACTGCCATCTCAACACCATGTGGGTCGATGTCAACTACGACAACTACTCCGGCACGTTCAAGGCTAAGGCGAAAGGCTACATCCCCATCATCCCATCATTTAGTTACACTTATAAGTTTTAACACCATGCGACACCACTACACCTTATTTATATATATACTCGCCGCACTCTCGCTGACCTCCTGCAAGGACGACTTCGACATCAATAAGATACAGAGCAATCCCAAGCTCATCCTTTACTGTATGCCCACAGCCGGCAACACCACAGTCATACGGCTCACGCGCAGTCTGCCGGTCAATACAAAAGGCAGTATCACGCCCGTCACCACAGCACATGTCGACTACACCGTCAACGGCAAGGCAGCAGAAATCATCAACATGGGCGACGGTACGTACAAGGCCGTGGCACACCAGCAGGTCGGCGACCACATACATATCGCCGCCTATGCCGACAGTCTGCCCGTCGCCTCGGCGTCGACGACCATCCTCGATGCCATCACCATCGACAACCCAAGTGTCAAGAAGGTGCATCTCTACTCCAACTACGAAGAGCAGGCTGAGGACTTCTACCAGATCACCGCCACTTTCACCGATCCCGGCGACACGAAAGACTACTACGCCGTGCAGCTGGTGAGTGCTATCATCACTCACAAAGGAGGCATCCTCACGGGAACCGACGCGGAGGGCGAAGCCCCCTCTGACAACACCGACAAGACGGACACTACGGAATCAGTGAGGCATATCTACCTCGACAGTGAGCCACTGCTCAGTGGACTTGGACAAATCGACTATGACTTCGGCTACGACGACAACGACTACGAACATTTCTACGTCTTCACCGACGACGACATCAACGGCAAGACCTATACGTTGCACCTCAACGTGTGGCGTGAATATAACAATGAGACCATCACATCGTCCGATGGAAGTCTCTGCAACAAGGAGGTCAGCCCCTACTATCGGGTCGTCCTCTACCATATCACCCCGGAGCTCTACCATTTCGTCCACTCCATCGGCAGCCTCGACAACAACGATCTCGCCAAAGCAGGACTGTCTAACATCGCTCCTTCCTACGGCAACGTCAAAGGAGGCATCGGCATGACAGCAGGCTACCATAAGACAAAAACGAAGTGGGCAAGATACGAAGAGATCATACAAACCTGGAAATAACTCACCATTCGCGTATGCGCTACGTTCTTCATTATTATAAGGAGGGCAAGCTTGACACACAAAGAGCCCTCGATAAGATTAAGACCCGCACGGGCATCCGCCCCAAAACCGCCAAGCACCTGTACCTGCGCGGGGTATCCATCGCCGCCTCGGTACTCATTCTTTTAGGTATTGGCACCTATCTGTATCTGCGCCCCACAGCCACAACTCTCACCGCCGACGCTTCGCAGCAGGTCTACCGTCTGCCCGACGGCACGATAGTGACGCTGGCTCCCCACGCCACGCTGTCCTATAAGGACGACTGCCGCGAGGTGGAGATGACGGGCAAAGCCTACTTCGCCATCCATCACGATGCCAGTCATCCTTTCACTATTGCTGACAACGACTACATCGTCCGCGACATCGGCACGCATCTGCAAGTGGAGGAGTCGGAAGCCGGCACACGTCTGACCGTCCTTGAAGGTGCTGCCAGTTTCGGTTCTACACGTTCCGGCAGCACGGCTGTCGCCTTAAGGGCGGGCATGTCGGCCATGCTCACTGATGGAGAAAGCTCGCCACGACTGGACAGAAAAGCCGACCTCAACTCGGCAGCCTGGGCTACTCATGAGTTCCATTTCATAGACGCGCCCCTCGCCGATGTGCTCCACACACTCAGCACTTACTATCATGTGCGCCTCACTGCTGACAACATGTCCAAGCGCCTCACCGCTGACTTTGATACTGCCAATCTCAACAGCATCATCACCGTCATTGAGCAGACGTTAGATGTGAAGATAGAAGAAAGAAAAGAGTAGCCGATAGAGAACATGGCAATTTACGTATGGCAAATTTGGTATCTATTAATTAATTTACTACCTTTGCTCACGTATATATTCTCATGAGATACGTAGACGTGATATTGCCGCTGCCCTTGGAGGGCACATTCAGTTATGCCGTTGACGACAAGAAAGCCAACGGCATCGTGGCCGGCATGCGCCTACTCGTGCCCTGGGGCAAGAGCAAGACGGTGGCGGCACTCTGCGTACGCGTCCACGACGACAAGCCCGACCTCGACGACAGCAAGATCAAAGAAGTGCTCGACGTGCTCGATCCTGCACCGGTCATCCTGCCCCACCAATACCGGCTGTGGCAGTGGATCGCCTCGTACTATATGTGCACCATGGGCGAGGTAATGAACGCTGCCCTGCCCGCCGGACTGAAAGCAGAGACAGGCTACCGCCCGAAGACGGAGACCTGCGTGAGGCTGGCCGCCAAATACCGCAATGAACAAGCGCTGCACGTCGCCATCGACCTTTTGCGGCGCATGCCCAAACAGCAGAAAGTGTTTCTCGCCTTTCTGCAACTCTCCCACTGGGACGTCTACTTCGAGAATCCCTGCGAGATCAAGGAGCTGACACGCGAGGAACTCATGAACGCCACGAGTTGCTCCACAGCTATTGTGCGACAGCTCGTCGTACACGGTTTCCTTGAAGCCTATGACCGCGAGGTGGGACGGCTCAACCACGCCGGACAGCCTCATCCCGAAAACATGAAGACGCTCAACGACGCTCAGGCAAAAGCTATGAGTGACATTGAGGCGCAGTGGAAGGAAAAGAACGTGGTGCTACTCCATGGCGTGACCTCCAGCGGCAAGACCGAAATCTATATCCATCTCATTGAGAAAGCCATCGCCGAAGGCAAACAAGTGCTCTATCTCTTGCCCGAGATTGCGCTTACCGTGCAGATGACTGAACGTTTGCAGCGTGTCTTCGGCAGTGAGTTGGGCATCTATCACAGCAAATACAGCGATGCCGAGCGCGTGGAGATTTGGCAGAAGCAACTCTCTGACAAGCCGTACAGCGTGATCCTCGGTGCACGCAGCGCTGTGTTTCTGCCATTTCAGCGGCTGGGACTGGTCATCATCGACGAAGAGCACGAGACCAGCTACAAACAGCAAGACCCCGCACCACGCTACCACGCACGCAGCGCAGCAATCGTCATGGCACAGATGCTCGGTGCCAAGACACTACTTGGCAGTGCCACGCCATGCATGGAAAGCTACTACAACGCCAAGACGGGGAAATACGGTTATGTGCCACTCATGCAGCGCTACCAAGGCATTCAGTTGCCCGACATCCATGTCGTCGACATCAAAGACCTTCGCCACCGCAAGATGATGAGTGGCCCATTCTCGCCCCAACTGCTCAGTGCCATACGTGAGGCACTGAGCCAAGGCAAGCAAGCCATCCTCTTTCAAAATCGCCGTGGCTTTGCGCCGATGATCGAGTGTAAGGTCTGCGGTTGGGTACCCCACTGCAAGAACTGCGACGTGAGTCTCACCTACCACAAGCGTCTCAACATGCTCACCTGTCACTATTGTGGCTACACTCAACCCGTGCCGATGGTCTGCCCCTGTTGCGGCAATCCTCATCTCAGCGGACGCGGCTATGGCACGGAGAAGATAGAAGATCAGATAAAAGAGGTATTTCCCGAAGCGCGCGTGGCACGCATGGACCTCGACACCACCCGCACGAAAGGAGCTTACGAGCGTATCATCCACGACTTCGGCGCTGGCAAGACCAATCTGCTCATCGGCACACAGATGATCAGCAAAGGACTCGACTTCGACCGCGTGGCTGTGGTGGGTATCCTCGACGCCGACTCCATGCTCAACTATCCCGACTTTCGTGCCTACGAGTATGCATTCATGATGATGAGTCAGGTCAGCGGCCGCGCCGGACGCAAGGGCAAACGAGGACTCGTCGTCCTGCAGACCCGCAACCCTCAGCTGCCCGTGGTGCAGCAGGTGGTGAGCAACGACTACCAGACTTTCTACCACGACTTGCTCGCCGAGCGCCATCTGTTCCACTATCCGCCGTTCTACCACCTTATATATATATACCTCAAGCACAAACAGGAGGGCATTGTCGAGGCGGCTTCTCAGCAATTAGGTGCCCAGCTACGCCAACGCTTCGGCGACCGCGTGCTTGGTCCCGACAAGCCGGGCGTGGCACGCATCCAAAGTCTCAGCATCCGCAAGATCGTGCTGAAACTGGAGAACGGCATTGCCAGGGCACAAACGCAGCAAAGCCTTATAGCCCTCCGACAGCAGTTGCTGAACCAGAAAGGCTATAAGGCCTTGCAGATCTATTTCGACGTAGACCCCATGTAGGAGCCTACCGAAAAGGATATCGCATCTTCGTAAAGAAAATCTGTATTTCCTCTTTTACAAAGACTATCATTCTTTTTTAGAAGTTGAAATCCACACCAACGCCGAACACGTTGTTGTCGCGGGTGTAGTCGCTCTTGTAGGTGACCGTCTGTGTAGATGTCAGCGCCACATCTTCTGTGGTCTTCTTATGCTGATAGAACGAGTGGAAATAAGCCACGTTCAAGTCCATGCGCTTAGTGAGATGGAAACGGGCACCGCAAGCCACACTGTTGGAGCTGACCACGAAACTCTTGTCGTTCATATATGCCTCGCTCAGTCCGTAGTTGGTGTTCTGCCAACCGGCCGACACAGTGATGCGCTTGCTGGCGTCGAACTCGGCACCGGCCGTCCACTCCATGGTACCACGCTTCAGTTTCTCCTCACGATGGTTGTAGGCAGAGGCCTGTTTGTCGTAGAAATAGTGGAAGCCAACATTCACACGCAAAGGATCCACAGGATTGTAGCTCACACCCACAGAGAGCAGGGCTGGAATATCTGCCGGCACCTTCACGCCATCAGCATACTCACCGGTAGCCTCCGCCATCTTGCTGTCAAACTGCTGTTTGATCATGCCCATGGCGCCAACGACACGCGGATCGCTGAGCTTGTTCTTAGCATACTCCAGACCGTGGGCCATGGCCTCGGTCTGAGTCATGCCCTGCTTCATAGCCTGCGCGGCAACACCCTGTGCCACTGCCGTACCAAGATTGTCCTGAAGGTTACCGATTGACGGTGCCTGGTTGACGCTCTCGTTCTTTAGTCGCATACGCGTCTTGAACTCATACTTGGCCGCAAAGTTCCAGCGGCCGAGACGATAGTCGATGCTGATGATCGGAGTGAAGCCGAGTCCTTTCTGGTCACAGTTCAGCTCGATGTCACCGGAATTGGTCTTCGTCGGGTCAAGAACCTTATAGAGCGGCATGTTGCCCACCTGAATATTGCGTACATAGCCATAATAGCTGCCTGTAGCGTAGACGGCACGCACACCGGCAAAGACACTCAGATTGGGACGCAGGCGGTAAGCGGCACCCACAGAGAAACCATAGTAATAGGAATTGCCACGCATGTAGCTGTTGAAGCTGTACTTGCCGTCAGAGCCAAACATCTGAGGAGATGTGAACATCTGCTGACCCAAAGCCTGATCCACGGCACCGGCCAGACCGACAGCTCCTAAAGCCGTCTCGCCGACAATCTTCTCAAACGAGCCCAGACCATCGTCGAAGGTGCACTTGCCGCCACCACCGATCAATCCTCCATTGAACTGGAAAGAGAAGTCGTGCCAGTTGTAAGCATATTGTACGGAAGGAAGAACCGGCGCAAAGGCCTTGCCCCGAAACTTGCGGTGTGTGCTGTTGTCAGCAGTGTTGTTGCCAAACAACGGATAATCGTTCTCTATGGTACGGCTTTGAATAGCCGTCTGCCAATTGAACGAGAAATGATGTCCCGGTGAAAGGAAAGCCACACCGGCTGGGTTGTAATACGCACCATCAATGCCTATGGCGGCCTCACGGCTCATCATTCGGTTATAAGCAATGTTTTGATTGGTGTTGGTCAGAATGCCACCGGCGAAAGCCAACTGGGAGATTGCGGCAAAAGCAGCCGCAAGAATCATTTTAGACTTCATTATCCTAAAAGTTGTTTTGAATTGCGACTGCAAAGGTAGCAACATTGTTCGATAGTTCTACAAATGTTGTTGATATTTCGACTTATGTTGAGTTTCTTTAACAATACACATTGTCTTACGACAACACTACCATATTATATAAGGAACATGCAGACGGCATATAAGGAACATGCAGACGGCAACAGAAAACCCTTACGGCGGTCAACAATGATCGTCGGGATACGTCTACGGCATGCTACTCTTTCTTAAATTTAGTACAGAAAACGTCCGGTGCTTACTTCTCGTCCTTGAGTTTGGGATATTGAATACGTGTGTGGTAGATAGCCTTCAGGCGATCGATGAGCACCTGCTTGGCTATGGCGATGTCGTAGAACGTGATGCGGCACTCCTTGAAGAAGCCGGCAGCCACCTGTCCGTCCACCATCTTGTTGACGAGTTCGCAGATGTTCTCTTCCGTATACTCCTTGAGCGAGTGCGAGGCAGCCTCGCATGCATCTGCCATCATCAAAATAGCCTGCTCGCGGGTATAGGGATTCGGTCCGGGATAGGTAAAAGCCTCCTTGTCGACAATTTCGTCGGGATGCTCGTTTTGGTACTTGATATAGAAATACTTCGTCAGGCCACGGCCGTGGTGAGTCAGGATAAAGTCACGGATAAACACCGGCAGGTTGGCTTCCTCGGCAAGCTTCACGCCATTGGTGACATGCCCGATGATGATCTTGGCGCTCTCTTTCTCCGTGAGGTTGTCGTGAGGGTTAATTCCTCCCTGCTGGTTCTCGGTGAAGAAAGCGGGATTGGCCATCTTTCCAATATCGTGATAGAGGGCACCGGTACGCACGAGCGTGCTGTTGGCTCCGATCTTATTGGCAATCTCGGAAGCGAGATTACCGACGATGATGGAATGCTGGAAGGTGCCGGGGGCCACCTCGCTGAGCATACGCAGCAGTCCGCGGTTGGTGTTGCTGAGCTCGATGAGCGTGATAGTAGAGGTGAAGCCGAAGAGCTTTTCCACGAGATACATCAGCGGGTATGCCAACAAGAGCAGTACGCCATTGATGAAGAAATGGTAATACATGCGTGTGTCGGGCTCAAAGACTGCACCGCTCTGCATCAGCTGCAAGGCAAAGTGGATGAGGCAGGTAGCAACAAAGACCATCACGGCGGTCTTGAACACCTGGGCACGCGAGGTCATCTCGCGCAGTGAATAGATGGCCACCAGGCCTGCCACCGTCTGGATGACGATGAACTCGTATTGCATCCTCAGCACGGCAGCACAGATGAGCACCATCGTCACATGGGTAATGAACGCCGTGCGGGAGTCCATAAACACACGCGCAAAAATAGGCACAAAGGCAAACGGCAGCACATAGACACTGAAACTGAAATAGCTGTGTACCATCATCAACGACACAAATATGGGGAAGATGGTGATCAGCAGATAGAGCATGGCTATGCTGCGGGGCTTCTCGAAATAGTCCTTGCGGAACATGGCCAAATAGATCGTGAAGAGCAACACGAGGGTGAACACATAGATCGTACCCCCAGCCAAGTGCTGCGTGAGCTGGCTCTTCGAGGCATTCCGACGCTGTAGCTCACGCTGGAACGAATTGAGTACCCGATAGTTGTACTCATTGACCATATCTCCCACGCCGATGACTTTCTGCCCTGCCATCATCATGCCGCTGGCCGGCGATATGCTGCTCAGCAGATCGTTGCGCGCTGTCTGTGAGTGGGCACGGTCGTAGATGAGGTTAGGCTCAATATAGTTGTTGAGGTTCAACCGCTGCAAAGCCGGGCGTTCCTTGCTCAGTTCCTCATCGCTGAGCAACTGCTCGTAGGCCGACTTTGTCGAATAGATGCACCCGGTCTGTACGCTCTCGGCATTCTTGCCGAAGATGACACGGATGAGCCGCGTCGTGTCGCCATGCAGGGCGTTGTAGTCGGGCGTGCTCATGATGCCCGCCTGATAAAGACGGTGAAGGCGGTCAACGATGATACGTTCGAAGTTGGCGGGCAGATCCGGCATACCCTTGGCAAAGTCGGAACGGAACTTGCCGATGGACTGACTCTCTACCTGGTCGTCGTAGTCGTAATAAGGCTGGAACATGCTCAGCAGGGAGTCGCGCTCCTGCTGCAAGGCCTCATCAGTCTTGTAGATCGGGAAATCGTATTTCGCGATGATCGTGCCATAATGCCATGGCTCTCCAATCTCGTACTGAAACTGTTGGGCATCATTGCGGGGCATGAACCACACAATCAGCACGGTGGTTGCCAATACCAGCAACAACCTCAGGCCGACGTTGCGCCAACGATGCTCTTCATTGCGGTGAAACTGTTCTATGATGCTCATAAGCTCGTAATAATCTGATGTGCAAACGTAATATTCCTATTCACACTGCGAAAATACTAAAAAAATACGTTAAAGCCGAAAAAAAGTATTACTTTTGCAAAAAATAATATTTCATAGGCATGTCTGAAAGAAAAGTAAGGGTGCGTTTTGCGCCCAGTCCAACCGGACCTTTACACATTGGCGGCGTGCGCACCGCTCTTTATAACTATCTTTTTGCCCGCCAGCATGGCGGTGAACTGGTGTTCCGTATCGAGGACACCGACTCACACCGTTTTGTTCCCGGTGCTGAGGAATACATTCTGAAAGCGTTCAGATGGCTCGGAATCAAGTTTGACGAAGGCGTGAGCTTCGGTGGAAGCCACGGTCCTTACCGTCAGAGCGAGCGCCGCGAGATCTACAAGAAATACGTCGACCAACTGCTGGAGGCCGGCAAGGCTTACTATGCCTTCGACACACCCGAGGAGCTGGAGGCCAAGCGCGCCGAGGTGAAGAACTTCCAATACGACGCTACCACACGCATGCAGATGCGCAACTCGCTGACCATGCCCGAGGAGCAATGGCGGAAGCTCATTGACGACGGCGTACAGTACACCGTACGCTTCAAGGTGGAGCCGGGCCAGGAGATCCATGTCAACGACATGATCCGCGGCGACGTGTGCGTCAAGAGCGACATCCTCGACGACAAGGTGCTCTACAAGAGTGCCGACGAGCTACCTACCTATCACCTGGCCAACATCGTCGATGACCATCTGATGGAGATCACCCACGTCATCCGCGGCGAGGAATGGTTGCCGAGTGCACCGCTCCATGTGCTGCTCTACAAGGCTTTTGGCTGGGAGGATTCCATGCCCCGCTTCGCCCATCTGCCGCTGTTGCTGAAGCCGGAAGGCAAAGGCAAGCTCAGCAAGCGCGACGGCGACCGTCTCGGTTTCCCCGTTTTCCCATTGGAGTGGCACGATCCCAAGACAGGAGAAGTCAGCTCGGGCTATCGCGAAAGCGGCTACTTCCCCGAGGCTGTGGTCAACTTCCTGGCTCTGTTGGGATGGAATCCTGGCACCGACCAGGAGATCTTCTCACTCGACGAGCTCGTCAAGGCTTTCGACATCACGAAATGCTCGAAGAGCGGCGCCAAGTTCGACTATCAGAAAGGTATCTGGTTCAACCATGAATATATCCTGCGCAAGAGCGACGACGAGATTGCTCGTCTCTTCGCGCCTATCGTTGCCAACAACGGCGTGGACGAGAGCTTCGACCGCGTAAAGTTCGTTGTGCACATGATGAAGGACCGCGTGAGCTTCGTCAAGGAGCTGTGGCCACTGTGCTCGTTCTTCTTCATCGCTCCGACGGAATACGACGAGAAGACGGTGCGCAAGCGCTGGAAAGAATTCTCTACCCAGCAGATGAGCGAGCTCATCGACGTGCTGGAAGGCATCGACGACTTCTCTATCGAAGGCCAGGAGCCTGTCGTGGAGAAGTGGATTGCGGACAAGGGCTACAAGATGGGCGACGTGATGAACGCCTTCCGCCTCGCACTCGTCGGTATCGGCAAAGGCCCGGGCATGTTCGACATCTCGGCATTCCTCGGCAAGGAGGAGACCATCAAGCGGTTGCGCAAAGCCATTGCCACGCTTTCACCCGACTTCAAGAAATAAGTTAGCGTCCCAGGCGAACGCATCAAACCACCGTTTATGTATCAGTTTGCAATTTATGTCTACCTCCTTGGAGTGGTCATCGCCAGTCTCTTCAGCAAAAAGGTGAGGAAGATGTGGCGAGGGGAGAACCAAGCCCTCGACATTCTCCGCAAGCAGGTAGATCCCAATGCCAAATACATTTGGGTTCATGCCGCCTCTCTTGGAGAGTTCGAACAGGGACGCCCGCTGATGGAGCGCATCCGCAAGGAGCATCCCGAGTACAAGATCCTGCTCACCTTCTTCTCGCCTTCGGGCTACGAGGTGCGCAAAAACTATCAGGGAGCTGACATCATCTGCTATCTCCCGCTCGACACGATCCGCAACGCACGGCGCTTCCTGCGCACGGTGCGACCGGTGATGGCGTTCTTTATCAAGTATGAGTTCTGGTACAACTATCTCCACATACTCCGTCATCGTGGCGTGCCGACCTACAGTGTGTCGAGCATCTTCCGTCCTGACCAGATCTTCTTCCGCTGGTATGGCCGCAGCTATGCCAACGTGCTAAAGTGCTTCACCCGCTTCTTCGTACAGAACGAGGAGAGTCAGCGTCTGCTTGCCGACATCGGCATCACCGACGTGGAGGTGGTGGGCGACACACGCTTCGACCGCGTGGTGGAGATCAAGGAAGCTGCCAAGCAACTGCCGATTGTGGAGTCGTTTGTCCACGGTGTGCCTTCGCTGGAGTGGCAGAAAGAGGGCGGCGAGCCCAGACAGTTGCCGATGGTCTTCGTCGCCGGTTCGTCATGGCCACCCGACGAGGACATCTTCATCCCATACTTCAATCAGCACAAAGAGTGGAAGATGATCATCGCCCCGCACGTCATCGGCGAGGACCATCTCAAGCAGATCATCTCCAAGATCGAAGGCAAGGTCGTGCGCTACACCGAGGCGACAACGGAGAACGTAGCTGACGCCAACGTGCTCATCATCGATTGTTTCGGTCTGCTCAGCAGCATCTACCACTACGGCTCTGTCGCTTATGTGGGTGGCGGCTTCGGTGTCGGCATTCACAACACGTTGGAAGCCGGCGTATGGGGAGTGCCCGTCATCTTCGGTCCCAACAACAAGCATTTCGCCGAGGCCCAAGGCCTGCTGCAATGCGGTGGCGGACTGGAGATCCACAACGACGGAGACTTCAACCGCATCATGCAGGTGTTTACCGAGCATCCCGAGGACATCGCCCGCGCCGGCAACAGCTCGACTAACTATGTCTCCAACTTGTGCGGAGCAACAGACAAGATACTGGAATCCGTGGAAAAAGGATTCTAAACCGCTAAGAGTACGGTAGTCTTCGGACTACACAAAAAAAGCCCACTCGACCGAGTGGGCTTTTTTGTTTCTATATGTCAAGAAGCTAATTTCTGCCTTTTGCTTCTTTGATGACAATATTTTTTGGCTGGGACTTTTTACTTGATGACTCTGCTATATCCTTCCTTGCGTGGCTTGCCGGGACGCGGAGCAGCAGCGGGATAACCGAGAGCCAGAGAGCCGACGCCAACCAGTCCGTCGGGCAGCCCCCACTCCTTCATCAAGGCCTTTACGTCGTCGCGCGCTGACATCTTGTCCACACGGTTGATCCAGCATGAGCCCAAGCCAATGGAATGGGCGGCGAGCATCATCGTGCCCAACACCAGACTGCCATCCTTGACATTGTTCTCATTGTCCTTGGAAGCAAAGACATAGACCTGCGTGGGCGCGCCATAGAAGGGATCACTCGTCGTGCCCATGATCTCAGCATTGGCCTTTGACAGCGCGGCACGCTGCTCTGGATTCTGCACGGCCACGATCCAAGGATCCTGACTGCCATGACCTGTCGGTGCCCAGGTACCAGCCTCCAACACCGTGCTCAACTCCTCATCCTTAACCTGTTCAGTCTTGAACCGGCGGATGCTCCTTCTCTCCTTAATGGCTTGCAATACTTCGTTCATATCTGTATCTGTTTACTTTTTACATTGGACATCCATACTCATGGTCATCGTTGGCATACTGACCCAGCACACGGCCCAGTCGCACGAGTCCCTGCTTGAGTGTCTCGCGCGGACAAGCCAAGTTGAGCCGCAGATAGCCCTCACCGGCTTTCTTGCCGTAGAGCGTGCCGCTGCTGACAAAGACACGGCCATCGTGCAACAACTGCTGAGTAGCCTCATCAGACGAAAGCTCATAGCACATGATGTCGAGCCAGGCCAGATAAGTGCCTTCCATGCGGATGACCTGTATCTGCGGCAGTTCATCCAGTACGAAGCGCTTCAGATACTGATAGTTGTCCCACACATACTGGTTCATCTCGTCGATCCAGTCGCCGCACTCGTTGTAGGCAGCCTGAAGGGCAATGACACCAAAGGGATTGACGTCGCACACCTCATATATATTAATGACGCGGTCGATGCGTCGGCGCCACTCGTCGTTCTTGCAGATGACATTGGCGATCTGCAAGCCCGCGATGTTGAAGTTCTTCGAAGGTGAGTTGAGCGTCACGCTGTTGTCTTCGTCAACGAGGGCGAAGGGTGTGAAGTGATAGCCCGGCATGATGATCTCGCAATGGATCTCGTCGCTGATGACCTTGACATGATGCTTGCGGCAGATGTCCGCCATGCGTTGCAGTTCCTCTTTGGTCCATACGCGGCCACAAGGGTTATGAGGATTGCAGAGCAGAAACACCGTCGTCTTCTCGTCGGCGCACTTACGCTCAAAGTCTTCGAAGTCGATACGATAGGTGTCGCCTTCCCGCACAAGCTCATTCTCAAGCACCTCGCAGCCCTGGTTGCGGATGGAAGAGAAGAAGCAGTTGTAGGCCGGCGTCTGCAACAGCACTTTCTCGCCGGGCAACGTAAACGCCTTGATGGCGCAACTCACAGCGGGCACCACACCGGAGGTGTAGAGGATCCAGTCTTTCTCGATATGCCAGTTGTGGCGACGGTCGAACCAGTTGATGACTGCCTCGTAATAGCTATTCGGCACGAGCGTATAGCCAAACACGGGATGCTCCATGCGTTTGCGCAGCGCCTCTTGTATCGGCGGTGCCACGGCAAAGTCCATGTCAGCCACCCACAACGGAATGACATCGTCCTGCTTCACCAAGTCCCACTTATAGCTGTTGGTACCACGGCGCGGCACCACTTTGTCGAAATCGTATTTCATGCTGCTTTACTTGTCTCCTCTCTTTCTGATTTCACACTCGTGTCCTTTCGCAAACTCATTGTAGGTCACGCTTCCGATCTCGTCAGCAACGATGCGCCCTGAGATAGGATTCTTCACATTGGTGATCGCGCCCTTGATGTCGGCATCGATATTGGAGCAGTCCTCAAAGGCACGGTCGCAGGCCTTGTCGAAGGTGCAGTCCACCAGGGTGACATGATCCATGTAGCACAGCGGCTGCTCGCCGCTGATATGGCAGCGCACCAGTTTGATGTTCTTGCTGTGCCAAGCCAGGTACTCGCCGTCGAGCTCCGAGTCGTAGACAGTGACGTTGTTGCACTCCCAGAAGCTGTCCTTCGTGGTGATCTTGGCGTTGTGCACCTCCACGTTCTCGCAATACTGGAAGACATACTTAGCGTCGGAGGTCAGCCCGTCGACATATACATTCTTGCAGAACATGAAAGGATAGGTGCCCTGATGCAGGGTGACGTTCTTGACTTTCAGTCCGTCCACGCGCCAGAATGTCTCATCGGCATCGTTGATGGTGACGTTCTCCAGTTCCAGGTTGTGCATCTCGCGGAAGAACTTCGGGCCGTCGATGACGCAGTCCTTCATCGTCATGTCGTTGCTGTACCAAATAGCCGAGCGGCTCTCGGGAGCGAAATAGCAGCTCGTGATGAGACTGCGGTCTACGTGCCACCAAGGATACTTGCCATAGAACTTGCTGTCGTGACACTCCAGATCGTGACAGCACTTGATGCCCGACTCACCGTCGGTGATGGTTATATTCTCCAGCACAGTGTCGTGGGCACCGAACAACGGACGCTCACCACCGAAACTCAAATCGTGTATTCTATCCATAAACTTCTAAATCTCAGGGTTTGTTTGTGTATATGTGTTATCGCTTACAAAGTTACAAAGATTATGCCAAACAGGAAAGAACTACAGTAAAGAACCACGGGGGAAAAGCCAAATAAGGTTAGGAAAAAAGGAATAAGGGGCAGAAGCATTCGTGTTGTTTCGTGGTGAGACAATGCTGCTTTCATGGTACAGGCACGTTGGTATGATGTCCCCTTCATGGCGTTATGATGTCCCCTTCATGGTGGTTTCAATGTTGTAATCCTATAGAAAAAGATCATTTCCTACGCAGAGAAAGCTCTTTTCCTACGTAGGAAATGATCTTTTCCAAGCTTGAAAATTAAAAAAGAAAAATCAGTCTTGTGTACTGTTGTGTACTGATTTTGGTTGACAGTTTCGTTTGTTATTCCTAACTTAGTTTACACTTCATTTTTCTTGGTCAGACAAGACCACAAAGATTCTTTTGTACGCGATTACCGAAAAAGCGGACGATTACCCAGTGGCCAATTATCATAGAATTGCTATTTTTGCAGTAAGCCAACAAAACAACGAAAAGGCAGACTTCATCATTGACAAATGAGGAATGCACTTGGAAAGCAGTATGCACATCAACTCAGCCGATGACATTGTCAACCCGGCGGTTGCAAGATAACAAAAACAAAACTGTTATGAAAAGATTCGCTTTTAAGATGTACCTGAAACCAGGTTGTGAGAAAGAGTATGCCAAGCGCCATGCCGCCATCTGGCCGGAACTGAAACAGATGATCAAGGAGGCCGGCGTGAGCAACTACAGCATCTTTTGGGACAAGGAGACCAACACCCTCTTCGCTTACCAAGAGTGCAGCAAGGACACCAACAGCCAGGATACCTCCGATGTAGACCCCATCACACAGAAATGGTGGGACATGATGGCCGACATCATGGAGGTCAACCCCGACAACTCGCCCGTCACCATCCCCATCGAGGAGCTGTTTCACATGGACTAATCGGAACTGTCTTTATCTTCTTTATTGACAAAAGTATGTTCGCCACAAGTCTAAATCCAGAATTCCTTGTGGCAAGCGGGCACAAAAAGACGCCGGGCATAACTGTTCAGCGAAAGATTTATGTGAGTATTTTATCTCAAGAATTTGAGAATAGGGTGTCAAGTTTGTGTATAACTTCATAGCCACTTTAAGGGGCTAATTTATAGTTTTTTACGCATTATAATATATTACCAATAAGTAAATATATATTAACTTTATTTCTTTGTTTATCTTGCTGAAAATCAGTACCTTTATAGTGTAATTAAGATATATAACTGTAAAGATATGACT
>NZ_JAMXSP010000011.1:0-118364 GCF_025457485.1 Hallella absiana
ATGAAAGCCTTCAGGTCATGCCTGAAGGGAATAAGGGATATACCCTTCTTTTTCTATAGATGTGTTACTGTCTTTGGTTAGGCAGCGGCATCCGTCCGCCACGGACAATCCCCCTTGGGCCGATTTCCGCAATAAGGGTTACAGCTGCCATAATCGAGATAATGCCCCCACTGACAATCTTTCCATGGATTTGTGATTCTTGCCAACTCTAATTGACCATACTTCCCCGTGCTATAGAGCAAACTTTTCGGAACGGATTCCTAAAACTTCGTATTCTCGGCTTCTTTTCGGAATAGATTCCTAAAACTTTGTATTTTTAGATATTTTTCGGAATGGATTCCTAAAACTTTTGCTATCTTTGCGCCAGTAATAACTAATCATGCACGACTATGAAGAGAATAGAGCGCCGAGAATATCTCAGCAAGCTGAAGAAATTTAGAGCCAAGAAACTGATAAAGGTCATTACTGGTGCTCGTCGGTGTGGCAAGTCTACCCTCATGGAGATATACCGCGACTGGCTGATTACCCAAGGGGTGAGCAGCCAGCGCATCGTCTTTATCAATTTTGAAGACTACGATTATTTTAGTCTCCGTGATCCCCAAAACCTCTATAACTATATCAAGAAACTGCTCTCTGATACCGAGATGACCTATCTCTTCTTTGACGAGATACAGCATGTGAAGGACTTCCCAGATGTCATCAATAGTCTTAATCTCAAGCCTTATACTGATATCTATCTCACAGGGTCCAATGCTTATATGCTCTCCGGTGAGCTTGCCACGCTACTCTCCGGTCGATACGTTGAGATACCCATGCTCCCGTTGTCGTTTAGAGAGTATGTTGAGGCTATAGGCGGGCAAGACAACCTGCAGGACAGTTACAACCGATATGTTACGAATAGCAGTTTCCCCTATACCCTGGAACTGGATTCCACCGAAGAAATATCCGATTACCTTGATGCCGTGTACAATACCATTGTGGTGAAGGACATCATGACGCGCCTGAAGATACAGGACGTGACGATGCTGGAGAGTGTCATCCGTTTTGCAGCAGACAACATCGGTAACATCCTCTCGACAAAGCGTATCGCGGATCTTCTGACGGCAGAGGGCAGGAAGATAGACCAGAAGACGGTGGAAAAATATATGCATGCCCTCTGTGAGACATTCTTTCTTTACGAGGCCAAACGCTACAATATCAAGGGGCGGCAACTGCTTAAGTCGCTCACCAAATACTACCTTGTGGACATTGGGCTTCGCCGGATGCTCTTGGGCTCAAGAGGTTTCGATGTGGGAAGAATTCTGGAAAACGAAGTCTATCTTGAGCTTCTGCACCGTCACCGGCAGGTGTATGTCGGCAAGAACGATCAACTTGAGGTGGATTTTGTAGCCATGAATGCTGACGGCCTTGCTTATTATCAGGTGGCCGCTACCGTCAGAGACCCAGCGACTTTGGAGCGGGAGTTGGCTTCCTTAAGAAACATTGACGACCATTATCCGAAGTATCTCCTCACATTGGATGATGACCCGGATTCCGACTATGATGGAATTCTTCGCATCAACGCGTTGAAGTGGATGATGAATGAAGAATAGAGTCTTCAACATTGCCATCGTCAAGCCATGACTCAGCCTTACCATGGGCGAGCCATGGCTTTTCTATTTGCAGCGTAAAGAGAATTTCCGCAATAAGGGTTATAAGCTGCCTTAATCGGGGTAACAGTCAACTGACGAGAATCTCGTAACTTTGCAACCGGAAACAGGAAAACAAGATATGAGAAGAATAGGGTGTGGGCCGATGAGGCCGACGCTTTGGCTGACGCCAAAGCACAGTTCCAGTGCGAGATGGTCTTCCCCATCGGCGAGCCGAATACCGCCTATGCCCAGTATTTCATCGGACAGAGCTATCTTACTCCTATCTCCACGGAACAGATTTCCATCCACAACGTCACCTTCGAACCCGGATGCCGCAACAACTGGCACATCCACCACGCCACGACAGGTGGCGGACAGCTTCTCATCTGTGTGACTCGCTTCCATGTTATACCGTTATCTCTATCAGAATATTCTCTAACCCCACGACGCAGCTCTTTAGTGTTATCAAGGGGGCTCCGTTTTATCGCAGAAATAGAATCCTCTTTGGAAAAAAGAAGCTGTTAGAAAGAAAAAAATATCGCTCTTAGAGTACAAGGTAAGCGTTTTTTTCTTATTTTTGCCAATGAAAACCTTGCCTACCTACATCGGCGAGTCATGAAAACCACATGAGAAGAACCAATTGAGAAGCCCATGAAAAGACCGGTCCGCATCTTTGTTATGCTGTTGCTTTGTTTCGGTGCGTCCATTTCCATGTACGCGCAAGATCCTGTTGAGACATGGCAACAATACTACAGTGAACTCGGTCAACGCGAGGACGCTGAAAGCGACGCCTGGCAAGAAACCTACGAGATGCTCAGTGAACTGGCTCATGAGAAGATGGATCTGAACAGCTGTACGCGCGAGGACCTGGAACGGTTGCCTTTCCTCTCTGCCCAGCAGGTGATGGACATCATGGAGTACCGCCATCGTGCCGGACGTTTTGAAAGCCTCGTGGAACTGCGCATGCTTCCCTCTTTTCGCAAGCAGGATGCCGACATGCTGGAGCAGTTTGTTGCTATCGGACCGGAGAAAACGTCCGATACGCTGCCTCCTCTTGACAGCATCATACGCTCAGGACGGCAGGAAGTGGTGGCTGCGCTGAAAATACCTTTTTATGACAGAGAGGGTGACAAAAACGGATTTCTCGGATATAAATACAAGCATTGGCTGCGCTACAGCTTCAATTACCGGCAACGCCTCAAGCTGGGCTTTGTGGCCTCGCAAGATGCCGGAGAGCCTTTCTTCGCGGGAAAGAATGCTTGCGGCTATGACTATTACTCGCTCTATCTGCAACTCCGCAACACAGGCATCATCCATAACTTGGTAGTAGGACGTTATCGGCTTCGTTTCGGCATGGGGCTGATCATGAACACATCGTTCGGACTCGGCAAACTCAACACGCTGGCTACGTTAGGGGCCTCCACCAACAATATCATCGGACACAGCAGCCGGTCGGAAGCCAACTACCTGCAAGGCGCAGCAGCCGCCATACGCCTCAACCGACGAGTTACGCTGACCGGCTTCGTATCATGGAGAAAGATCGACGCTACGCTCAACGACTCCACAGGCACAGTGACCACAATCCTAAAGACCGGCTACCACCGCACACCCAGCGAGATGGCACGGCGACGCAACACCGATGAGACGCTCGTGGGCACTAACCTCAGCTTTTTCCGTAATGGCTTTCATGCAGGCGTCACGGCTTTCGCCACTGCTTTCAACCGCACACTGAAGCCCAACACCACGCAACCTTTCCGCCGGTGGTATCCGCAGGGAAAGCATTTCTGGAATGCAAGCATCGACTATGGCTATGTCTCAGCAAAACTCAACATTGCCGGAGAAACGGCTACGGGCGACTGCGGTACGGTAGCCACCATCAACACGCTCAGCTATCTGCTCACGCCCTCGCTGTCGGTGATGGCCTTGCAACGCTACTATCCTTATCAGTACTACTCGCTGTTCAGCCAGAGCTATGCCGACGGCGGTTCGGTCAACGACGAGAGCGGACTCTATCTTGGCATGCAGTGGGCACCGTCGTCCGCTGCGTGCTTGATGGGATATGTCGACGCCGCCTACTTCGCATGGCCGAAATACCAGGCTTCCGCCGCCTCGCACAGCATCGACGCGCTGCTTCAGTTCAGTGGTAACCGGCAAGGATGGAGCTATCTGCTCAGGACACGCGTGAGAAGACGGGAACGCAACGACAGCGAAGCCGACCGTCTGACATGGCGCAACGAATATCGCTCACGCGCCATGATCGGCTACGCAACCGGTTGCTGGCAATGGCGAACACAAGGCGACCTCAGCATCTGTCACCAACAAACCACAAGCCGGGGATACATGATCTCGCAATATGTTGGCTACCAACATGCGTGGTTCCAGACTTTTCTCAGCGCCAACTACTTCCACACCGACGATTTTCTCTCACGTGTCTACAGCTATGAGCGCGGACTGCTCTACAACTTCTCCTTTCCGATGTTTGCCGGACAAGGCATCCGCTACGCCATTGCCGCCCGCGCAGACATCGGTCACAAATTGATGGTTCTGTTGAAGTTGGGCAACACCAACTATTTCCACAATGTATCATCATCCTCCGGACCGGAGCATGTCAACGGTCACAGTCGCATGGAACTGGAGATGCAGGCAAAGTGGCGGTTCTGATATTACCGAACAGTCAACGGCCTACAGCATTTTGCAATGACACAAGATCCGCTTCACTCGTCCATATCGCTGGTCAGTACCGTGAGACCTCTCTTCAAGTGTCCTTTGAGCTTATCAAGGAAAGAGGGAACCTTATGAGGGGCAACGTCTGTAGCCTTCGGTGAATTTTTCTTTGGTTTCGCAGGTTCTGCCTCCAGACCATCAGCTTCCTGATCTGTTTCTTTCTTAGTCTCTTTAGTATCCGTCTCTTTACGAGTCATATCGAAAGAGATGGAGGGTGACATCGCTGCATCCCCATGATCTTCTGTCTTGTTTCCATTCAAGGGAGCATCAGGAGTCTGGGGAGTCTTCTCTGTTTCTTTCGGTACGTTCCCGGCTTTCTTCTTCGCTGCGCTTTGCGACAGCAGAGGCTCACGATAGAGTTTCGCGATGATCTGATTGTAATACTCCTCGTCGCTATCGTCGTGTTTGTCATCGGGTAGGAAGCGGTTGTCGATCCCCGTAGCAAGAATAATCACCTTTGCATCTTCGCCAAGGGTGTTGTCGTCACTTGTACCCCAAATCACATCTATATTAGGATTCAAGCCATACATGAAAGCATCTATCTCACGCATCTCACTGACAAACAATGGTTTGTCTTCGCTCGTATAGATATTGAAGAGTATCTTCTTGGCATTGGAGATGTCACTGCCGTAGAGCAATGGCGACTCAAGAGCATTGACGATTGCCTTCTCCACACGTCTCTCACCGCGCGCTCTGCCAATAGCCATGATGGCACCACCGCCTTCACGCATCGTTGTTTCCACATCGCGGAAGTCAAGGTTGATACTGCCCTCAATGGTAATCAGCTCGGATATGCTCTTAGCGGCATTGCACAGGATATTGTCCGCGGCTTTGAAAGCATCCTAGAGCTCCGAGTCGGCATAGACGTCGCAGATGCTCTCATTATTAATAATGAGTAATGAGTCGACATTCTTCCGCATCTCCTCAACACCCTTCAAAGTCTTCATGATCTTCCTGTTCTTCTCAAAATAGAACGGTATGGTCACGATGCCTATCGTCAGTATTCCCATGCTCTTGGCCACAGAAGCGATGATGGGGGCGACTTACCAATCCCCTTGACAAAGCCATCAACGAGAAGTGCTCCAGAATAAAGTCAGTCTTCACGTCTCTTATGGACGACTACTCCGCCAGCTACTACATCATCAGCAGCCAGTCGAAACAGTTCGATCCTACATCACCGCGCCGCTGGTTTCGTCGTCTCAAAGTCATCACAATGCCAAGGGTCTGGTGGACTACGAGATATAGAAGTTAAGAGTAGGAAGGCTTATTTTTACTTTGATGTTGAATTGAAGAAATAACAAATCGGGGTGCTGCCTTTTAGCAGCACCCCGATTTGTTATGCTGGATTCATTTATCTTTTAGCTTCTTGGCTCTGTGCACTCGTTGACGAGATACACAATGCTCATGTAGGGGATGCCGGCATGGGCCTCCAGTCCGATCTCGCACGTCCGGCTGTTGGAATAGCCGCGCTCGATATGATGCTCCGCTATCTGCCCGTGGAGCGAGCGTAAAGCCCAGTCGTTGAGCTCCGGATGTGAGAACCCACGGTCACCGGCAAAGCCGCAACAGCCGATGCCTTCCGGCACAAAGACGTTATCGGTGCACATGCGCGCCACTGCGAGCATCGTGTCGCTGAGCCCCATCTCACGCGTGGAGCAGGTCAGGTGAATGGCTACCAGCCGGTGAGTAGGATGGAACGTGAGTCTGTCTTTAAGGAAGGTGAAGATGAACTCCGCGGGCTCGTAGAGCTTGACACGGGTGACCATCTTCTTCAGCCGGTGGAGGCAAGGACTCTGGTCACAGAGCACCGGCCAACGACCGCCCTCACTGGCCTCATAAAGTGCCTGCTCGGTCTCAGCTGTCTTTCGGTCAGCAATATCTGTCATACCCTTGCTTTCCCAGATCTGTCCACAGCAAAGGTTCTTCATATTCTTCGGGAAGATTACCTCATAGCCGGCTTTGTGCAGCAGGGCGCACGTTTCTTTGACAAGCGGTTGCTTGACAGGAGCGCCTTTCGTCAGCCCCATGGTCTGGTTGATGCAACTCGGCAGATAGACCACCTTCAGCTCAGACGGCTGCTGGTCAAGCATCGCCTGAGACGGGTTGCGGATGGCACCCGGCATAGCCGTGGACCACTGCGGGATACCGAGCTGATGAAGTCCACCGCACACTTTCTTCATAGTTGCTGTACCGAGCACGTTCCTACCTAACGAGGCCGCTGTGAGCGCGCCACGCACCACATCTTTCATGGCACCGAGATGGTTGGCACCTATTTGCCCGATAGCCCGTTGCTCCGGATGCTGGTCCATGAAGAGTTGACGCAGCAGATGCGTGAGATCGCCCGTGTTGATCTTCATCGGGCAGAAGGTAGCGCAAAGGCCATCTGTGGCACACGTCTGCTCACCGAGATAACGATAGTCTTTCTCCATCTCCGCGAGCCGTTTCGGATTCTCGCCAGTCTGTCTGAGACGAAGCATCTCCCGCTGAGAGGCGATACGCATCCTTGAGGAGAGCGTGAAGCCACACGACAGACAGTTGATTTCGCAGAAGCCGCATTCTATACAGCGGTTCGCTTTCTCTACGCCGTGCACCATCTCGTCCATCGTTGAAGCCGCTAAATGACCGTCCCCATCTTCCTGGCGCGGCTTGAGATCGTAGTGGAGCACGGGCAACGGCTTGAGATGCTCGATGAAACAGTCGGGATCATCATTGAAGATGACACCCGGGTTGAGGATATTGTCAGGGTCGAAGATCTGCTTCAACTGCTTCATCACGCCATAGGCTTTCTCGCCCCACTCATACTTGACAAACGGAGCCATATTGCGTCCGGTACCATGCTCAGCCTTCAAAGAACCGTCGTATTTTCCCACGACGAGCTTCACCACATCCTCCATCATGTTGCGGTAGCGTTCTACCTCCTCCTTTGTGGCAAAACTCTGATTAAGGATGAAGTGGTAATTACCCTCGAAAGCATGACCATAAATGCAGGCATCCTTGTAGCCATGGCGTGCGATGAGCTGCTGCAAATCCACAGTAGCATGCGGAAGGTCTTGAATATGGAACGCCACATCCTCGATAAGACAGGAAGAACCGACTGGCCGTTGGCCACCCACAGCAGGGAAGATACCGGAGCGGATAGACCAGTACTTGCCGTAGACTTTCGGGTCATCGGTAAAGGCGGGCTCGCCATAGAGGTGGAACCGAGAGAGTGTGTCCATGATCTCCTGGATATTTGCCTTCAGTCCTTCCGGCGTCAGGGCCTTGGTCTCGGTGAGGACAGCCGTGAGATTATGGTAGTCGCCTTTGGCTACGCCGTCAATACGACCTGCATCCACATCCTTCTTATAGTTCAGATAGACGGGGTCGTCGACACTCTGCAACGACAGATAGTCGAGCATCTCCGCACTCTTTACCTTGAGATTCTCATAGGTCATCGCCATGTCGTCCTCGTCGGCTTTCAACTGTTTCAAAGCGACGATGGCCTTACAGCTCTCCTCCACGGTCTGGAAATAAACCATAGCCGATGCGCGGTAAGGATATTCGTGCAGCGTTCTCATGCGGACACCGGAGAGGAAGGCAAGCGTTCCCTCAGAACCCACGATACTGTGTGCAATGATGTCGAAGGGATCGTCGTAGTCGACAAGCGGACGGATGTTGAGACCCGTGACGTTCTTGATGGAATACTTATACCTGATGCGCGCCGTGAGGTCAGCGTCCTTCCGCACCTCATCACGCAGAGTCTCGATCTTCTTGATAAACTCGGGATGACTTTTCCGGAAAGCCTCACGGCTCTGCTCATCGCCGGTATCGAGAATGGTGCCATCGGTAAGAATGAGGCGGGCACTGAGCAACATGTGATCGCTGTTGGCATGCACGCCACAGTTCATGCCCGAGGCGTTGTTGACCACGATGCCACCGATCATTGCACTGCCCACCGAGGCCGGGTCAGGCGGGAACACACGCCCATAAGGCTTCAGAATCTTGTTCACACGTCCTCCCGTTATACCGGGCTGAAGGGTGATGGCATTCTTGTCATCATCCAGGTGGAACTGCTCCCAACCTTTGCCTGCCACGATGAGCACGGAGTCAGTACAGCTCTGTCCGGAGAGCGACGTGCCGGCAGCGCGGAGCGTAAACGGAATGGCGTATTTCTTGCACGCCTTGAAGGCCGCCTGCACTTCCTGCTCGTTCTTTGTGCGGACGACGACTTGCGGGGTCATACGATAGAAGCTGGCATCAGTGCCCCAGGCATAAGTACGGAGACTATCGGTGTATATCTGTCTCTCCGGAATAGCCTGCTTAACCTCGGAAAGAAACTGCTGCTTAATATGTGGATCGATCATAATAACGTGACTTATCTTCTTCTGCAAAGGTAACTAATATTAGCAGCATTAACAAATAATAAGCGTTATATTTTATAAGCTATAATAATCATAATCATTCAAAACTATTATTTTGAACATTGAATCATCATTAGGATAGTGAGGACACACAGAGACAAGACAAAAGAGACCAAAGCGATGTTCAACAGCACCACACGGATGAGCTGATGAAAACTGTCACGAGACAGCAACAAACGACAAAACATATAGGACACCGCAAATAGCCTTGCCGTTTGTTTTGTATTGTAGCATATTGCCGCAAACGCTTCCGAAAGAAAGACCGAGAAAAAACAAAATGACAAGAAAATGAGGCAAAGAATAATAAATCGCCGTTATGATTTTGTCATCTCAGAAAAATCAGTTATTTTTGCACATAGATTACAAATGTGCAACACAGTGTGCACTAAATAGCAGAAACAACATGTCAATCTCAAAGACAAGGCAGAAATTAGTGGATGTGGCGAGACAACTCTTCGCCAAGAACGGACTTGCCGGCACGACGATGAATGACATTGCCGTGGCCTCGGGCAAAGGCCGCCGCACGCTTTATACCTATTTCAACCGAAAAGAGGATGTCTATTATGCTGTCATCGAGTCGGAACTCGAACGACTGAGCGACAAGCTCGACGAGGTGGCCGCGAAAAAGATTCGGCCGCAAGACAAGATCGTGGAGCTCATCTACACTCACCTGAGCATGATCAAGGAAACGGTGGTGCGCAACGGCAACCTGCGCGCCGAGTTCTTCCGTAACATCTGGACGGTGGAGAAGGTGCGCAAGAATTTCGACGAGGACGAGATTGAACTTTTCCGAAAAGTATATGCCGACGGAAAGGCTGACGGAGAGTTCGACATTGACAACGTGGACCTTGTTGCCGACATCACTCATTATTGTATCAAGGGATTGGAAGTGCCTTTTATCTACGGGCGGCTCGGCCATGGGCTCACCGAAGAGACAAGCAAACCGCTCGTGGAGAAAGTCGTCTACGGTGCGCTGGGCAACAAGCATAACAGTTTGATGAAATAGCATGGACAACACAGAGAAAGACATTCGCAACAACGACTATAATTCCAGCAAGGAGGAACAAATACTCATCAGTGTCACAGGTCAGGACCGCCCCGGACTGACGGCGCAGATCACGAATATCCTTGCTAACTACGACGCTACGGTGTTGGATATTGGTCAGGCCGACATCCACGCCACGCTCTCCTTGGGCATCCTCATCCGCATCGACGACCGCTCGTCGGGTCAGGTGATGAAAGAGTTGCTCTTCAAGGCCAACGAGCTCGGTGTGAACATAGGCTTCTCGCCCATCACCGACGAGGAGTACGAGGATTGGGTCAACCGACAGGGCAAGAACCGCTATATCCTTACCGTCATCGGCCGCTCCCTCTCAGCGCGCGACATCGCCGGTGCCGCAAAGATCGTAGCAGCGCAAGGACTGAACATCGACTCCATCATCCGCCTCACGGGTCGCCCGAGCATCATGCATCCCGAGCGCAACGTGCGGGCTTGCATCGAGTTCTCGCTCCGCGGTAATCCCGAAGACCGGCAACGCATGCAGGCTGAGCTGATGCAGCTCTCCCAGGGCATGGGCATCGACTTCTCGTTTCAGCGCGACGACATGTACCGCCGCATGCGCCGTCTCATCTGTTTTGATATGGACTCCACGCTCATCCAAACCGAATGTATCGACGAACTGGCCGAGCGTGCTGGTGTCGGTGACAAGGTCAGAGCGATCACCGAGCGCGCCATGCGTGGCGAAATCGACTTTAAAGAGAGCTTCACCGAGCGCGTGGCACTGCTCAAGGGCCTCGACGTGAGTGTGATGCAGGACATTGCCGAGCATCTGCCGATCACCGAAGGCGTGCCCCGGCTGATGACGGTGCTCAAGCGCTGTGGCTACAAGATTGCGATACTCAGCGGCGGATTCACCTATTTCGGCGAATATCTCCAGCGCAAATTCGGTATCGACTATGTCTATGCCAACGAGCTGGAGATAGGCGAAGACGGCAAGCTCACGGGTCACTATGTCGGGGATATTGTCGACGGCAAGCGCAAAGCAGAACTGCTGAAGCTCATCGCGCAGGTGGAGAAAGTCAACCTCGCGCAGACGATCGCTGTGGGTGACGGTGCCAACGACCTGCCGATGATCACCGAAGCCGGACTGGGCATCGCCTTCCACGCCAAGCCGCGCGTGCAGGCCGGTGCTCGGCAGAGCATCAACAGCCTGGGGCTTGACGGCGTACTCTACTTCCTCGGCTTCAAAGACAGCTACATCGAAGAGCCAAAGCAAATGGAGACAAAGGGCTAACACAATATGACAATCACAAAACAAGAAATGTAATCTATAAAATATTGTAAGACATGACAAAAGCTATTATCACGGTAGTGGGCAAGGATGCTGTCGGCATCATAGCCAAAGTGTGCACCTATCTCGCCGACAACCAGGTGAACATCTTGGATATCACGCAGACCATCGTAGACGGATTCTTCAACATGATGATGATTGTTGACGTAACCGATACACAGAAAACCTTTGAGCAAGTAAGCAATGAGCTAACCGAGATCGGCAAGAGCATCGGCGTGCAGACAAAGATACAATTGGAAGAAATCTTCAACCAGATGCACCGCATCTAATCATGGAGGAATAAGACAATGATAGACCTATCAGAAGTCCTCGAAACCAATAAAATGGTCGAAGAGGAAAATCTCGACGTGCGCACCATCACTCTGGGCATCAGCCTGTTGGACTGTGCTGACGACAGTGTGGACGCATGTTGCGAGAAGATATACAACAAGATTACTACATTGGCACGCGACCTGGTGCGCACGGGTGAGGAGATCTCGCGCGAGATCGGCATCCCCATTGTGCATAAGCGCATCAGCGTGACGCCTATCTCACTCATCGGTGCCTCCTGCTGCCATACGACAGGCGACTTCGTGAAGATCGCCCAGACACTGGACCGCGCAGCCGCCGCTGTGGGTGTCAACTTCCTCGGTGGTTTCTCTGCACTTGTCAGCAAGGGCATGACACCCGCCGACGAGCTCCTCATCCGCTCCATTCCACAAGCTCTGGCCACGACCGACCTTGTCTGCTCAAGCGTCAACGTGGGCAGCACCAAGAATGGATTGAACATGGACGCCGTGAAACTCATGGGCGAGATCGTGCGTCAGGCTGCCGAAGCCAGTGCTGACCGTCTGTGCATCGGTCCGGCCAAGCTCGTGGTCTTCTGCAATGCTCCTGACGACAACCCGTTCATGGCCGGTGCCTTCCATGGAGTCAGCGAGGGCAACGCCGTTGTCAATGTCGGCGTCTCCGGTCCCGGCGTAGTGAAATATGCGTTGGAACAGATGGACCGCCGAGCCCGTGAGAATGGCGGTCGTGAGGCGAACTTCGAGACGCTCTGCCAGACCATCAAGAAGACAGCTTTCAAGATTACACGTGTAGGACAATATGTGGCTCAGGAGGCCAGCCGACGCTTGGGTGCCGAGTTTGGCATCATCGACCTCAGCCTGGCACCGACGCCAGCAGTCGGAGACTCTGTTGCCGACATCTTGAAATGTATCGGCGTAGAGCAGCCGGGAGCACCGGGCACTACAGCTGCCTTGGCATTGCTCAACGACCAGGTGAAGAAAGGTGGTATCATGGCCAGCTCTTATGTCGGCGGACTCTCCGGAGCCTTCATCCCCGTCAGCGAGGACCAGGGTATGATCGACGCTGTCAATGCCGGAGCACTGAACATCGAGAAACTCGAAGCCATGACCTGCGTCTGCTCGGTAGGACTCGACATGATCGCCATCCCCGGCGACACGCCTGCCACCACGATCTCGGGAATCATTGCCGACGAAGCCGCCATCGGTATGGTGAACCAAAAGACCACAGCCGTGCGCATCATCCCGGTAATCGGCAAGCGGGTCGGCGACAGCATCTCATGGGGCGGCCTGCTTGGCCATGCACCTATCATGCCGGTCAACACCTTCTCTTCCGAGCGACTCGTCAACCGCGGCGGCCGCATCCCTGCCCCTGTCCACTCGTTTAAGAACTAAAGGTACCCCCAACCACTATACAGAAATCCCGGGCAACAACATTGTTGTCCGGGATTTCTTTTATTATGAAGGAGTGCACTTGTTTTAATTATAAAGGAGTTCACTATAATATAATAATGTGTACCCCCACGATGAAAGTCAACGATTAGCAGACCTTCTCCAACTTCTTCATCACAGAGAAAATGAAGATGAAGCTGGCAAGGCAGAGGGCGACGAGCACACCCCAGACCATCGTCAGAGGCACTGCCTTCCACAGATAAGCAGGGATCTGGACGAGGAAGTTGCCGATTGCCGTGGCACCGAACCAGCATCCCATCATCAGACCCTGATATTTTTTCGGAGCCACCTTGCTGACAAACGAGATGCCCATCGGTGAGAGCAACAGCTCAGCAAAGGTCAGCACGAGATAGGTCGTCACGAGCCAGAGAGGAGAAACACGCTGGGCGTCGTTGAGGTTATAGCTCAGTCCGACAGAGGCGCAGATCATGATCATATAAGCAAAACCGGCGACAAGCATACCGAAACCAATCTTGCGAGGCGCAGAGGGCTCCTTTTGTTTGGAGGCAAGCCAGCCAAAGAGTCCCATGCTCACCGGCGTCAACATCACGACGAAGCTCGGGTTGAACTGCTGGAAGATAGGAGCCTCGATGCTCACGGCACCAGCCTCATGGGTATAGCGCACAACGAGATAGGCGACAGCAGCCAGGATGACGACCAGAGAGATGATCTTACCGCGTCCCGTCTTGCTTTGGAACAGGGCAAAGAGTGAATAGACAATGAAGATGACAGCCACGAGATTGGTCACATCGAAGAGCATACCCACCCAACCTGTTGCGGATGTCTGCGTGAAGTCGCGCGCGAAATAGGTCAGCGTCAGACCATTCTGATGGAAAGCCATCCAGAAGAAGATGACCACAGCGAAAACGAGGAAGAGTGCTACGAGTCGGCTGTGAGTATCAGCTTTCTCCTCAGGTGTCTCCTCATGTGCCACAGCATTCTCGGCGGCGGTCTCCTTGTTCTCAGCTTTCTTGGCCGTGTTGTCTACCGAGGCGAAAGTCCAGCGGAAGCCATAGTAGATGGCGATGGAGACGAGCAGCGACACGCAGGCCACGCCAAACGCATAGTGGTAAGCCGAAGCCTCGGAAGCATGGAGCGAGTTCATAGCCCACTGATGGAGCTTCACGGCAGCCGTCGGAGCGAAGAGCGCACCGATGTTGATGGCCATATAGAAGATAGAGAAACCATTGTCGCGCTGGGAAGCGTAACGGGGATCGTCATAGAGTTTACCAACCATCACCTGCAGGTTGCCCTTGAAAAGCGATGTGCCGACAGAGATCAGTAGCAAAGCCGCAGCCATCATCGAGATGGCAGCCACGCCATTGCCGGCGGGCACGGCGAGCAGCAGATAGCCGATGAACATGACAAGGATGCCAAGCGTCACACAGCGGCCGAAGCCGATCTTGTCAGCCACGGCACCACCGACGATCGGCAGGAAATAGACGAGCATGAGGAACGTGGAGTAGACCGTGCCGGCCAGACCCTCACCCCATCCGAAGTTGGCCTGCAGGAAGAGCACGAAGATAGCCAGCATCGTGTAGTAGCCGAAACGCTCTCCTGTGTTGGCCAAAGCTAAGGCATAAAGCCCTTTTGGTTGATTTTCAAACATAGCATTAAATTTATGTAGTTAATAATTCACGAGACTCTGATTTGCTTTAGTGCGCCAGATCAAAGAGATAAGTCAGCCTGATGCTGATGGTCTGATAGTTGCTCGACGCGAAATAGTCGCGCTTGGAGTCGCCATAGATATTTCCCAGACCATAGTAGTAGCGACCCTCAAGCAGGAAATGACCGACCTTCGGGATGGAATATTCCACGCCAAGACCGGCCGCGATGCCGTAGTCGAACTTCTTCTCCACCTTCATCGTGTCTTGCGCCACGACGCTGCTCACGCGGTCAGCGGTGTTGCGCTTGTCGAAATCGAAGTTGCTCTTTGTCGACTCGCTGATATACGCCCCCAACTGCGGTCCGGCATTGACAAAGAAGTTGAGTCCTTTCTTTTCCTTGCCCCAAGCCAGATGCGCCAGGAAGGGCACCTGGACGTAGTTGATCGTACGGCTATAGTTCTCCGCCGCACCCGTTGTGGCGTTGATGACGGGATTGTTGTTGATGTCCTTGATATCCTCTTTCCAACCCATCTGCGCGTAGTTCAACTCCAACTGTATGGAGCAGATGGTGGAGAAATATTTCTCGACCGTATATCTCAGCGCCACGCCGCCGGAGAATCCGCCAAAGCCCTTCTGTTCGACTTTCGGGGTGAACTTGATGTTGGTGATATTCCATCCGGCCGTCGGTCCCACCGACAGCGTGTTGCGATGCTCACCGATCTGCGCGAAGAGCGACCAGGGCAGAGCCAGGAAGAGAAATAGGATGAGCAGATGCTTCATGTGCGATGATTTCGAATGTTAATAAGTGAGTGACTCGATGCGTCCGCCGGTCGCGAAGTGGATCAGCTGGAAGTTGTCGTTCTGCATACCTTTATCTCCCACCTGCTTAAAGACGAGCGGAGTCTGGAAAGGCCGGTAAGTGCTCTGTCCGGCTGTGCCCTTGAAGGCCTTGCCGTATTTGGCCAGACCACGGAGGAAGAACTGCGCATGGTCGTAACCCGTGAGGAAGAAACGGGGATAAGCATACATCGGCTGAGTGTGGAACCATTTCTGATATTCAGCTTCCAAAGCTTTCGTACGCGGATCCACACTGTTGTAATAATAATAGGAGGGCACGCAGGTATCGAACGAGCAAAACGTGTCGACATTGCCGGGCGCATACATCAGCCACTCGTTGTAGCCGAAGAGCGCCACTCTCAGCCCATGCTGCTGAGCACGCAGCGCACGCAACTTGGCGATCGCCTGATTGAGCTCGGGCGAGCGTCCGGTATTGAGCACCACCACGTTGAGACGGTTTGGGGCAAAGGCCTTGCCAAACATCTCCAGACTGCTGTTGAGGTTCGTCACACGATATTCCTGACCACGGGCGGAGAGCCGGTTGCGCAGCCCGAAGGTGAAGTTGCCTTTCTTCGAAGTCTTGTCGTTGCAGTCGATAAGCACCACGCGCGCATCCCTATAGCGTTTGAGGAAAGCCTCGATAGCGTTGTTGTTGAGTTTGTCGTCGCTCTGCCAAATCTGGAAGATCTGGGTATAGCTGGTCACGTCATCGCCGGAGATTGAGAACGGGATGACGAGTTTGATGTCGCGCGCCTTGCAGAACTCTGCGAGCGCATGAACCTGTACGGAATAGAGCGGACCGAAGATGATGTTGCACTGAGCGGCTGCCGGGTCGTGTGTCATGATCGTGGGATCAGCCGTAGCGTCGAGGTTCCAGGAGTGGATGTCGATGGAATAGCCCGTACGCTTCAGACTGTCGCAAGCCAGGAGAATGCCACGATAGTATTCGACCATGCGCTTGCCGTCGCCGTCGACATTGTGCAGGGGCAGCGCCACACCCACGCGCAGCACCTTGCCCTGCTTGGCAGCAGTGCTCTGAGCCACGGGCTTAGTGGCTGCACTGTTCGTAGCAGCAGCATTCTGGGGAGCAGGTATATAGAGGCGAGCACCCTTATGGAGCTGGTAGCCCGGCAGTTTCATCTCGGGATTGGCATTGATCAGCTGATCTACGGTGATGCCGTGATAGTGGGCGATGCCATAGAGCGTGTCACTCTTTTTTACCTTATAGATATGATTGGACGTGTCTTGTGCACAAGCAGGGACCGCCACAACAAAAAACAGATACAGCAGAAGTAGCCGCCAGCGCGACGCTCTGCCTATAAAACGCTGAATCATTTCTATCTTTTCTTTTTTATAATCGTATGAATGAATACTTCTAAGAATAATCACTTGCAAAAATACAAAAAATATCCGTATCTACACTTCATTTCCTATAAAAATCACTAACTTTGCATCAACCCATTATCGTAATGAACATCACTCGCACCATCATCTCCGCACTCTTGCTGACATGCCCGCTGCTCGGCATGGCTCAGTCCACGCCCGCCATTGCTCCGTCGTTTACCTACACCGACAGCAAGGGCAACGAGCAAACCGTGACCTCTGCCGACGACCAGGCTCCCCTGGCGGCTACCTTCCACGCCAATGCCACCGATACCGAGGGGTGGAATGCCCACTATGAATGGCATTTCTATCTCGAAGGCCAGCGTTCCAATCCCTATCTCGTCAGATATGAGACCGACACGCAGTACACGTTCACCAAGGCCGGCACACATCTCGTGGAGCTCTGGGCCACCTTTGTGCAGGGCAATGACACCATCGCCTACACCGATACTTACTGGCAGAGCGAGGGCTCGCCGCTCTCTATCGCCATCGCGGAGAGCAAACTGGAGATGCCCAACGCCTTCTCGCCCAACGGCGACGGCATCAACGATGTCTACAAGGTCAAAAGCGGATACAAGAGCATCGTGGAGTTCCATGCCACTATCTTCAACCGATGGGGACAAAAACTATACTCCTGGGACGACCCTGCAGGAGGATGGGACGGCAAATTCCACGGCAAGGACGTGGCGCAGGGTGTTTATTACGTGCTCGTCAAGGCCAAAGGTGCCGACGGGCGAAACTATCATATCAAGCGTGACGTGAACCTGTTACGCGGATACTCAGAAACGACAAGCAACAACAATGAATAAAAAAGACAGAAGTCTCTACCCTCAGTTCCAGAACGGATGGATCGACGTCTATGGCGCACGCGTCCACAACCTGAAGAACATCGACGTGAAGATTCCGCGTGGCTCACTGACGGTGATCACCGGACTCTCGGGTTCGGGCAAGTCGTCGTTGGCCTTTGACACCATCTACGCCGAAGGACAGCGCCGCTACATAGAGACGTTCTCGGCCTACGCCCGCAACTTCCTGGGCAACATGCAGCGGCCCGATGTCGACAAGATCACGGGACTGAGCCCCGTCATCAGCATCGAGCAGAAGACGACAAACAAGAATCCACGCTCCACAGTGGGCACCACGACGGAGATCTACGACTACTTGCGTCTGCTCTACGCACGCGCCGGTACGGCCTACAGCTATCTCAGCGGACAGAAGATGGTGAAATACACCGAGGAGAAAATCGTCGACATGATCCTCCACGACTATGCCGGCAAGGCAGTGTATATCCTTGCACCCCTCGTCCGCCAGCGCAAAGGCCACTACCGCGAGCTCTTCGAGAGCCTGCGCCGCAAAGGCTACCTTTATGTCCGCGTGGACGGCGAGATCAAGGAGATTGCCCGCGGCATGAAGACAGACCGTTACAAGAATCATAACATCGAGGTGGTCATCGACAAGCTGCGCGTCCGCCCCGACGACGGTGAGCGTCTGGCTCAGACCATCGCCACGGCCATGCGCCAAGGCGACGGTGCCATCATGATGCTCGACAAGGAGACGGACGAGTGCCGCAACTTCTCCAAACGGCTGATGGATCCCGCCACTGGCCTCTCCTACGGCGATCCTGCTCCGAACATCTTCTCGTTCAACTCACCCGAAGGTGCCTGCCCTCATTGCAAAGGACTCGGCGTGGTCAGCGAGGTGGACATGAAGAAGGTGGTCCCCGACCCTACCCTCTCGATTCATCAAGGAGCCATCGCGCCGCTGGGCAAATACAAGAACCAGATGATCTTCTGGCAGATAGAGTCGATACTCAGCAAATACGACTGCAACCTCAAGACGCCTTTTAAGGACATACCCGAGGACGCTGTCGACGAACTGATGAACGGCACGCTCGAAGAGATACGCATCGACAAAGAGAAGGTGCACACCTCGACGGACTACTTCGTGGCCTTTGACGGCATCGTGAAATACCTGCGCACGCTCATCGAGAGCGACGACAGCGCAGCCGGACAGAAATGGGCTTCACAGTTCCTGGCCGACAAGGAGTGTCCCGTCTGCCACGGCAAACGACTGAAGAAAGAGGCTCTCGCCTATCGTGTCTGGGACAAGGATATCAGCGAGGTCAGTAACCTCGACATCGACTTGCTGCGTGACTGGCTCGACCAGGTCGAGGATCATCTCGAAGAAGGCAAGAAGCGCATTGCCCACGAGATCATCAAGGAGTTGCGCTCCCGCGTGTCGTTCCTCCTCGACGTGGGTCTTAACTATCTCTCCCTCAACCGCCAGTCGGCAACACTTTCGGGCGGTGAGAGCCAGCGCATCCGTCTGGCTACGCAGATCGGCTCGCAGCTCGTCAACGTGCTCTATATCCTCGACGAGCCCAGCATCGGACTGCACCAGCGCGACAATGAGCGACTCATCAACTCGCTCAAGGAACTGCGCGACCAAGGCAACACCGTCGTCGTCGTCGAGCACGACGAGGACATGATGCGCGCCGCCGACTGGATTGTCGACATCGGACCGAAGGCAGGACGCAAAGGTGGTGAGGAGGTCTTCGAGGGCACGCCGGAAGAGATGCTCAAGACCGACACGCTCACCGCTCAGTATCTCAATGGTGAGCGCGCCATCGAGATTCCGGCCGAGCGCCGAAAAGGCAATGGCAAGATGATCACCATCCACGGTGCGTCGGGCAACAACTTGAAACATATCGACGTCTCCTTCCCGCTCGGCACGCTGACCGTGGTCACCGGTGTATCGGGATCGGGTAAGTCCACGCTCATCAACGAGACCTTGCAGCCTATCCTCTCACAGCACTTCTACCGTTCGCTCAAAAAGCCGATGCCCTACGACAGCATCGACGGCATCGACAACATCGACAAGGTGGTCAACGTCGACCAGAGTCCTATCGGCCGCACACCGCGCTCCAACCCTGCCACTTACACAGGCGTGTTCAGCGACATCCGCAATCTGTTTGTGGAATTGCCCGAGGCTAAGATCCGTGGCTATAAGCCGGGACGCTTCTCGTTCAATGTCAAGGGCGGCCGCTGCGAGGCTTGCGGCGGCAACGGATATAAGACGATAGAGATGAACTTCATGCCCAATGTCTATGTGCCTTGCGAGGTATGTCACGGCAAACGCTACAACCGTGAGACACTGGAGGTGCGCTACAAAGGCAAGTCCATTGCCGACGTACTCGACATGACGATCAACCAGGCCGTGGAGTTCTTCGAGAACGTGCCGACCATCTTGCCGAAGATCAAGGCACTGCAGGACGTGGGACTCGGATACATCAAACTCGGACAGAGCTCCACGACGCTCTCCGGTGGTGAGAGCCAACGCGTGAAACTCGCCACAGAGCTCAGCAAGCGCGACACGGGCAAGACGCTCTACATCCTCGACGAGCCGACGACGGGTCTGCACTTCGAGGACATCCGCATTCTCATGGCGGTCTTGGAAAAACTCGTCAGCCGTGGCAACACGGTGATCATCATCGAGCACAACCTCGACGTGATCAAGTTGGCCGACTATATCATCGACATGGGACCGGAAGGTGGCCGTGGCGGTGGTCAGGTGCTCTCCAAGGGCACACCCGAAGAGGTGGCCAAGAGCAAACTGGGATACACGCCGCGATTCCTGAAAGCGATATTAGAGAAAGCAAAGTCTGAAAACAAGATTTGATAAGATAGTCTGTTATGCAGTTCACCACACCCGTCACCATTGCGGCCTCGCCGTGGCAGATCGAGCCCTGCGAGCGGATGCTCTTCGTGGGATCGTGCTTTGCCGACAACATCGGCAAGCGGTTCAAGGAAGAGAAGTTCCGTGCGCTCGTCAATCCATTCGGTGTGATGTACAATCCGGTGAGCGTGCTCCATACGGTCAGGCGGCTTAGCGATGCCGGCCAGCTGCCCTTCTGCACTGACGAACCCGGCACTACTGTCTTCACGCTCGGCACCAATCATGTCTACCGCCTCATCGCCACGGGTGAGATCGTGGACAACTGTCAGAAGCGGCCGCAAAAGCTTTTCCATGAAGAGCAGCTGACTGTCAGCCAGTGTGCCGAGGCACTTTCTGAGGCGATCCGGTTGATCCGCTCTTCCTTTCCCAAGACGCGGTTTCTGCTTACCGTGAGTCCAATCCGCTATCGCAAATACGGTTATCATGGCAGTCAGCTGTCCAAGGCCACGCTGCTGTTGGCTGTCGACCAGGTCATCAAAACGTTTGATGACCCGACGGTTGCCTATTTTCCTTCCTACGAGATTGTCAACGATGAGCTCCGTGACTACCGCTTCTATCAGGAAGACATGCTCCACCCCAGTGAGCAGGCAGTCAGCTATATCTACGAGCGCATGGCCGACACCTATTTCTCTCCTGCCACACTCCACTTCCTTGAGCAGTGGCACCCGATCCGCAAAGCCCTTGAGCACCGTCCCTTCAACCCTCAGTCTGCCGAATACCAGCAGTTTCTTCACAAAGCGCAAGAGGATTACAAGGTACTAAAGAACAAATACCATTTTGAGGAATGACACGATGTGCCCCATTTCTCCACCACAGCTTCCAAGGATGAATATCGTTAACACTTTAAGTGTAGTACTGCCACCATTGGTTAACAACTGTTGTTATCGCGCACAGCAATCACAGAAAAGGTTAAAACAAACACTTAATATTTGGCAGTTACACGAATAAGATGTACCTTTGTAACAGTTAAGAAAAAGACAGATTCGAAAAGGTTTTTAGGTTTTAAGAAAAGGTTTTAGTTATTATTTAGGTAGATTACAAGGTTGTTTAATTCAACTATTCAACAGGTTGTTAGTCAAGGAAAGAAAGATTGATTTTTATTTTCAGAGTAACAATCATGCTGGAGTTTGTCTTACGCCGTGAGGCGTGAGCCTACTACCAAGCACGATCTACATTTACGCCCGCCATTTTCTGAAACCTATCATCTCATCACCATAGATAATCAACATCACAAAATACAGCAATTGGAATCTTGGCACCGGCACCATGATATATTGCGGTCGAAACCGTGTGCTTTCCTTCCACCGTCTTAAAAAATGACATTTTTCCGCCCAAATACAGCCAAAATTCAGAGCGAAGTCCTCCTTTGCCCCGAATTTTGCGAATTTTGGAGGCCCGTGTATAGGCACCCTCGTTGAATCCCTACGCATTGAGCTTGATGTCAGAATCAGCAATCGGCCCTTCACCAAAGACCTTCCAATATAGCTGAATTAGGCCTAAACACAACAAAGGGAGGAAATGCTTCTCAGCATTCCCTCCCTACAGCTTAAATAATACCATGAGATACAAATTCCAGACTTAGCGTACAATTCGCTTGATGACTTTTCCGTCCTTTGTCTTTTGCAAGATCAGTCCTTTGGCATTACGGCTCACCTTTTGGCCAGCAAGGTTATAGGAGGCTATGATGTCTTGTCCATTGGCGACATGGCATTCACGGATGCCTGTCGATGTTGCCTTGGAGACGCAAAGTCCTTTGACAACGCCCTTAGAGGATCCCCATGCTAGTTTAATGGCATTGAGATGAACGTAGGGCAGCGACGAGATATCGCAGACGGCAAGGCCGTTTTCATCGCCCTCGGGATTCAATTCAACGAGTTTTCCACCATCAGTCTCACGATTGAGCAGCACACGATATTTAAGACCGGGGTCACCATAGATGCGGATCTCTTTGAAACCGACAAGAGGAGCATATTGCAAGTAGTCGACATTGCCGTTGCCATATACCAGACCACCGCCACTCAACTCTTGGTTCAGTGCCAACGTACACGGAACCGCGCCTTGGTCCTCACCTTCTGTCGGGGCACTCCATGCATGGAAGAACACATCAGTGAGCGCGGTCTCATCAGCCTTATACTGGAAGTGGGACTCCACTTTCTTGGTCAGTGTGATGGACTTCACCGTCATCGTGCCAGCAGCATTGCAGTGCCATTCCATCTTGTTGACAGCGCTGGTCTTGTCAGCGTATTTTGTCAGATCGAGATTATACTTACTACTGTAGAAGTTATCGACCTTGCCATTTTTGGCGTCTTCCACCAGCAGGAACTGTACGATGTCATCGCCTTCTTGTTCAACGGTCATGTTTGTGCAGGCCGACAGATCCACGCCCTCAGCAGGCAGATCGACATAGAACTCGCCCTTGCCGTCGCTGGTGATCGTCCCAGCCTTAGCGTCAATCGTCACGCCATCTGTTGCTTTGAGGTCAGAGAGCGAAATGGTGCATTTGCCATTTTCGCCGAATTTCGGCACAAAGCTGGCAAACATTTGGGTAGCTGCAAGAAGAGCTACACAAAGAGATAAAAATTTCTACATAGTGCTGTTGTTATTAGTTATTAGTTGTTATTTGATTAATAGAGCGATACACACTCATTAAAAATTCTTGTAGACTTCATATCAGTCTTAGCATTCCTGTCTGCTATTTCAAGATATACTTATGCCCGTTCTTGATAATGACGCCGGTCGCCTTTCCGCTTACCTGGCGTCCACTCAGATCGTAAGTTTTTCCAGCATCCTTGGCATCGAACAACAGATTGCGTATTCCTGTCGAAGGAGTGTCAGAGGTCAGCACAATATTTCCGATCATCGTCTCGCGCCAGTAGCCTCCGTCACCATTCTCATTGAGCACAGGACTGAAGCGGAAGAGATAGTTTCCGTCTTTTGGCACCGTGAAGCCGAGAGAGATATGAGTGGCGCCCGTGAAGGTGTTCGTTGTCGATCCTTCCAAATTAGGCTTACAGGGAGCTATCGTGCTCTTGATCACGCCATTTTCCTCGTCAAGGACCTCTACCTTTAAGTAAGGCGTATCTTTCCAAGCAACGGCGTCAAGACCCAAACAGTATTTTGCCGAGGATTTCAAAGACACTTGATAGCCTGGCATTGTGCCATAAATACCATAACCGTCATTGGAGGACGGTGTCCGCACATACAGTCCATAGGTAAACGTACTGCCTTCCGGGAATTGAAAGATACGAGGGCCAGAGCCATAGGTGCCAGGAGAGACAATCTTGTCGCCATCGGCCATTACCCAACCTTGTGGCACCTTGCCACTACCTTCCTGTGCGAAGTTGTCTTTAAGGACGACATAAGGATAGGCAGGATCTGTGGGGATGGCAGGCTCATCGGGCTCATCCTCAAAGGCGACATCGTCTTTGACCTGCTCAGAGGTTGGCTCATAGACAACCTGATCAAGGCAGAGATTCGTACCGCTGATGTTGTCGATCGTCAGCGTGTTGGCACCTTTGTTGAACTGGAAGCCGAGGCTCACCGTGCTCCAATTGTTGTTGCCGGTGACCGCGCAGCCCACTTTCTTCTCCGTGCCGTTCACATTCAGTTTCAGGTTACCCTTCTTGTCGGTGTTCATATAGCGCAAAGTCACACGATAGTTACCGCCGACATTGGCATTGAACACGTGACGCAAACTGCCATTCTTGCTGGTTCCCATGATGATGTAGCCATTGCCCGCATTGCCGCGCTCGTCGGGATGAACATTGTAGGGACTCAGACAGCACTCCTGAATAGATCGATAGTCTATGTCCTCAGCCTCGATGGTGACGGGACCGGCGTATGCTTCAGGCTGCTTGGGACGCTCCAAGGAAGTATCGGGGAGATAGTCGGTGCTGCGTCCGGTGGCGTTGCCTTGACAACTCAACTTGATGTTGACCGAGCCACAGTGCGAGACAAGCAGCGTGTATGTACCCGTAGCGGCATCCCAAGTGTCAGAGAGCGTGGCCTGTGGCTGATTGCCGGCTACTGTAGCAGGAATCGTTTCCGTACCCACCGTATAGGTATAGCTTGGCTTCGCTGTTGCGCCCTTGACGACAATCCTGTCGGTTACCGGTGCAATGGTATCGACACGATAGTTGTTGAGATAGAAGTTGATATGGTCAGCATATTCTCTTACAGCGGCAGCCGTGAGCATGCCCCAAGTGAGATTCAACTCCTTGCAAGTGTTATACTGCAAAGGTATCGTTGCCGTTGCCGTCCGTTTCTTATTAAAATAGGAGTACGGCGTGTAGGTGATCAGCTGGTTGCGGTAGCGGTTGACATAGAGGTCGCCCGTGCTCACCACAGGATACTGCGCATTAAAGTCCTTAAGCTTATCGCGCTGGCTGGACCATTTTGCCGACTTCTTTATTTGCAGTGGGATTGCCTTGGCAAGATTGTCATGAAGCTCCGGCACGATAGGAATGGCACCATAGCGACCGGTCTTCTTGAACCACGTCAGGTTATCCATGAAGTAACCATTGCCTTTGTTCATAGGATCGTCCTGCTTGTACAACCCGTCGTACAGGTCGTTCCATCCGCCATACTGGTTCTCGATGTCTCCGGTGTTGATGTCATTGACAACGACGATCTTTGTCTTTCCGAGCACTTCCTGCCGTGTAGGGATATAGAGGGAGCCGTCGATGATCTTGCGGAACATGTCCACCCACACATTTTGGAAGCCAGGATAGAAGCCCCAGTTACGGTGTGTATAGCCGTTAACCCTTGTGTTGTCGAGATTCTTGATATCTTCCGTCCAGATGAGCTCCGGCCCGTCCCAGACAGCACCACCGTTGACACAGCTCTGCTCCATGACCGTGGAGAGTCCGGCCGCAACAGGATATTTCTTCCCATTGTCTTTGCCAAGCATCACCTCGAGAGCTCCATTCCATCCACAGTTGTCGTAACGTACGCCATAGTTGTTGGCCAAACCGGCGATATAGGGTCCCCATGTGACACTCTCGGTATTGTAGAAGCACGATGTCGTCGTGTATTTATAGAGCCATAGGATCGCCTCGGGATATTTCTTGCAGGCAGCGAGTAAATCGGCATTGCGCTTGAGCATACCTACCGGTGACAAGGCGTGCGACCAGATGTTACCGCAGAAGCTGATGGTGAGGAAGCCACCATATTTGTGCGACATCTCCACAAGCTTGGCAAAGAGCGCGATACGAGACTCCTGAGTACTCGAGCTCTTGTCTCCTTTCTCGTCAAATCCCCAAAACTGTTCGGCATAGTTCCATCCGAGGAAATTAGGATAGTGCTTGAAGAAATATTCAAAAGTGTCGAGGTCAGTGTCTTGGATATGTGTGTGTCCGCCACTGGCTGGCTGACAAGTAAACCACATGCCGTTTTGCTGGCAAACGGTAGCCCATGACTTATATGTGGCCACGCCATTTTGCGGCATCTTATAGACTTCCTTCTCTGTGTCGTACGAACAAGAGAGTGAGAGGTTCATGCAGACAAAGGGACGGATGTCCTTTGGAATCATGTCGATGATTGCCTGAGGATTGGCTTTGTTCCAAACGTCGACATGAATCAGCCACATTGGATGACGCGAGTCAATGGGACGTCGCTGCTGACCGCTCACTGACAAACTCAAGGCCAAGAGGCATAATAATAAGAGATTGCGTAAGATTGTTTTCATAGGATATTCATTAGTAGATATATAATTCGAGCGATGTGTCTCCAGTTGAATTCAGAGACCATACTCTATCAAGAATAGAGAACTGGAGAAGTCTTCCCGTTTTGATATGTACATATCAGCAGATTGGTTCCCCACTTCTTCTATTCCTGATAAAATAGCATACGATAGACACGTAGTTTATTCGGTCGGCCACTGAGCTGTTGTCCCTTGCAGTCCGCTGGCGACACCGGCATAGGTTGACTGACGGTTGTAGGATCCCGACCACAAACCGACGTGGTTGCCGTCTGACGTATAATCCGAGAACGAGAGGCCATAGCGCTGAGCCTCCGGAACAACAGAAATATACTGTTTGACGACATAGTCGTAGTAGTCTGCCATGGCCTTGATATCGGATTCGGAAAGCTTTTTGACAGGAATCACATTTCCATTATCGTCCACAGCCTCCATGTCAAGTCCAGAGAGGCGAACCTTCAGACCGGTGGCAACCAATGCTTTCAGCATGTTGTCGATACCTTCCTTGTAAGCAGACAACTGGCCAGCATTGTAGCGCAGATGCACTTCAGCGTTGACACCGGCAAGCCCGGCACCCTTGTCGTTCCACTCCTTGATCATCGTTTCCAAGTTAGCAAGTTTCGTCGCATCGCGGTCAAGATCATTATCACTATAGAACAACACAGCGTCGTTCTGATAACTCTTTGCCATCTTTGCCAAGTCCACGACAAAGTCATCACCAAGATACTCATTAATATAATAATGTGTATCGTCGTCCTTGGAAGTGAGCAGACGACCCTGATGTCCCTGCCCTGCGAGATAGTCAGCAGCAAGGATCCAAGTCTTCACCTTGTCGCCATAACCGCCCACAACGGTCTTCATGTATGTGTTCAAGGCTTTACGGGCATCAGCCTGCTTCTCTGCCAAAGGACGCGGCTCATAGTGGCCGACTGTGCTATAGCTTCCCGTGAGTGTGATGGCACCTATATAGTAGTTAGGATTGGAGCAGACATCACCGATACCTAACTGGAACGATTTGGCAGCTTTCTGCTCAGCAGACAATTTATCCTGGATGCCTTCTAAGCTAAAATGGTATATACCCCATTTTCCTTTCTCTATGCCCTGCCCTACTGCATTGGTTGCAGAGCCTTCGATTGTGGTTCCGTCCACCACGACTTTCACCACAGAGGCAGGAACCCATCCGGTGCTCAACAACATATAGTCGCAATAGCCTTCCGTAATATCCCCCAACGTCATGCCCTCTGGCAGCTTGACATTCACAAAGCAATGGTTGAAAGCCGCTGTATAGTGTAGCACGTGTCCTTTCTCACCATTGGGATCTTGGACCACCTCGGCAGGCGTACCACCGGAACCGTTAATCTTCGTTCCGAGAGCCATATCGTTGAAATCGACAACTTTGAAGTCTCCTACTTTCGTAGTGCCTGGCACATAGGTATCTGCCGTCACATTGCTCATATAGCTCGTCTGCGTAGACAGCGGTGAAGAGAGTGCACCGCCCATCACCGTCAGTTGGGCGTTACTGGCCTCGGCTAAAGCATCAACGGCACGCGTAGAGTCCACTTTTCCCATATCACTCACCGTAGCCGCATGGGTGAAGGCATCTGTCGGCTGCACATCGGAGAAGTTGGTGAGCAACTGGCTGTAGGCTGTGTTGTGCAAGCCTAAAGCAGACATAGGCACCTCAGCACCAATATGCATGGAACCGGCATAAGCTTTCAGCACGTCGAAACTGCCTACATAGTTGGCCAAAGCAACATCGGCAGGCTGGTCGGTCTGATAGTCCGACTGATATTCATCCGCACATCCTGCCAACAGGAAAAGGCCTGCGGCAAGAACTGTCTGGATCTTGTATTTCGTCATATTCATTGATTCTTGAATTTTAAGAATTGATTATAGGCTGTCTTTGTGCTGCCAAGAATCGGAGAAACTTTCGGATTCTCCAATTCTTGACAAAAGCACTATTTGATCTTTCTGTGCGCCTATTTGTCTTTAGGCGTGAAATACTCCGGCGCAATGCCGCGGTCACGCACCACGAGCGTATCTGTCGTGGTGACCGACTTGCCCAAAGCAGCAGAGCTGACAGTATACTTGAGATAGAGCGCATTGCGGTCCTTGCCGCCCATGCTCTGCTTCTCGCCCTTCTCTACAAACGAACCGCTGCCATCAGCAGTGAAGCCCTCGGTGAGCGCACTGATCTTGCATTCGTTGCCGTTGAAGAGCAGTTGCAGTTTACAAGTTGTTGCCTTGCCGCTTGCGTCTTTCAACGAAACATTCATCGCTGCTGCGTTAAAGCCAAGCGTGGTAAGGTTCATCAGCTCGTCATTCTCGACATACTGTGCATGGCGCACCTCTGTGGTCTGTGTGCCATCGGCGTTGGTGATGACATCCACGCCACGACGCAGGTAAGTGGCCTGCCAGGGATTGACAAACTTCACGGCACAGAGCACATAGTTCTTTGACTCCAGCACGCTGTCGGCACCCTCCACATTGGTGATGCGCACGGGAAGCACATAGTGACGGGTTGTAGCCAGCGGGTCAGCGAAGAAGGCATCGGTGAGCTTCACCTTCACGCCACCTTGTATCTTACCCGACGGGATCACCATCGTGTTGCTCTCCAACTGATAATAGTCGCTGGGCAACAACGTCATCGGCGTGCCGTCGTCGAAACTTTTGCTGTCGAGCAGCGTGGGATCCACGGCAAAGCTCACTTTGATGTCGCGCTTGTTGCCGTAGCCTCCACCCATGGCAGCGTTGAGACTGAACTCATGGTTGTTGTCGTTGGTGAGATCCACTTCCAAGTCCTCACCCAACTCGATGGTGCGCACATAGCCTTGGTTGGAAAAGTACACACTGGTCGAGCCATAGTCAGGAAACTCCTGATCACCGCTATGGCAAGATGTCAGGCCCAGCAACATAGGAAGGGCGAGCAGTGGAATGTATTTGAGAACGAAATGCTTATTCATTGTTTTCTTCATTTTAAGTTCTTTGCTATTCTCCAAACTCTTTCTAAGAGAAAGGAAGAAACTAATTATTACTTCATATCCCCCCACTTAGGGGAGAGTAAGAGAGGGGTTGTCTCCCTCTCTCTTAAAAAGCGTCAGAGAGGCTGATCTGTTATTTCCAACCCTTGTTCTGTTTCAGATTGCTGTATTTCAGCGTCTCTGACTGTGGAATAGGGCCAAAGTACATATAGTCCTGATAGTCACGCTTCTCTACAGCGGTCAGCGGCGTGTAAGACTCCGTGCCCCAGTCGATACCCTGAGCCGTGACATTGAGGTTGCCTTTCCAACGACGCAAATCCCAGAAGCGGAAGCTCTCGAAGCAGAGCTCCAGACGGCGCTCGTTGTGGATGAGTTCGCGCATCTTGTCCTTCGACTGAGCGCACTCGTCGAGATAGCTGTCGTCGGTGAGTCCGGCGCGATGACGGATGGCTTTGATGATGTCGTAGGCAGAATAGCTGTGTGTGCCATTGCCCTGTGGTCCCCAAGCCTCATTAGCAGCCTCGGCATAGTTGAGATAGATCTCGGTGTAGCGGATGCGGGGATTATAGCGGCTTACGTTTGTCTTGGAAGTAGGATTGCAGTTGACATTCATGTTCAAGCGCTTCTTCATATAGTAGCCAGTGCGTGTGGAAGTCTCCTTGACGTTCACGCCATCGTCGGTACCGAGCTTGCTGCCCGTGTAGATAACCGTGTTCTGCGGTCCTTCCTTAGCACCATTGTATATGATGTACTTAGCCAGTCGGGGATCGCGCCCGGCATACGGGTTCTTGCTGTCGTAGCCGCTGCGTGCGTCAGTGATAGGATAGCCGTTGGCCATAGGGAAGGCATCGACGAGGTTCTGCGTTGGGTTGATATAGCCCTTACCGAAGAGCGAAGGAGGATAGTTGTTCTCTTCTTCACTGATAGACTTGGTGTCTAGGTTCTCTCGCCAGATGATCTCATCGGGATTACTGCCCTCTTTAAGAGCGGCGATCTCATCAGTGTTGGTGTAGTAGGTCTCACCTGTCTGGCTCAGTCCCTCAGGTCCCATCGCATAGTCAACCACCGTGGCGGCAGCGTTGGCAGCCTGCTCCCATGTAGCTTTGTTGCTTGCGTCCTGATAAGCAGGGCTGGCGGCCATCAACAGCAGACGGGAGCGGAACGACTGAATGATCAGGCCGTTGACCAATTGACGGGCCACATTGCCCATGGCACGGTTGTAGAGTGCCGGGTCAGTGGTTACCTTACGATATTTCTCTGGAATCTGAGACTCCGACGAGATGTCGCCATACTCTTCAGGAAGAAGTTTCTCGGCACGGTCAAAGTCAGCCAGGATCGAATCGACACAAGTCTGGAACGACGGGCGCTCCTCGTTGAAGTTGCTGTTGGCCCCGATGGAAGAATTGTGGATAGGCACACCGAGCAATTTTCCATCCTCAGAGAATCCGGCATGAGCGCGCAACAGGAAATAGTGGTGGATGGCACGCAGTCCATAGGCCTCACCTTTCATGCGTATCTTCATCAGACTGTCCACAACAGCTGAAGTCTTGACAAATCTCACGCCATCGACCTTGTCGAGGAAGGTGTTGAGATACTGGATGGCACTGTAGTCGGGCGTCCAGCGGTTGAAAGGATTGAATGAAGCGGTCCAAGAACCGGTAGCCACTTTCATGTAAGAGTCGCTCTTGCCGTTGGTGACAGCATCGTCAGTAGCCACGTCGCTGTTGTCGTAATAGCCGGGCAAAGTGCGGTAGGCGGTAATCAGGAAACCTTTTGCAAAATCAGGCTCCTTGTTGACCATATCGATGTCCTTGAAGTTTTCGATGGCGGGCGTGAACACATCATCGCACGCCGTGAGCAGCAATGCTGCCGAAGCAAGGACAGGAATGAAATATTTAAATCTCATAATGCAATTACTTAAGAAGTTGATTAAAACGAAAGCTTCACACCGAGGTTGTAGAACCGGTTGTAAGGTGCGCCGCCTACAGCTGTCTCGCGCCACTCTTTGTCGGTGGAGATGGTGAAGAGTCCTTCGGCCAGTGCGTAGATGCTCATGCCGCTGACCACCTTGCCGGTGAACCAGTTGTCGGGCAGATCGTAGGTGAGCTGTACACGTCCAAGGTCGAAACGGTCAGTGCTCTTCAGCCAGAAGGTAGAGTTGCGCAGGTTGTTGCTGTTGTCCTTTGTGGTCAGGCGGGGATAGGTAGCGGTAGCGGCCGTCTCCGGTGTCCAGCGTCCACGGGCCACGGCAGTGTATTTGCTTGTGCCTTTGAGCCAATAGTAGCTGCTGTTCTTAAAGCCAATGCCACCCATGTTGCCAGTGCCGTCGACATAGAAGGTGAAGCGGTTGTATTTCAGCGTGAGGTTGAAGCCATAGATAAAAGGAGTGGCTCCCCATCCGGCTTTACCCAAGTCAATCTGGTCCTTGCTGTCAATGACACCATCGTTGTTGATGTCCTTGTACTTCAAATCACCAGGTTTTACCTCACCAAAGGTCTGCTTGGCATGGTTCTCAATGTCAGCCTGGTCGCTGAAGAAACCTTCACAGACATAGGCCCACTGAGCGTCCAGTGCATGCCCCTGACGGTAGAGATAATCCTCGCTCCATACCTCGTCGCGTCTCTTGGCGTTGGAAGAATAGACCATACCACTAATTCCGAGGATAGCCTCGAGCTTACCAAAGTGCTTGTCGGCCTTCACCGTAAAGTCAAAGCCTGAGCGCTGATCCTGATTGTAGTTGAGGTAGGGCAGGAACGAGCCGTTGCCGTTGAACCAAGCAGGATAGACAGTAGAGGCACCCTGGGTGAGAAGACCGTCGGTGAGCTGATGGAAATAGTTCATGTCAACCGTCAGCAGGCTGTTCCACAGCGAAGCGTCAAGACCAATACGCCACTCTTTGCGCTTGACAAAGCCGAGGTCGGTGTTGGTGCCGCGCTTCGAAGTATTGCAGAAACCACCCTGCGAGCCGTCTTCCCAGGTATACCAGCCACCCTTGTTGTCGTAGTAGCCTTTGTACATGTAGTAGTCGCTGATATCCAGATCCTGGTTGAGCACGCTGTAGGAAGCGTCGATCTTTGCGTCATCGACAAAAGGCAGTGCGTTCTTGAACCACTTCTCCTGACCGAAGCGCCAACCGAGCGTGGCACTCGGCGAGAATGCGTTGCGGTGTCCGGGAGCCAACTTGGCAGAGTGGACAAGGGCACCGTCGAACTCGGCATAGTAGAGATGGTTGTAGTTGTAAGTGGCACGCAAGCCTGCATTGACATTGGTCGTGCGGTGATACGACGATCCGCTGTGGCTGCTGTCATTGCTGTTTTGACGCTGATAGCCCCAGCCCATCAGGGTAGCCCCTACATTGTGGACTTTACCGAAAGTGCGGTTATAGTCAAACTGGGTGCGGAAAGTCATCGTCTGGTAATAGGTACTTGAACCGACATACTCACTGGCAGATCGGCTGTCCTTGCCGTACTGCTTGAGGTCAATGATCATGTCCTTGCCATTCATATTAGCCCATACTGGCTCATAGACAGCATATCCCTCCTTGTAGCCTTCAGAATAATAGTCGTAGTAGTCGACGCTGAATGCTGACTTGAAGGACAGACCCGGCGTGATCATGCCCAGATCTGCGTTCACACCCACATCAAAGAGGAAGTTACGCCGTTTGTCTTTGACATATCCCGCAGCCAGCATATCACCGAAGAGCGTGGTTTGATTGACAGTATTACCGCCCAAAAGATACTTGCCGTTAATGATATGATTGCTTGTCGATACCAAGTTGCTGACATTCTCATTGTTCATATCCATCATGTCCAAGGGCAGCAAGCCTGAATACCAGTTGGGGCGAAGATTGGCAGCGGCTCCCCAAAAGTCACCACGATAGGTGTAAGCATTATTAATATGCACGCCTACATTAGCGAAAGCCTTCAGCCAACTTGTGATAGTCATATCGATGTTGGCACGGACACGGAAGTTGAGGTTGTCGTCTTTGTGATGCCCACCATACTTAATGAGACCGTTGTTATAGGTCATGCCAAAGTTGGCGTAGTAGGTTGCGCGTTGGTTGCCGCCAGTGATCTCTGCTGTGGCATCGGTGCGTAAGGTAGCCTTGCGCAGATAGTCAGAACTGTAGAAGTTCATGTCGGGATAACGGTAGGGATTAGTCCCGGCAGCAGTGTTATAGATATCAGCATCAGAGTATTGATGTGCGATGCCATCGTTGTCACAGGCCTCATTATAGAGACTCATATACTCAGCAGCGCCGAGATAGTGGGGATAACGCTTGGGCACATACAGTCCGGCATTGGCCCGTGCCTCAATGGTGAGCCGTTGTGCCTTGCCACGCTTGGTGGTGATGAGCACGACACCCTTACTTCCGCGTGAGCCATAGAGAGCCACGGCAGACGCAGCTTTCAGCACGGTGACGGTCTCCACCTCGGTAGCGTCGACCTCAGAAGCATCGCGGGGCACACCATCGATAAGCACCAAAGGAGACTGTCCCCAAATGCTGCCATTATAACCACCCACCATGGTACTGATGCCGTCGAGGCTGTAGGCATGGTAGTCTTTCTTGAGCAGGTCAGCCACATTGACTTCATTGACGCCGCCAAGAAGATCGCTCTTGTTGACCTTGCCAAAGGCCACATGAACTTGCTGAGCGGCAGTGCTGTCAGCAACCGTCTGGGCCTGAGCACGGCTCAGGGCAGGAGCCATGGCAAGGACGAATGCGATATATAGAATCTTGTTGTTCATGGAATTATTCTTCTTATTTGTTCTTAATGTTTACCAGACACAAGTTTATTCCCATCCTGGGTTTTGCTTGAATTCGGGATACATCTGTACGTCGCTCTTGAGGAAGGGCAACCAGTAGTGCTTCTCAGTGAAGTGGCGCGTAGAGAGTACTTCCTCACGCAGGTTGACGACATGGTTGTTCTCTGGATTCTTGTAGCGGTCGGCATCGGTCTGGTCTTTAGCGCGGTCGAAGTATACAGCTTTCTTCAGTGTATACGGCTCCTTGTCGACGAGCAGCCAGCGGCGCAGGTCGGTCCAGCGATGACCTTCGAACGCAAGTTCCACGGCACGCTCACGGCGCAGCTCGCTCATGAAGCCGTCGAGAGTGGTAAGATATTCATCTGCTACGTCGCCCACACCGGCACGCTCACGGATCTTGTTCACAGCAGTCACGGCGTTCATCGTGTAGTCCTTGGCCGTGGCGGTAGCGGAACCATAGCCCTCAGCGACAGCCTCAGCATACATCAGATAGACATCGGCCAAGCGGATAAGGCTGAGCACCATGTTGTTGTTCTCGCGGTAGCCATCCCAGTCGTTGCAATACTGGCTGGTGAACTTCATGTTCAAGTATCCGGTGAAGCAGTCTTTGGAAGGCGTAGCGGTGCGATAGGTGCCGCCGGTATAGAGAGAGGCATACTGCCGATGGGCATCGTTGCCGACCTTACTGCCGTCTTTCACGCACTTCTCGCCGTCGAAAATAATGTCCTTGTAGAAGCGTGGGTCACGGTTCTTGAAGGGGTGCTCCGGGTCGTACCCACTGTCAGGGTCTTTCTTTGTCGGGTCTTTGATGGGCTTGCCGTTAGCCATACCGAAGAGGTCGACATAGTTGGCCGTAGGATAGACCTTGATACCCGAACCACTGAGCGTTGACGGACGGAAGTCGTTGACCATGTTCCAGCGCCAGTTGCCGTTGGGGTTCTCATAGAAGATCGCCTCTTTCAGTCCCGGCAGCTTATAGCTTTGGTTATAGGTATAGAACAGTTCGGTATAGTCCTTGAAGTCGGCCAGCTGATAGCGTCCGGTCTCATCGCAGATCTTCAGCACCTGTCCAAAGGCTTCAGCAGCCCGCTGGCAGTACTCCTTATTATAATTAGCGTCGCCGGTGCTGACCTTATTCATCAATGGCGATCCTGCCCAAAGCAGATCCTTGCCTAAGAACGAGAGAGCCATGATTTTGTTGATGCGGAGGTTGTTCTTTCCGGCAGTGGCTTTTCCGACCGTTGTCTTGTCCCAGTCGACGGGCAGCAGGTCGGCAGCCTTCTGGAAGTCCTCGGCTGCTTTGTCGGCTGTCTGCTGATAGGTCAGACGAGGATAGCGCATCACGGCATCAGCCGGAATGACCTGATCGATATATGGCAGACCGCCCCAGTACTGCATGAGCATGAAGTGGAAGAAGCCACGGAAGAAATAGAGCTGTCCGGCAATGAGGTTTTTCTCTTCCTGCGTGGCATTGGTGAGCAGGTCAAGATTGGCGAGTCCCACATTGGCTTTGCGGATGCCGTACCATGACAGTCCCCAGAGATGACCTTTCTGGAAGCGGTCAGTGCCCGTGGTGCCGGGTGCTCCAGTGTGGAAGAAAGAGTAAAAGCAGTCGTTCCATCCCCAGTAGTTGCCCTGGTCTACAGCATAAGCGAAGACACGGGTTTCGGAGGGTTGCCAATATTCATCCTCACCGAAGTTCCAGCAGCTGTGGTAGTCACACTGTGTGAGCATGGGGATGCAGTTGTAGAGTTCCTCGGTGAAGCCTTGGAAATTGGTATAGTTCTTATAGGGATCCTCCTCGCTGATGTCACTCAAAGGCGATTTGTCGAGGTAATCCTTGCACGAGGTGGTCATGGACAACAAGGCCATGGCAAACATCGCAGTATATAGTATCTTTTTCATGATTCAGTGTTTAGAACAGGTTTCATACACCTTGTTATATATATAGCTTAGAAGGTGATGTCCATACCCAGATTGAAACGTCTCACAGTAGGATAGGCACCGTCTCCTCCGCTGAAGTTGGACTCACGGTCATCCGGCATCTTGGTCCACAAGAGCAGGTTGTCGCCATTGAGATAGAAGCGCAGGGCACGAATGTTGAGGCGCCGTACCCACGCACCTCTGAAGGTATAGGCGATCTCGGCATTTTTCAATCTCAGGAAAGCGCCATCATAGAAGTAGCGGGTCCCCGAAGCACTGCCGTCTGTGGTTGTGGTCCAGCGTGGCAAGGTGAGTTTGCCTGAGCCGGTCACAGCATTCCAATAGGTACCTTCGTCAAACGCGGCGTGGATCTCACGGGCGAAGGTCGGGAACTGGATGTAACGGGTGACATTTGTCACACCATAGAACTGTAGGCTGATGCTGAGTCCTTTCCATTCGGCACCGACAGTGGTACTGAAGGTGTTCTGAGGGAACTCAGTGTATTTATAAGGAGCCACATCGTCAGAGGTGATTCTACCGTCAGCGTTGAAATCGGCGATCTGATAGTCGCCCACGAGCTTGTTGCCGTTGTTGGTCTCACGTTCGGGACTGCCGTAGAGCTCATCCCAGTTGGTGATGAAGCCTTTGTCGATATAGCTGCGTACCTGGCCGATGGCGTATCCGGCCTGCTTCAAGTAGGCGGCACGAAGCTGTGGATCGTCCTTGAACATCACTTTGTTCACAGCATGAGTCATATTGAAGTTGGCCCATGTGCGGAAATCGCTGTTCCAGACCTTGTTGAAGCGCAGGGCAAGCTCCCAACCGTGGCTATGGACACGTCCGAGGTTGGCTGTGGGCGCTGTGGTACCAAAGTAAGTTGGTATAGCACGCGAGCCGCCATCGATCAGAATATCCTTACGGCGGTCAGCAAAGACATCGAAGCTACCGGCTACAAGCCCTTTGAGGAATGCAAAGTCGAAACCGAGATTGCGCTTTTCCACCGTCTCCCAACGCACATTGGGATTGCCAAGCTGACTCTGACGGTAGATAGTATACGGCGAGTCGCTCAACGGCGAGCCGATCTTGGTGGTTCCGCCATAAGAATAGGTATCCTTATAGAGCCATCGGCCACCGACATTGTCATCACCGATCACACCCCAGGAAGCACGTACCTTGAACATGTCGATATATTTCTGCAAGGGTTTCATGAAGGGCTCCTCGGTCAGCATCCAGCCACCGGAAAGCGAGGGGAAGAAGGCAAAACGGTGATCGTTGTTGAATTTCTCACTGCCGTTGTAGGCACCATTGAACTCGAAGAAATAGCGCATCGCATAGTTGTAGGTGGTACGGAACACCCAGTCCTCGCGATAGTGGTGGAATTCGGAACCCGCAGCGCGGTCCTCACGGGAGAACAGTCCCATGGCTGTCACATTGTGGAGACCAAAGGCACGGGCATAGTTCAACTGCAATTGATAATAGAGTTTACGGTAGGTGGCTCCAGTGTTGACGCTACCGCCGTTGACAGACCAGCTGACCGTCTCGGTGTAGTCGGGATCCTGCTGCCACGTGACATCTCCCGTGTCGGGGTTGATCCATTTAGCCTGTGCGTCGTGATAGAGGTCGTCGATACCTCTTCCGCTCTCCACCATGGTATTGTCAAACGACAGGCGGGCGTTGAAGCTCAGTCCGCGGGTGACGAAGTCGAGCTTCTGATCCAGGATGAAGTCAGTGGTGATCTGTGTGTTGGTGAGCTTCTCGTCACCGCTCGTTGCCAACAGTTTGACAGAGTTGAGAGCGTCGGCGTTACGCGGAGCGTAGAAGCCATAGGTGCCGTCGCTGTAGACAGGGCGCATGGCATCGGGTGCCGTGTGGTAGATGGCAGACCAGTAACTGTTGGAGTCGCTGCCCTGGCCCCATGGGAAGTGGCGCACGCCATTGCTGCCGAACAAGTTGACAGAGAACTTGGTGGTGTGGGTCAGAGCAAAGTCAAGGTTCGCACGCATGTTGATACGGTTGTAACCAAAACCAGAATGATAGCCGCGGTTGTTGCCGAACTTCTTGAAAAGGTCACCCTCATGGGTGAAGTCCACAGAAGTGAAGTACTTCACGTTTTTCGTACCGCCGCTGACATCCACACTGGCATTGTACGACATGGCATAGTCGCGGAAAAGCTCTTTCTGCCAGTCTACGTTGGGATAGCGGTCCCACTCATCAGCATTGGCGGGATAGCGGTATTTATTGATGATCGCCATGGGCTTGTAGCTGCCCCAGGCATTGGGCGAGATGGCGAGCTCGTGCTCGACGACATCATTTAATAATAGGAACGTGTCGTAGCTGTCGTATTTTTCAGGCAGCTTTGAAACGACTTTCACCGTGGCGTTGGCCTTGGCATGCACGCGTGCCGTACCCTCCTGACCACGCTTGGTGGTGATCAGGATAACGCCATTGGCACCCTTGACACCATAAACAGCGGTGGCTGAGGCATCCTTCAAAACAGAAATTGTCTGCACGGAACTAAGGTCGACAGTGTTCATCGGACGCTCCACTCCATCGACAAGAACGAGCGGGTCGCTGTTGTTCCAAGACGTCTGTGATCGGATGATGATCTTCGGATCTTCCTGACCAGGCATACCAGTGGAGGAAGAGGTGATCACACCGGGAAGGTTACCCGTCAATGCCTGACCCAAGGAGGGGACGCCACTGTAGCGGTCGAGCGTCTTGGCATCGGTCTGTGTGATGGCACCCACGACAGAGGCCTTCTTCTGCTGGCCATAACCCACGACGACAACATCGTTGAGCTGGCGGGCATTCTCCTGCATGACGACCTGCATGGGCTTGCCGGAGACACGGGCTTCCTTGTTGAGCATTCCGATGTACGAGAACACGAGGGTGCCACCCTTGGATGGTACCTCCAGCTTGAAATGACCGTCGAGATCGGTAGCCGTAGCGACACCCTTGTGGCCTTTCAGCATCACAGTGGCACCAATGACTGGCTCGCCATTCTCGTCGACCACAGAGCCAACGACCGTGGAGCCGTTTTGCGCCATGACCGCAAGTCCTGGACTGACCATCATCGTGCCTAACAGCATCGCCTTCAACACAAATAGATTTAGATACTTCATTTGGTCTACGATTAGATTGATTATGTTAATTTTAGCTTTTCCGGCGCAAAATTAAACAATACATAGTATTTATAACCTATTATTTGTTGCAACAGACATTGACGTTTGTTGCACCGCGGGTGAAATCAGGCAATTATATGAGATGTTACATACGAATGTTACATAAGAGAAAAAGAATAGTGAGATCCCAACAAACAGAACAAAAATGCAACACATTAGGAGGTTGCGACGCGAGACGCGTCACATCCTACAAAAGATAGCCAGATGGAAGCAAGTCGTTCATGTGCATGCATAGACGCGCTTAGACCATTCCCAACTTTGTTGTGTAAACTGACAAAAAACAGGCCCTGAGAATCGATTCTTTTCCACGAAGACCTACTTTGCGCTGAATTTTGCGAAAATCGAGCCATTTTTGTATCTTTCTGATTATCAATACACTACAAACAAGAGTCGTTTATACTCACATCAGCTTGGCTTTCTCTCGCAAAATTCTCTAGAGAATTTCTCATCAGAAAGGCTGTCTGATGCTATCATCACGCCTTTCTGACCTTGTCATCTCGGCGTAGTGACAGCATCAAAGTACCTTTTTGTAGGCATGACAACAGAAAAATCATTGAAAAGTTGTCGTTCTTTCATTCTTTGAAGCTCATGACGCCCTTTCATTCTCTCTAGATTGCAAGTGAACCCGAACAGTGTTTTGTCAAAATATTACCAACTTTTCTTTTAAACACGAATCATCATAAATTAACCACAAATTACTCATAAATTAATTATCCGTGAGTAATTTGTGGTTAATTCATGGAATTCTTTCGTGGTTAATCCATGGAATTCGTGTGAAAGATACGCTGCTTGGGTATTTCCATTCCCTCCCCCTGGGGAGGGTTAGGGAAGGGCTTCCTCTCCCTATACTCTTTCGGCGACACACCATAGTACCGCTTGAAAACCTGCGAGAAGTGGTTTTGGTCATTGAAGCCTACACGGTAGGCGATCTGCGAGATGTTGATGGTACCCAAGTTGAGAAGGTGGACAGCCTCCTTCATGCGCATGTCGCGGATGAACTTACCGGTGGATATACCCGTCATCTCCTTCATCTTGCGATGGAGCTGGGCACGGCTCAGACCAATATCGTCTGCCAATGTCTCTACATTATATTCGGGATCGGAGAGATGCTCATGGATGCAGTTGACGATGCGCTCCATCAGTATCTCGTTGTTGCCTTTCACCTCTTCCTGACCGATCATCTTATCTATCTGCGGTTCCGTCGTCGCCTTACCCTTGACACGTCGTAACGTATTGACAAGGTTGTCGATAGTCAGCCGCAACTCTTCCATGTTAAATGGTTTGGAGAGATAAGCGTCGGCACCATGGCGCAAGCCCGTGACACGGTCATCGATGGCATCCTTGGAAGAAAGCAGGATGACAGGCAGAGCACTCAGGTGAGGATTCTCCTTGATACGCTCCAACAGCGTGATGCCATCCATCTCCGGCATGGAGACGTCGCTGACCACGATGTCGTAACGTGCAGGCATCAGCAGCAGCTCCTTCAACGCCTCACGCCCGTTGCCCGCTGTCGTGACATGATATTCATCGCCTAACTGCATGGCAACGTAATGCGTCAACTCCTCATCGTCGTCGACCACCATCACCTGAACATTACTCCTGGGACGTGGCGTGCCAGTAAGGGCTTTCTCACTTTGCGCCTTCTCGTCTATGATCTCCTCAGGCTTGAGATGTTCTTTCCCCAAAGGCAGCGTCACCGTGAAGCAAGCGCCATGCGCTACGTCAGTGCGGTTGGATGCTTCTATCTTTCCATGGTGCAGAGCCACAACAGAACGGCAGAGATCCAGTCCGATGCCGGTGCCTTGTATCTTCAGATTCGTCTTGTTCACCCCTTGGCTGAAACGGTCGAAGAGATGTTTGGCAGTCTCCTCGTCGCCCACACCAATGCCATTGTCCATCACCCGGATAATTGCCTTGGAGTCTGTCGACGACAGCGTGACCTTGATCTCGCCACCGTCATCAGTGTATTTAAAGGCGTTGCTCAACAGATTGCCAATCACCTTGTCGATGTTCATCCGGTCGATCCATACCATCACATCATAGTCATGCTCAAAGGTAAAGTGGATGCCACGCTGCTGTGCCTCGTATTCATAGAGCTTGCAAGTGCCGGTGATCAACTTGATGAGACTCGTCTGCTGACAATGGATCTGCATAGCTTGCTTGTCGAATTTGCGCTTGTCGAGAATCTGATTAACCAACTGACTGATACGCTTCGTGTTGCGGTCGATGACCTGCAACAGGTTGAGCTTCGAGGGGTCTGTCTCTGCCGACAACAGGTTGTGCAACGGGTTGACAATCAGCGTCAGCGGTGAGCGTACATCATGCATGGCGTTGATGAGGAACCGCATCTTTGCCTCGTCAAACTGATGTTGCTTGCGATGCCAATAGAGATGCCACAGATAGTAGCCCAGCAGACAGAGCAGCAACAGATAGAACAACAAAGCCCACGTGCTGGCATACCAGGGTGCGTGTACCACCACCACAATCTTGTAAACACCGGTGATGGCATGACCGCCATAGACGGCACGCACCTCGATGGAGTAGGTGCCTGTGCCGAGACTGTTGAACCGGATGGTGTTGTCGCCCGTCGCGTTGGTATGCCATCCGCCACCATTGATGCGGTATTCATAGATCACACCGGCAGCATCACGATAGTCGAGAAGCGAGAAGGTGAGCGTCAGTGTATGGTTGCGGGGATACATGTCGATCTGACCCTCTTGCGGCAATTGCCAGAGGTCGTCGATCACAGCGCCCGTGAGCCATACCCTACCCTGCCGGTTTTGTATCCCTTTTACGGTCTGAGGATAGAACACCGTCACGCCACCGTCGAAACCAAAGCCGATCATGCCGTCGGCTGAGCGGAAAGACACATTGCCAAGATATTCGCCTGTGATCTGACCATAGCCGGTACCGTAAGAGATGAAGCGGCGGGTGAGATGGTCATATTGCCACAGTCCTGTCGGCGTGCTCACCCATAAGTCGCCCCACGTGTCGCTCTGCACGCTACAGATCTTTTGATCCTGCAACATCGTGCTGCCAGGGAAGAACTTGACATGACGGGAATGGCGGTCGTAGAGACAGAGTCCCGACTCGGTGCCAATTACAATGTCGTCATCGGGAGTAACACAGAGCGACTCGATCACATGATCTGCCAACAGCGAATTCCATCCGAAGGGATGGAAACTGCCGGTTCGCAAGTCAAGACAACTCACTCCGCTCGTCGTCGCAATCCACAGACACTGGTTACGGTCCACAACCATCGCGACGACCCAGTCGTTGCACAGATGGCCCAAGGGACTTTTGTCGGTGGAGCGATATTGGCGTGACGTCTTTGTGCGAGTGTTGTAACTCATCACACCCTGTCCCATCACGGAGAAGAAGATGGTGCCCAAGCCGTCATCACACATCACGCCTTTATAGCCGGCATACTTCAAAGCAAGAGAGAGACTACCCGTCGTAGGATTCAATTCATAAAAGCCATCGGTGCGACCTACCCAGTAGTGACCGTCGCGGGCATGATAGACCACATTCGCATCGGAAATGCCGCCTATGTGTTGCGTGACAATACCATTGTGATTGAAATGGAACAGACCGTTGCCCCATGCTGTACACCACATCCCACCATCATCGGTAGCTGCCACAGAAGATAGAGCGACGTCATACGCAGTGCTTTGAGCGGTAAATGACCATATCTGAAAGGGCAGAGGGCGGTCGTTGAGCAGCAATACGCCAATGCGGAAGCAGCGAGCCCATAGATTGCCGTACTTGTCAAAGTCCAGGGCATGTACCGGTGCTGTGCGGAGATCAAAGCGGTCATGAACATAATTGACAAGCTCCGGTGCTGCCCCACGATGCACACGATAGAGGCCCCGCTCAGTACCTATATATAATTGTCCCGACGGAGACTCCTTGGCACAGGACAATCCTGCCTGCAACATTTGAGAAGAGATATTGTAATCGGAAGCTACAAAGCTGTTGCCATGATTAGCCAATAGCGCATTCTTGAAAAGCAGAAGTACGGTACCATCACGGGTGACAGTAAATAGCCGCACATCGCCTTGGGGCAGTTTCCATCGGTTCGTTCCTACAATGTGCCCCTGCCTCATAGCAATGCGATAGAAGACATTATCTTTACCTGTCATCCATAGATTACCTTGATGGTCAAAGCAGAGCCGCCCCAGCATCTTATCATTAATAAGGTGGTTGAGTCGTGTCGCTTCTTCTATTTTGTCGCTGCCATTGCGAATCACAAAGGCACCATAACCTGATGTGGCAATAAAGATATCGCCATTCTTTGCTTCCACCAGATCAGAGACTCGCGGCTGGATGTTCTTCGGAAAAGGTACGTTGTCGAAGCGGTTAGTAGAAATGTCATAGCGAGACAAATTCTTATTTGTGCCTACCCACAGTCTGCCTTTGCTGTCGCTCAGTATGTCACAGATCTCGTTACTGCCAATGCTGTGGCTGTCGTTGCGATGATGCTGATAGAGTGAGAAGCTATATCCGTCAAAACGGTTGAGTCCATAGTCGGTTCCTATCCACATAAATCCATAACGGTCTTGGCACACTGCCTTGACGGCACTACTGGAGAGTTGCTTGCCAGTGTATAGGACTCCACCTAACTTCCACTCTGGATTTATGGGCAGCTCGGTTTTGGCAAAGGCATACAACGATGTGTTCTTCGGCAGACACACTGCGAAGAACAGCAACAAACATATCTGTGCAAAACGTCTCATCTTAGATAGGGCTTTAGTCTTGTAAAAGGTTGATAACGCCTACAAAGATACGAAAAACCTTGGAAAGACGTTTCATTCGGTGCCTATAAGTCCAATATGTGCAACATTTATCATGTAATGATGCAACGTTTTTTCTGTTTTCCCTCGCTAACAAACAAATTATGCCCGATAGGAATATGGTTCCTACCGGGCATACAAACATACATATATAATAAGGTATTGACGAAACGAGATAATTAGCTCCTTGCCGTTTAGTCAGAAGTGTGTTGCGACTCTTCTGAATCTCTGCTCTCCTCATGCAGCAAGCGCGTAGTGCCAAGTGCTTTCATCAGCCGTTGACGGCTGGTCACCGTCCGGTCATAAACCACAATGATGAGCTGATGACGGGAATTCCATGACGTGGAGAACACACCAGGGAGTGATCGTGCCAAAGAGTCGAGACTCTTCTTTTGCTCCTTCAAACCGCAGACCGGAATCTTTACCGTCATATAGCGGCTACGTGCCACTGCCGTCATGGATGTCAAACACAAGGATAACACCAGAAACAAACTAAGCAGCCCGCACTGCAATGACCGATGATGTCTCAATCGGGACTTCACTGCTTTCATATTGCTTTATGCCCTGTAACCATTCTAACAATGTCTCAATCTTTTTATCTCAACTTCTTGATATTGACATGACTGTATATCCTCTCGACGATCAGCGGGAAGATGAACAGCGTGAAGATCGTGGCACCTACGAGTCCACCGATGATCACCGTGGCGAGCGGACGCTGGCTCTCACTGCCGATGCCATGACTGAGTGCGGCGGGCAGTAAGCCGAGGGTAGCCATCATAGCCGTCATCAGCACACTACGGATGCGCGAGTGCATGCCACGCGTCACTGCGTCGGGAAGTGCGTAGCGGTGGCGCAGGAAGTGCTTGATGTCCATGAGCATGATCACACCATTCTGGATGCAGATGCCGAAGAGACAGATGAAGCCGATACCTGCCGAGATGGAGAAGTTGGTGCGCGTGATGAGCAGGATGAGGATACCGCCTACTGCCGCAAAGGGTACATTGGTGAGCACCAGTCCCGCATCGCGCGCATTGCCAAAGAGTACATAGAGAATGACGAAGATCAGCAGCACGCTGATGGGGACCACCTGCGCCAGACGTGCCGAGGCACGCTTCTGGTTCTCGAAGTCACCGTTCCAAGTAATCTTATAACCGGCTGGTAGCTTCACCGCCTTCGCCACCTTTGCACGTGCCTCATCGACAGCCGAACCCATGTCGCGGTCGCGGACACTGAACTTCACGGCACAGTAGCGGTCATGGTTCTCGCGATAAATGATCAGCGGACCGGTGATGGATCGTATCGTTGCCAGTTCGCCGATGGGAATCATCTGTCCGTCCTCTGTGGGCACCTTAATCTTTGCGATGGCTTCCGCGTTGTCGCGGAACGGTTCCTCGTAGCGTACTACAAGGTTGAACTTTCGTTCATCCTCATAGACTTGCGACGTAGCCTTACCGCCTATCGCCATCTCGATGATGCTCTGAACATCGTCTTTCTTCACACCGTAACGAGCCAACCGGTCTTCGTCGATGTCGATCTGCAGCTCTGGTTGTCCCATGTTGCGGATGACGCCAAGGTCGGTGATGCCGCGGATGGGCTTCATCGTGTGATAGACTTGCCAAGCCAGTTTCTCGCTCTGCGCGAGATCCTTGCCGTAGACTTTCGCCACGATGGCTCCCTTCACACCGCTCACGGCCTCCTCCACATTGTCGGAGATTGGTTGCGAGAAGTTGAAGTCGATACCCGGATAGACACTCAGCCGCCGGTTCATATCGTCAACAACCTGTTCTTTGGTGCGTCCCGCCTTCCACTCCTTCTCGGGATAGAGCTTCACAAAGAGTTCGATATTGTAGAATCCAGTGGCGTCGGTACCGTCGTTGGGACGTCCCGTCTGCGTCATCACCTGGCTCACCTCAGGATAGGTCAGCAGGATGTTGCGGAACTCATTGGCGAGTTTCACACTCTGCTTGAGCGACACACTCTGCGGCAGGGTGGCACGCGCATAGATAGATCCCTCGTTCATCTCAGGCAGGAACTCAGAGCCAAGCAGCTTGAAGCAGCCCAGTCCCGCCACCATCGCCACGAGCGACACGGCGATGACCTTGCGGCAATGGTGATGGCAATAGGCAAAGGCTGTGTCGGCATAGCGGTAGACATAGTCTAAGAAACGGTTTTTCTTCTCCCGTACATTCTTCTTCAGCAACATCGACGACAGCACCGGCACCAGCGTCAACGTGAACAGCAAAGCACCGAGCAGGGCGAAGCCGAGTGTATAAGCCAAGGGCGAGAACATCTTACCCTCTACTTTCTGGAATGTAAAGATTGGCAGCAGTGCCGTGATGATGATGAGCTTGGAGAAAAACACCGACTTGGCTTTGCCGCGTGCTGTCTGTCGGATCATACCCAAATGACTACGCCGGTTGAACGCTTCCATGCCGATGGTACGTGCCTGCGCCGACAAAGCGACGAAGAGTGCCTCAACCATCACCACGGCACCGTCGATGATGATACCGAAGTCGATGGCTCCCATACTGAGCAGATTGGCACTCATGCCACAGACATGCAGAGCTATGAAGGCAAAAAGCAGTGCCAAGGGTATGACAGACGCCACGATCACCGTTGTGCGCCAGTCTTTCATAAACAGCAGCACCACAAGGGTGACGAGGATGATTCCCTCCAAGACATTGTGCATCACCGTGCCCACGGCAAGGTTGACAAGGTCCTCGCGGTCGTAGAACGGTACGATCTTCACGTCCTTGGGCAGGTCGTCGTGCTGTATCTCTTCAATCTTGTTTTTCAGTGCCTTGATGACCTCCTCCGTGTTCTCACCTTTGCGCATGACCACGATGCCCTCTACGACATCATTGTCTTTGCCACGTCCCACCTGACCAAGCCGAGGCTGACAACTCTCATGAACAGTGGCGAGGTTGCGCACAAGGATAGGCGTACCACCGACATTCTTCACAACGATGTCGCCAATCTCGCGAACATTGTTGATGAGTCCGATGCCACGTACCACGTATGCCTGAGAGCTGCGCTGAATGACGTCACCGCCAACGTTGACATTACTGTTGGCAATGGCCTGATAGAGTTCGAGCGAGCTCACGCCATAGGTGGCGAGTTGGTTAGGATTGACGCTGACCTCAAATGTCTTCACCTCACCGCCGAAGCTGACGATGTCGGCAATGCCGGGTACGGAGCGCAACTTTCGTTCGATGACCCAGTCCTGCAGCGTCTTCAGCTCCCGCACCGACCGCTTGTCGCTGCGGAGCGTATAGCGATAGATCTCTCCGGTAGGTCCAGAGAGCGGCTGCACATCGGGATCCACACCGTCGGGCAGGTCGGCATCGTGAAGCAGGTTGTAGACTTGCTGCCTTGCAAACTCGTCGTCGACATGATCGTCGAAACATACGGTGACCACGGAAAGACCGAAAAGTGTGGTAGAGCGGATATCGGTCTTCTTCTGCACTGAGTTCATGGCGATCTCGATGGGGATGGTGACAAACTTCTCTATCTCCTCGGCTGATCGTCCCGGCCACTGTGTGATGATCGTCACCTTGGTGTTGGTCACATCAGGAAAGGCGTCGATAGGTGTCTGACGAAAGCTCACCACGCCCATAACAACCACGGCGAGAGTGACGACGAGGATGAGATACTTGCGCTTGAGCGAGAAGGCGATGATGAAATCGATGATCTTATTCATTGCCAAGCGTGTTAAAAACCAACAATGCGCTCTTGCTCACCACACGCTCGCCGGGCTGTAGTCCGTTGAGAATATAGGCATAGTCGTGACCCACATGCTCAGCTTTGACGGGCTGACGCTGGTAGCGCCCTTTGCCGACTTCCTTGACGACATAATCCACACCGCCGTCGAAGACGATCGCCTTGGTGGGTACACAGCAAAGTGCCGCACAGCCCCCACCGGTAGACACGTGTACAGTGGCAAACATTCCCGGGCGCAACAGACCACGGGCATTGTCGAGGGTGATGCGCACCTTCATCGTCTTGCTCTCGCTGTCAAGGACACGGTACACCTTATCTATATGTCCACGGAACACTTCGCCGTCGTATGCCATCGTGGTGACGGTAACAGGAGCACCCTGATGGATCTTGGCGATGTCGCTCTCGTAGACATCGGCAATCACCCACACACGACTGAGGTTTGCAATCTCCAGAGCCTCGCCGCCGTCACCACTGTCCTGACCTACATAGCTGTCGTTATAGATATTCTTTGCCGTGACATAGCCGCTGATGGGCGACCGCAACACAGCAGTAGCCTTTCCGCCAAAGCCATTGATGCCCGCCACAGCCGACAGACGGCTGCGCTCGCTGCGGGCCATGAGCAGTTGTTCGCGTGCTTCGGCCACCTCTTTGTCCGACACCATGCCGGAGCGGTGCATGTCCTGCTTCATCTGATAGTCGCGTTGTGCCATCTTGATCTGAGCGTCAGCATCAGCGAGACCTTTGTTGTAGTCAGCAGCCTCCTCGCTATGGATGATGGCCAAGCGCTGACCGGCAGCCACCTGGTCACCGACCTCTACAGTCAATCCACTGACCCTGCCACTACAGGGGATAAACACCTTGCGCACAAGGGCTTCGTCACAGCTCACGTCACCATTGAGCGTGAGCTCATCGCCGTAGACCCGCTTTTCTACGGGTGTAGCCTCGACGACTTCGTTGCGCAGTGATTTGTATGTATCCGGCTCCGCTTTCTTTTCCTTCTGCGAGCAGGAGGCCAGGCACAAGAGCCCGGCAAGGAATAAGATATTTTGCTTTTTCATTATTCTCGTTATTTATTCCACATGACCTTGAGTCGCTCGGCAGCCTGGAGCATCTTGTTCTTGGCATCGAGGCGGGCGAGCATCGTGTCGCGATAATTGCCATATAGGTCCACAAACTCTACAAGCGAGATATGGCGGCTCATAAACTGCTGTTCTGCAGCATGGAGCATCTGACCGAGATCACTGTCGAGTGTAGGCGAAGGCTCAGCCAGCTGCTTGAGATATTGACCCACGATGTCGAGGTCAGCCTGACGTTGCTGCATCAGCGCGAGCTGCTGTCGCTCCTTGTCGATGTTGGCCTGTTCCACGGCAGCTTGCGCACTGCGAATGTTGCCGCGGTTGCGGTTCCACAGCGGAACAGCGACGCTCAGTCCCACAGCAAAGTAGTTATGACCGATACTTCCATTCTTATCATACTCTCCTTGCACAGCCATCTGAGGCAGACTCTGGCTCTGTTGCCAGCGGAGTGCATGTTGTGCGGCCTCGGTCTGATGGCTGAGCAACTGCATCTCGGGCAGGGTGTCGAGTGCAGCACGCTGACTGCTCTGCAAAGCGAGATAGAGGCCAGAAGCATTTGCGATGGCCGTTTGCTCATCGATGTCCACGGTGAGAGGCTCGTTGCCCGGGATGCCCAAGAGTTGACGCAGTTGAACTTCCAACGCAGAGGCTTCGAGAAGCAGATCTGCCCGGGACTTGCGCAGTTGATATACCATCGTGGCGATACGCTGTGTCTCCATGGCCGCGATATTTCCCTTCTCGCTTTGCTCTCGGTAGGCGGCGAGGATTTTCTCTGCCGAGGAGATTTCTTCGTCATAGACTTTAGCCTGCCGTTGTTGATAATAGAGGTCCACCATAGCGGTGTGCACCTCGGTGCGCAAGTCGCGCTGCGTCACGAGCAGTTGGCTGAGAGAAGCCTTCAACAAAGCAGCGTTTTGCTTCACCTGCTCGGCGTGCTGGCCACCGATCGCAAAGGGCTGCGACACTTGCACATCCACTTCGCCGTCGTGCCCGCCGTCAAACCATCGGCGGTTGGTGGGATTCTGCACGTTGTACATCACGCTCACCGTAGGATTGTCGTAGCGTCGCGACTGCGCCAACTGCCCTTCTGCGGCACTCACGTCTAAGCGTGCGGAACGGAGAGCGTGATTGCGCTGAACCAGCAGCCTGTCGGCCATAGCTAAGCTGAGCCGCTCAGCCAGAGCCCCATCACAACAAGCCCAGGCCACGAGCAGCATCAGCCATAATCGTATTTTCATGTTACTCTGTTTTTTCATCGCCACAAAGTTACGGAGTTTGCGCAACGTGCTGAAACAGAATTGATGAGAATGCTTTCATACCATATTAAAGGTTTTTAATAGCCTTTCTTTGCCAACCCCGTCAAAGCTCCCTACCTTTGCAGTGTCAAACAGGAGAAACAGTTTCCTTGACATATAACGACATCTTTAATATAATAGGTAATGCTTTTAAAATTCTTTCTCACGTGTAATAAGATAGGTGCGTTCACCCTCGGTGGCGGTTATGCCATGATACCAATCATGGAACGGGAGTATGTCGACAAGAACCATTGGCTCGACCGAGAGGAGTTTATGGACATCATGGTGGTGGCGCAGACCACGCCCGGCATCTTCTCCATCGACATGGCAAGTCACATTGGCTACAAGTTGCGTGGCGTCTGGGGCGGCATCGTCGGTGCACTGGGCATCGCCCTACCCTCTATCATCGCAATACTGCTCATCGCCATCTTCTTCCATAACTTCAAGGATAACGTCTATGTCGAGAAGTTTTTCCGTGGCGTGCGCCCTGCTGTGGTAGCCCTCATCGCCGCTCCCTGCTTTAAGATGGCACGTACGGCGAAGATCACGTGGTCGACATGCTGGATCCCCGTGGTGAGCTGTCTGCTCATCGCCGCCTTCTCGGTGTCACCGATTTGGATCATCATCGTAGCAGGAGTGGGAGGATACCTGTATGGAAAGGTAAGAGTTAGAAGTTAGAAATTAGAAATTAGGAGTTATTCTCAATTAGAATTTATAAACAAAGAGATTAAGGATGATATTTCTCAAACTATTCTATGTATTCAGCAAGATAGGCATCTTTAACTTTGGAGGTGGCTACGCCATGCTGTCGCTGATCTATAGCGAGACGGTTGTGAAAAACCATTGGCTCACCAATGCAGAGTTTACTGACATCGTGGCCATCAGTCAGTCTACACCAGGACCTATCGGCATCAACGCCGCCACCTATGTAGGCTATACATCAGTCATCAATGCTGGCTATCCCGTGTGGGCAGCCGTGCTCGGTTCAGTGCTTGCCTCGCTGAGCATCATGTGGCTGTCGTTTATCCTGATGATCAGCATCAGTCATTATCTGCTCACCCACAAGGATGCGCCCTGGGTGAAGCATGTCTTTGCAGCACTGCGACCAGCCATCATCGGTCTCATCGCTGCCGCTGCACTGCTGCTGATGAACAAGGAGAACTTCGGTACACCGGCTCAAAGCATACCTTATTTTATTCTGAGCATCGCCCTGTGCGTGGCTGTCTTCTTTGCTACACTGCGCTATAAAGTCAACCCCATTTTGGCACTGCTTGTCTGCGGTATCGTGGGATTGGTTGTGTATTAGAAAAGAAAATAGTATTTTTGCACACGAAAGATACAATCAACAAAAAACGTTATGAAACGGATATTACTGGCTGAAGACGAGGAGAACATTGCCGACTTTGTGTGCCGTGGGCTGGAGAGTTTTGGCTTTGAGGTGGACAGAGCAAGCAGAGGTGACGAGGCTTGGGAGAAACTTCAGGCCAACGACTACGACTTGGCACTGCTCGACATCCGTATGCCGGGCATGACGGGACTCGACGTGTGCCGCCATCTGCGCGAGCAGAGGGGCTACGCACTGCCAGTGCTCATGCTCACCGCGCTCGGTACTACCGACGACATCGTACTGGGACTGCAAGCCGGAGCCGACGACTACATGGTGAAGCCGTTTAAATTCACCGAACTCGTGGCTCGCATCAATGCGCTGTTGCGACGCGTTGAAAGCTATCGCCAGGCGGCCCCGCTCACCTGCGGCGACCTGAGCATCAACGCGGCTACGCACAAGGCACGCCGGCAGGACACCGAAGTGGATCTGAGCACAAAGGAATACCGGCTGCTGGAATATCTCATGCGGCACGAGGGCGAGACGCTGACACGGCGACAGTTGCTGCGCGACGTGTGGGACAAGGACTTCGACACCAATACGAATGTCGTGGATGTCTATGTGCGCTATCTCCGACAGAAAATCGACGAGGGTTTTGAGCCGAAGCTTATCCACACCATCGTCGGCGTAGGCTACTGCTTCAGCAGGGAGGAAAGACCATGAAGACAGGACACAAGATTTCGCTCATCTACTCCGGCATTACCATCGGGCTGCTTCTCATCGCCGGCATGGTGTTTTACTTCTTCAGCTCCAACTACATCCGCAACCTCTACTTCCACTACATGCAGGAAAAGGCACATGCCGTGGCAGAGGAGAAGTTCTCCAAGGATGAGCTCGATCCTGTGAAATACCGCAATGTGGTCATCCGCCGAAAGGCTTCTATCCCTACCTCCAAGGAACTCTTTGTCAATGTGGAGAACCGCGACTTGGCACGACAGGTGCTCAGCGCTTATCTCGATGACGAGCAGATCAAGCAGCTCTACGCCAATCAGACAGTGAACTTCGAGCATGGGCAGGAGGTGGGAACGGCCTTTGTCTATTACGACAACACGGGCACCTTTGCCGTCATCGTACTCAGCCGAAATCCCTATGGTGCCGACATCTCACGCACACTGCGGTGGGCACTGCTCTTTCTCGTGCTCGTCTCTGCCGGCGTGCTCTGGCTCATCAGTCGTCTCTATGCCATGCGCATGCTCGACCGCATCGACCGCGACTATCAGACCGAAAAGATGTTTGTCAACAATGCGTCGCACGAGATCAACAATCCGCTGACGGCTATTCAAGGCGAATGCGAGGTGGGACTGTTGCGCGACTACTCTGCTCAGGAATATCAGGACATCCTGCGGCGTATCGCCCATGAAGCGGAGCGCGTGGTGACGATCATGCGTGAGCTGCTGCAATTCTCTCATGTCAGAAGTGGCGAGGAGATGACGGAACTCGAACCTGTGAACATTGCTTCCTTGTTGCAAAGCCTCACTGAGGGACGCTGCGAGTTGGACTGTAAGAGTGACTTCACGGTTTCCGCTGACGCTCATCTGCTGCGTATGGCTTTTCACAATCTCATCAACAATGCCATCAAATATTCCGACGGAAAGCCTGTCGCCATCACCGTGTCCGACCATCTTGTCGTGATTCGTGACCAAGGCATCGGCATTCCCAAAGACGATCTGCCGCATATCTTCGAACCGTTCTACCGCGCATCCAACACGGGTTCCGTGATGGGCCACGGCGTGGGGCTGGCCCTTGCCAAGGCTATTCTGGAGAAGCATGGAGCCAAAGTCAGCGTAGAGTCGCAGCAGGGTGAGGGCACGACGGTGTGCGTGGCTTTTCGTTAGTCCCTTTCCCCTACTTTCCTTTGTTGATGATATAGATTCCGGCTGTCGCCAAAGCTCCGGCCAGCACATATTTCCAATAGAACGTCTCGTGTAGGCAGAGACACGAGCTGACGGCACCGACCACGGGGATCAGCGAGTTGTAGATTGCGACTTTGCCGACAGGGTTGCAGGTGAGCAGCTTGTTATAGAGCGAGAAGCCTACGGTGCTGATGGCGATAAGCAGCAACAGCCAAAGGCTTCCCAATGCCGTGACGCGGGGTAGCGTGCCGCCGAAGAGCAGGCCGCAGCCTACGAGGATCAAGCCTCCGATAGCCAGACTATAGCCTGTACCGACAAACACGTTGACACGCTTGCCGAGTCCACGGGTGAGCAGTGAGGCGGTGGCACCGCAGAGTGCGTTGAGGATGATCATGCCGTCGCCGAGCCAGGTGAAGCGTCCACTGTCCGCACCTCCTAAGTTCAACGACAGAATACCGGCGAAACCTATCACGCATCCTACAATCTTGTTAGTGGTCATGCGGTCGCTCTTAAAGAACATACAAGCCATGATCACCACAGAAAACACGCTGAGCGAGTTGAGAATGGCGGCACGTGAACCCTCACTATGCGAGAGGCCAATATAGAAGAAGGCATAGTGCAGGGCGGTGTTGACAAGGCAAAAGAGCAACACATACCACCAGTCGGCGCCGTTTCTGACGTGGAAGTCCTTATGTCCGAGCTTCGCCATTGCCAAGATGATCAGTCCTGCTATACTGAATCGCACGCCGGCAAAGAGCATCTTGCTGCCTGTCATCATCGGACTAATCTGAAACTCGCCATAGCCCAACTTGATCAGTGGATAGGCAAAGCCCCACGCTATGGCTGCCGTCAAAGCAAAGATTGCCACCCACAGCGGGCGTTGAAAAATGGATACCGATTGCGTCTTCTTCATCATTTCTTATGTCATTACCATCATGCCGGCACGCGTTTGTTTCGTCATGCCGATCAAGATTCAATGCAAAGGTAAGACATTTTTTCCATTTTCCGTCATAGTCAAATACAATACTGCGACTGCATTTACCTGCGACAGCTGCTAAGTTTGACACACAGTGTTTATTCTTCGCCGTGCAAAACGCATCCATGCATCACCGCGAGAAACGTCGGATCTGCATGCCAACACATTTAATGGAATCGGTCTCTCGTCGCCTTGGCGATTCTCACCAATGAGAGCATGATGGGCACTTCGGTGAGCACGCCGACGGTGGTGGCAAGAGCAGCACCGCTCTGCAAGCCGAACAGACTGATGGCTACGGCGACAGCCAACTCGAAGAAGTTGGACGCTCCAATCATTCCTGCGGGGGCCGCGATGTCGTAGGGAAGGTGCCAGGCCTTGGCCCATCCATAGGCAACGGCAAAGATGAGGTAGGTCTGGAGGATGAGTGGCACGGCGATGAGCACGATATGGAGGGGATTGCGCAGAATGGTCTCACCTTGGAAGGAAAAAAGGATGACGAGTGTGAGCAGTAATCCGGCTGTGGTGTATCGGTCGAACTTATGTACGAATACTTGCTCGAAATACTCCTTGCCCTTCCGCTTGATGACCATTGTGCGCGTGACGATACCGGCGATGAGCGGAAGCACCACGAAAAGCACTACACTCAGCAGCAGTGTGTCGTAAGGTATCTCCACGCCGCTCACTCCCAAGAGCAAAGCCACGATGGGCGCGAAGGCCACGAGGATGATAAGGTCGTTGACAGCCACCTGCACGAGTGTGTAAGCAGGATTGCCGTTGGAGAGATAGCTCCAGATAAACACCATCGCCGTGCAGGGAGCGGCTCCCAAGAGTACGGCACCAGCCAGATATTCGTGGGCCAGTGGCGTAGGTATCCACCGCTGAAAGACCACAAAAAGAAAGAACCATGCGATGCCGAACATAGTGAAAGGCTTGACGAGCCAGTTGACCACACACGTCACCACCAGCCCCTTGGGATGCTTGGCCACATTCTTCACGCTTTGGAAGTCCACTTTCATCATCATCGGGTAGATCATCACCCAGATGAGAATGGCCACGGGAATGCTCACATGAGCATACTCAAAACGCGAAAGCGTCTGTGGAAGGGCAGGCAGAAACTTGCCCACCGCAATGCCAACAACAATACACAGCAGTACCCATAACGTAAGGTACTTGTCAAAGAATCCAATTTTTCTTTCTTCCATGATAAACGAAAACGATATTCTCTTTCTTTGTGATACAAATGAAAAGCTCTGTTGTTATTTGATCCAAGGGCGCAACACCAAGTGACCACCGGTGATGCGTCTGACCTCTTCAATCCATTTCGCCTCGCTACTTGCTTTTGCACGCAGGAAACTGTCGGTGGAATGGTTTAGGATGAGACACTGGTTGACCACCCACCACTGCTGATGAATGCCTGCACGCTCAAGGTCAGCGCGCAGACGCTTTGCCTCCAGCACGGGTGTAGGCTCAGGCAGGGTGACGATGACAAACTCCGACTGACTGTCGTCGCGCAGCCTGGGCAGCAAGCGCTGAACGGCAACAGGGGCGTCGCCCTCGCTATGGGCTATCTGTCGGTCGTAGCTCTGCGTGGAATCGAGCAGCAGCAAGGCATGACCCGTTGGCGCCGTGTCGATGACAACCGTCTTATTGTCGGCCTGCATCACGATTTCGGCAAAACGGCGGAAAACAGCAATCTCCTGGGTGCAAGGACTGCGCAGGTCTTCCTCGATGTAGGAGAAGTCGGTCACGCCGGCCTCACGAGCCTTCTTTCTGACCTCATCCTTGTAGGCCTCCAATACTTTTTGCTCGTCGATGACAGCCATTTCAATACCGGCATGCTCAGCTAAATGGGCGTTAAGATGATTGGCAGGGTCAGTGGTGGTGAGCAGTACGTCGTCGCCTAACTGTTTCAGCCCCAAGGCTATCTGCATGGCAATAGTGGTCTTGCCAACACCTCCCTTGCCCATGGTAAACACCACGCGCTTGCCCGTGTCGTGGATGGTGCGGATGAGGGTGTCGAGGGATTTGTAGTCGCCGATACTTTCAGAAAGCGAAGCATCGACTGAGCTGTCAGCATGAAGCATCTTGCGGATGTTGCCCACGGAGTCCATGTCGTAAGAGCGCAACGGCACATACAGGGTCTCCATTGCAGCCAAAGTATCGGGCATCGCGTCTAAGGCCTGCTGTTGTGTGGCGTACATTTCTGCAGCCAGCTCATCGTTGTTGTTGGGAGACTCCATGAGCCCGTTGACCACAAGTAGTTGATTTGCAATGCCTAACTGCCGGAGTTCACGTGCTGACCGGTCAGCCTCCTTGAGCGCAGCCTGTTGCGGTCTGCTGACCAGTATCAGCTTGGTCTTGCTGCCATCAGCCAAGTTGTCCACAGCCTGCCGGTAAACTTCCTTACGTTCTTCGAGTCCCGACAGTTGTCCAAGGCACGAGGCACCATGCTTGCTCGTCTTGATGAAAGATGTCCAGGCCGTTGGCAGCTGGAGCATGCGCAGGGTGTGGCCGGTGGGCGCTGTGTCGAAGATGATGTGGTCATACTTGCGCGCATCCTCTGCATTGGTGAGGAAGTCGGAGAACTGGTTGAAGGCGGCAATCTCCACAGTGCAGGAGCCTGACAACTGTTCTTCCATATTGGCGATAGCAGAGTCGGGCAGCACACCACGGTAAGGACCTACCACCGACTCGCGATACTCGTCGGCAGCCTTGATCGGATCGAGGTTGACCACGGTCAGTCCCGTCACTTCTGCAATAGGCGTGCCGTGCTGCGAGATGTCCTGGTGGAAGACATCCTGAAGATTGGAAGCAGGATCGGTGCTGATAAGCAGAACCTGTTCGCCTTTGTCGGCCATGGCAATAGCAGTGGCGCAGGCCAGACTGGTCTTGCCCACGCCACCCTTACCGGTGAAGAACAGATATTTCTGTTGCTCCACCTCTTGGATAGCATATTCTTTCATCGCTACATCTATTTGCCACAGCAGCAACCGCTGTCGTGACTGTCTTTGTGCTCTCCACAGCAGCAACCGCCCTCATGGGATTCCTCTTCTTCACAGCAAGTGCTCTGTCTGACAGGAACAAATGTCAGGTCCTTACCTGTCCACTCACTCATCTGTGCAGTCGTGGGATATTGTCCCACGACTGCAATCTCACCACCGACAAGTGTTATGGGCAGCACGTCGGCGCCTTTGTCTTGAAGCAGCTGCTTCACCTTTTCGTTGTGGATAAAAGCCTGTGGCTCACTGCTCAGATTATGGCGTTTCACCTCGATGCCCATATTCTTCAATGCATCAATGAGCGTGGCGATACGCAGCAAGTTCTTGTCAACACTGGGGCCGCAAACTCCTGTGGAGCAGCACATGGCCGGGTCGAAAATCTCAATCTCTTTCATGGTAAATATACTTTATTAGTTGTTTGCAAAACTACGAATAATGTTTCTATTATAATAGGCGGGCGACACACTACCCGCCTACTGTCGTTTATTACTTTCCGCAACCGCAGTCCGAGCCCTTGATCTCCTTAGAGAAGAAATTACAGAATAGCTCGTGGGCATACTGCCAGTTGTCGCGGTTGATGCAGTATCTCACTTTTGGAGCCTCAATGGTACCTTGGATGAGTCCGGCATCCTTGAGTTCCTTGAGGTGCTGACTGACGGTGGCCTTGGCGATGGGCAGCTCGTCGTGGATGTCGCCGAAGTAGCATTCCTGCCTGCTGGCGAGGAACTGCAATATCTGTATTCTGGCGGGATGGGCCAGTGCTTTGGCAAAGCGTGCTATCTGCTCGGCCTTGAGGCTATAGTCTCGTTTCGTGTCCATGAGTGTCTTGAATATATTTATGATAGAATTCATTGAATATCAATGTGATATGATCCCTTGTGGATCGGAATACAGAGAGTTGCTCTTCCCTTGTACCCTTTGCCTGTGCTGGGTCAGGGAAGCCCAAATGCAACCGATGTTTCACATTCCCCACAAAGACAGGACACGTTTCCCGTGCATGGTCACAAACGGTAATCACGAAGTCCCACTCCTCATGCGTATACTCTCTGACATCGTGTGGCTGCAAATCGCGAACAGGCATTCCTGCCTCCTCCATCACTTCTACGGCCAACGGATGCGTATTGTGGGCAGGACGCGTGCCTGCCGACCTCACATAGAGTCCGGCATCCAAATGCTGTAGGCATGCTTGCGCCATCTTGCTGCGACAACTGTTACCAGTGCAGAGAATCAATATCTTCATATCGTTCGCAAAGATACGAACATAAGAACTATCCACCAAAGCAATCTGATATTCATTAACAATATTTAAAGCCACGGGGCATTGATTTCTCATAAATCTGATAATTCCTGCACATTATATTCGGACACACGTTGCGCTGATTTCTCTTGACAAAACTATGTTCTGCGCAACTCACAAAATAGAAATGAGATCTATGGATTTCCGGTTATCCGGTCCCATCTCAGACTTGTCGCAAGACCCAACCAGTGATTTCGTGTTGTCATCTCAGCCTTTTGACACGATCATCTCGGTGATTTGTCTGGGTCATCTCGCCGATTTTGTCCTGTCGAAAGCCTGAGGTGGCAGGGAAAAGGCAGGAAAACATTGCGAAAACAAGGCCGTTTCGGCATGTCATAAAAGGCGAGATTATACAACACGTTGATTATCTGTTACTTATAAAAACACGCTTATTTTCGCAAAAATCAGAGCAGGATAGGCCTTCGCCCGAAAGAAACGATTCTCGTGGGCGGAAAATTGTCAGTTTTATCAACAGCTAAATGCTCTGCCTCACCCCCGTGCCCCTCTCCAAAGGAGAGGGGAGTGAGGCTACTAAAAAAAACTTGGGCGAGAACGTGGAGATGTCGCAAAAACTCCGTATCTTTGCAGCGGAGTTGATGTGCGGCCCGCCGCATGTCTTCGCCGGACATAGTCGTGTCGTCGCCGTCGGCTAAGCGTAGCCGGCACACCAAAGGCCGCGACACATAAAGACGTTTACAAACATTATCTTCAACTTTCAAACGTAGGAAATTTGAATCTCTCATGAAGATGTGCGAGGTGAACGTCCGCGTAAGGTATGCTTATATGCTTACCCCAAAGGGTATGCTGTATCATATCGCGTGGGCGTTCTGTGCATATTGCCCATGAGAGAGGTTTCCTACGACCTGAAAGTTGGGTGACTCTGTACAGATGCCCACGTTTTTTATGTCCTCACATGAACACATTATATATATAAAGGGAGCCGAATCAGGGGCGATTCTATAGGCACGAAAAAGTAAGTAATATTAAAGGTCTGTAGAATTATGCGATTACGTCACTCTGTTTCTAAGTTCCGCTCTTGTGACCTGCTGCTGTTGTCACTAAGCGCGCTGTCGTTTCTCACCGGTTGCAGTGAGACGCTGACCGACAGCACGCCCGTTCTCTCTTCCGAACCAATCTCGTTTAAGGTGGATGCCATCGACGGCACGCCGGTCACCCACTCTTCGAGCGCCTCGGCCAAGGGCTCCCGTGGCGTAGCGGCCGCCGCTATTTCCACGGCTCCTGCGCCCGATCCCCAGTCTTATTTTGCCGCTCCGCTGAAGACGACGGGCGGCGGCCACACGCTCTATCTCCATCCGCTCGTCTCCGAGCGTGTGGGCGGCGCTATGGCCGAGAAGGTCACCGACGAGCCGCTCACGCGCGGCACGCGCATCGAATCTATCAACCAACTCAAGCAGTTTGGCGTGTCCGCCATCCCATACGCCAATGACAACGCCTTTGCCTCGGCCACGCCCAACAGCCTCTTCTACAACGAGACGGCTACAAACGCAAGCTATGGTTGGAAGACTGCCAACGAGCACTATTGGCCTGCCACCGACAAGGTGGCCTTCTATGCCTACGCTCCCATTCCTTCTTCTTCCAATGGGCTGACGCTGTCCTCCGGCAGCACAGCGGGCACGCCCTACATCGACTATGCCCTTCCCGCCACTGCGGAGAACCAGCCCGACCTGATCGTGGCCACAAACAAAGGCCTGACGCTCGCCACTGTTGGCACCAACAAGGCTGTGCCGCTCGCCTTCGACCATCAGCTCACCTCCATCCGCTTCGTGGCCGGACCGGACATGCCGTCGGGAAAGATTACCTCGATGGGCTTCACAAACATCGCCACCAAAGGACGGCTGTCGCTGGGCGGCAACTGGACGACGACGGCCACGGGCAACTACACCGTCAGCAACATGAGTCTACAGCTCATGGGCTCAGAGAACCAAAAGAACCAGGATATTATCTCCGGAACAAAGACGTTGCTGATGATTCCGCAGTCGTTTACCACGGACAATCAGAAGATTGCCATCACCTACGTCTTCGACGGCAACACGTATAACCTCACCGGTTCACTCAAAGGCACGTCGTGGGACAAGGGCCAGTCCATCGTCTACAAGGTCTCGCCTCACTCCGTCTCAAAGTTGCAGTTGGGCAGCATCACCTTTGCCACATCATGGGGCAGCAACTATCCCAAGACGGCCTTTGCCGCCGGCGATGCCGTGGGCATCTATGTGGCTGATGCCAACGGACTGAAATACAGCAACGTCATGCTGACACTCGGGTCCGATGGCAAGTGGACACCAGCCTCCCGTGTGCTCCTGCCCGAGAACTGCAAGTACTATGTCTATTATCCCTATAGCACGAGTGGCCTCGCCAACACGGGCAAGGCTGCCACTGATGCCGCCACGTTCTTTGCCTCCGGTATATCGGCATGGAACCCCAACGCAAATCAAAGCACGCTTGCTAACCTATATAACAGTGACCTGCAAGTGGCCGCAGGCGTTGTCTCCACAACAAATGCTTCTACCGTGAACTTTAGCATGAGCCATCAGATGGGACTGGCGGTCATCACGCTAAAGTCCGGTACCGTGACGAACCATTATCTGAGCACGGATAAGAGCTATACATTCACGAATACACAGACAATGAAGGCTTCCAACTCCTTTACCGGACAGATACCCATCTTGCATTCAACAGATAATTATGTGAAAGTCATAAAGCCAAAGACAAGCACAACGTTTGGTACATCAGATAATGTGCTTGGGAAATGGAGTGCAGCCGTCACCGCAAGTGGTGCTGGAGCAGTTGCGTCCCTGAATGCGATTCCGTCTGCTACTCAACCTTACTTCCTAAAGCCCGGCGATGTATATTACAGTGACGGAGCGATAACACATAATGAGGAAAGTCTCGCAAATGGCAAAACGCCTATCGGTATCGTGGGATATGTGGGAAGCAACTACTGGACGGAGAAAGATACCAAGGCAAAGGGGATAGGCGGTCATGGTTTGGTGATGGGCTTAAAGACTATCGGTTCCACTGGTACTACAGATCATAATACTGCCTATGCATGGAATACAAGCGAAACCGATGATGGCAGGTCAAAGGTAAACACGTCAGCTCTTATTGTTGGCTCATCTACCCAATCTTACGGCTCAGGCTATAAAGAATCAGTGGCCTTGAACAACTCTGCCCATCCTGCGGCACAGGCAGCACTTGCCTATACCACATTGAAGGCTCCGTCTACCTCTACCGGTTGGTTCCTGCCAACGGCCGGCCAGTATTATGCCATCATGCATGCCATTGGCGGTTACCCGTCGAGTGGCTGGAACATTAATGATTTCGTATCTAACATGACAACGGTTTCGTCCAAAGTAAATACCGCTTTGGGCAAGGTGGGCGCGAACAACTATACCGAGTTCTTCCAAGCGGAGAACACTTGGGAGTGGACCTCTACGGAGGTTTCCGCCACGTTTGCGATCGACATCGATTCTGGAGTCGATGATAGGATGGGGGATGGCTCTATACGCTTTATCAGCACTGGTCGTAGTACCAAGTCAGCGCTCTCGTCAGTTCGCCCTTTCCTCGCATTTTAATCCCCTTAATATATAGAGTAATCGCAGTAACACCTGCAAGTCGTGAGACTTGCCACAAGCATCTCGCTAAACTCTAAGAGATGTATATAATTCAACCTTTGGGCTTGTGGGCTGTGAAGTTCGCAAGCCTTTTAAGTAATAGCACCGGTATATCTTAAACGACAGATCGAAAAAAGTGTATCTATTTATAGGCCTCAATCTGCCCGCTTATCATCTTTCTACATCAAAATCACTTGATTCTCAGATATTTTTCGTATCTTTGCCACTATGAAGCATCAGCATACGCATAGACTCGCTTGTTTGGTCTTGCTGTTGCTTACGCTCACAGCATCGGCGCAACACCGGTCGCAGAAAGGCAAGGCCACGTACTACTCCCGTAAGGCTACGGGAGCAAGGACGGCTGACGGCGGACGACTGCATCACGACAGTCTGACCTGCGCCCACCGCACACTGCCCTTCGGCACTCTGCTCAAGGTCACCAATCTCAGAAATCAGAAGAGCATCATCGTCAAGGTCACAGACCGTGGTCCCTATCGCCGCGGCTGCATCATAGATCTGAGCTATGGCGCGGCAGCACAATTAGGTATGCTCGCACAAGGTCTGGCCATGGTGGAAGTGCAGCGCGTGTCGGGCAACAACCCACCCTATCGCATGGACGACGTGGAGACGGGTATGCCGGACTTTGAATTTGACTTCTCTAAGGCACGCTACAGTTTCATCAAGGAATGGAACCAAAAAGCCGACGAGGAGCACGAAATGGAGGACAAACGCTTAGCAGCCAGAAAGCAACAGGCGGCCAAACGACTGGCGGAAATAAAAGAGGCAAAGATTGCCAAAGAAGAGAAAAAGGAAGAAGAACGGAAACTGACTGCCAGCCAACAAGCGAAAGAAAGACAGCAGATGATGGCTGCGCATCATCCCGGAACTCCCAGCAATCAAAAAAAGCCTTCTTCGCGCCCGCAAACAGGCACAAAGAAGGAAGATCCGTCGATATGGCGTAGCGTGTTTCAGAAAGTCAAGAACTGGTTCGGTGACTGAGCAGAAGACAAAAAAATCCCTGATACCATGTTAGTGTCAGGGAATAACATTATTATGAATATGATTTAATCAGCTTAAGCAGATACCTACTTAACGAGCCTGGGCATATACCTTTGACGTAGGAATATTGAACTCACTCACTTTAGAGATGTTGCGATTGCCTTGCACAACGCTGACACAGAAGCGGACGGCACCATTGCGAAGACCATTGTCGGAAGTGATAATGGCAGTATAGCGGATGCCTTTGCCCGGATCGATACGCTCTACATGCATGTTAGGCGAGATGTAGATATGCTTGTTACCCGTCGTCTCAAGAACCGTTGGTACCACATCCATGACTGCTTGCTTACCTACATTATAAACTTCAAAGATAATCTTGCAAAGCTCACCGCGCTGTATCGTTCCATCCTCATTGTCGTCGACGAAACGAGCATTGCGGATCTCTAAGGACGGTGTATAGGTGAAGCCTTTGGCAATCTGCTCTACGCTCGAATGCTGTGGCATACGGGTTTGTGGCTGCTGGGCACTGTAGTTGCCGGTGTAATCACTCGACTGGAAGTCGTAGATACGATCGTCATGATTGTTATTGCCATCGAAGCCACTGCCATAACTAGAAGAGTCAACCACTGACTCCTGATCACTTGGCGCTTCGCTATACTCCCTACCATAACCAGGAACTACAGTCTGTCCATAGCGGTCTTGATAAGGAGCCCCGTCGCGTTCTACTGATCTTCTGCGTTGCATATCACCAACACGCGAAGCCTGACGCTGATCAGCAGCCTGACCAACAGCTGCACCGACAGCAGCACCACCTGCCATACCAACGATCGTTCCCAAATCAGAGCCGCGAGGGCCTCCCGAGATACCACCAATAGCAGAGCCGAGGATAGAGCCAATCTGAGCGCCGGAGAATGCGCCGGCACCAGTATATGAGTCGCAACTATAAAGCAGCGTAGACATACATATCAATAGTAGAAACGTCTTTTTCATGATCATGTCCTTTCTTAATTGACGCAACAAAATTAGGAAAAAATGTCGAAATCGCCAAATCATTTTTCCCTATTCATATTAGGGGAATCCCTATAAAAAAAAGCACTTGCCCAAATCAATGAGCAAGTGCTTTTGTTTTATCTTCAAAGAATGATTCTCAAAGAGATTATTCAGCCTTTGGTGCCTCTGCCTCAGGAGCTTTCTTCTCAGCAGAAGCGGTCTTCTTCTTTGCAGAAGCAGCCTTCTTCGCTGCAGGAGCAGCCTTTTTCTCAGCGGGAGCAGCAGTCTTCTCTGCGTCTGCGGAAGCAACAGCCTCCTCTGCCGGAGCAGCCTCGACAGCCTTCTTGGTAGAGCGACGGCTACGACGAGTCTTCTTCTCTGCCTTAGGAGCCTTAGCCATGTTCTCATCGAAGTCTACAAGCTCGATGAAAGCAATCTCTGCAGCATCGCCCTGACGAAGACCGAGCTTAATCACACGAGTGTAGCCACCCGGACGGTCTGCAACCTTAGCAGCGATTGTGCCGAAAAGCTCCTTCACTGCATACTTGTCCTGCAGATAACGGAAGACAACACGACGGCTGGTGGTGGTGTCGTTCTTAGAACGTGTGATCAAAGGCTCTACATACTTCTTCAAAGCCTTGGCCTTTGCGAGAGTCGTAGTGATTCTTTTGTGCATGATCAGGCTAGATGCCATGTTTGCCAGCATGCTAGCACGATGAGATGCAGTACGACCCAGATGGTTGAATTTTTTATTGTGTCTCATTTGTTTTTGAATGAATAGGGACCAGAATTACTCCTTGTCCAATTTATACTTTGAAATGTCAGTTCCAAACGACAGATTCAGACTCTCGAGCAAATCATCAAGCTCTGAGAGCGATTTCTTACCGAAGTTGCGGAACTTCAAGAGGTCGGTCTTGTTGTACTGTACCAAGTCACCAAGTGTCTCGACGTCGGCAGCCTTCAGACAGTTGAGTGCACGAACACTGAGGTTCATATCAGTCAGCTTGGTCTTCAGCAATTGACGCATGTGCAGTACCTCCTCATCAAACTCCTGATTGCCGTCCTGATCGGGGTTCTCAAGAGTAATCTTCTCGTCAGAGAAGAGCATGAAGTGATAGATAAGGATCTTTGCAGCCTCTTTCAGTGCATCCTTCGGGTGGATGGAACCGTCCGTTGTGACTTCAATGACGAGCTTGTCGTAGTCGGTCTTCTGCTCGACACGAGTAGGCTCTACACTGTATTTCACATTGCGGATAGGGGTGTAGATGGAATCGATCGGAAGTTGATTGACATCCGTGCAGAACTGACGGTTCTCGTCAGAAGGCACATAGCCACGACCCTTGTTGATCGTCAGGTCGATCTGCATGGTTGCCTTGGAGTCTAAATGACAAATCACCAAATCAGGGTTTAACACTTCAAATCCAGTCAGATACTTACCGATATCACCGGCTTTGAATTCTGTGGAATTCTCAACGGTGATACTAACTTTCTCGTTCTCGAATTCTTCTACTACTTGTTTGAATCGAACTTGCTTGAGATTCAAAATGATGTTGGTCACATCTTCCTTGACACCGGGCACGGAAGAAAACTCATGCTCAACACCGGCGATACGCACAGTATTGATAGCATAGCCTTCCAGCGATGAAAGAAGGATGCGTCGCAGGGCGTTACCGATGGTAACACCGAAGCCAGGCTCGAGAGGGCGGAACTCAAACTTTCCGTAGTGGTCGTTAGCCTCCAGCATCACTACTTTATCAGGTTTTTGAAATGCTAATATCGCCATTAATTTAATGATTTATTGTTTAGAGTACAACTCAACGATTAACTGCTCCTTGATATTCTCAGGAATGTCAGCGCGCTCAGGCTTGTGAAGGAACTTACCACTCTTTGTGTTCTCATCCCACTCCAACCAAGGATACTTGCTGTGGTTGAAGCCTGCAAGAGCAGCCTCGATCACCTCAAGAGACTTAGCCTTCTCGCGAACAGCAACGATCTGACCAGGCTTCACCTGATAAGAAGGAATGTTCACTACCTGACCGTCAACAGTGATGTGCTTGTGGCTAACCATCTGACGAGCAGCTGCACGTGTAGGAGCAATACCCAAACGATAAACTACATTGTCGAGACGGCTCTCAAGCAACTGAAGCAGATTCTCACCAGTAATGCCGTCTGCCTTTGCTGCCTTGTCGAACAAGTTGCGGAACTGACGCTCAAGAACACCATAAGTGTACTTAGCCTTCTGCTTCTCAGCCAGCTGCATACCATACTCAGACTGCTTGCGGCGACGGTCGTTGCCATGCTGCCCCGGGGGGAAGTTGCGCTTAGAAAGAACCTTGTCAGCACCAAAGATGGCCTCACCGAAACGGCGTGAAATTCTAGATTTTGGACCTATATATCTTGCCATAATTTAATCTCAATTTAACTATTGTACCACGTAAATTATACACGACGACGCTTGGGAGGACGGCAGCCATTGTGTGGTAACGGCGTAACGTCTACAATCTCTGTAACCTCGATACCAGCGCCGTTGACGGCACGAATAGCACTCTCACGTCCATTGCCCGGACCCTTCACGAAAGCCTTGACCTTGCGGAGGCCCAAACCATAAGCTACCTTTGCGCAATCCTCAGCTGCCATCTGTGCAGCGTACGGTGTGTTCTTCTTAGAACCACGGAAGCCCATCTTACCAGCAGATGACCAGGAGATCACCTGACCCTCGCTGTTGGCAAGAGATACTATGATATTGTTGAACGAGCTATGGACATGAAGTTGTCCCATAGCGTCAACTCTGACGTTTCTTTTCTTAGATGTTGCTTTTGTCTTTGCCATAATTAATTTCTCCTCTTAATTACTTGGTAGCCTTCTTCTTATTAGCAACAGTCTTCTTCTTACCCTTACGGGTACGAGCATTGTTCTTTGTGCTCTGTCCGCGAACGGGAAGACCATTACGATGACGAACACCACGGTAGCAACCAATATCCATCAGGCGCTTGATGTTCATTTGTACCTCTGAGCGAAGGTCACCCTCCACCTTGAATTCAGCGCCGATAATCTCACGGATCTTGGCTGCCTGATCGTCATTCCATTCGCTGACTTTCAGGTCGCGGCTCACGCCGGCCTTATCCAATATCTTTGCTGAACTACTTCGACCTATACCATAGATATAAGTCAATGCGATTTCGCCACGCTTATTCTGGGGCAAATCTACTCCAACAATTCTTATTGCCATTAGTTGAATAAAATAATAATTTAAAAAATAGTGTCTTCTTGCTAAAAAGCACGCAAAGGTACTAATTTATTGTGACATTAGCACCTGATTACGTTTTTTTAACTTAGCCCTGACGCATCTTATACTTAGGATTCTTCTTGTTGATAACAAAAAGACGACCCTTACGACGTACAATCTTGCAGTCGGGTGTGCGCTTCTTCAATGATGCTCTTGTTTTCATATCGTCAGATATATAAAAAAATATTATTTGTATCGGAACTCAATACGACCTTTGGTCAAGTCGTAAGGACTCATAGCCACTTTAACCTTATCACCGGGGAGAATCTTGATGTAATGCAAACGCATCTTTCCCGAAATGTTTGCGATGATCTTCACTCCGTTTTCCAACTCCACGCGAAACATAGCGTTGGAAAGGCTTTCGATAACTGTACCGTCCAGTTCTATTGCTGACTGCTTTGACATAATATTAATCTTCTTCTAAATGTTCAATTTCTTCGAATGTTGATAAAATCTCGGCGCCATCTTTACGTATGGCAATCGTGTGCTCGAAATGAGCGGCTGGCTGACCATCACGAGTGATGATACCCCATTTGTCGGGGAGCAACCAGATCTTGCGGTCTCCCATCGTAATCATCGGCTCAATGGCAATGCACATACCTGCTTTCAACAAGACACCATTACCACGAGAGCCATAGTTGGGAACAGGAGGATCTTCATGCATCTCACGACCAATACCATGACCGGTCAACTCACGAACAACGCCATAGCCAAACGACTCGCAATAGTCTTGTATGGCAGCTCCTATATCTCCAAGATGGTGACCGGGACGTGCCTGCTCTATACCTTTATATAAGCTTTGCTTCGTGACCTTCAACAGATTCTTCACCTTGTCACTCACCTCACCTACACAGAATGTATAGCAACTGTCACCATTGTATCCATCGAGCAGTGTACCACAATCTACAGAGATGATGTCACCCTCCTTAAGAATACACTTGTCACTTGGTATACCGTGCACGACAACATTGTTGACCGATGTACAGATAGAGCCAGGAAAAGGCCCTCCAAAAGGATTGGGGAAGTTCTTGAATGTTGGTGTAGCACCATGATCGCGTATGAACTCCTCAGCGATATGATCCAATTGGAGCGTTGAGACTCCTGGCTTTATATGACGACCAACCTCAGCTAAGGTCGCACCGACAAGTCGGTTGGCCTTTCGCATAAGGTCTATTTCATCTTCAGTCTTAAGAAATATTTTCATTCTAAGAGACTAAATCAATATGCGCTAACTGCTCCTGCCGGTCTGGTATGACCTGCATTCAGCAATCCATCGTAGTGGCGCATCAGCAAGTAGCTCTCAATCTGCTGTAAAGTATCAATAACCACACCTACTGTAATCAGCAAGGAGGTACCACCAAAAAACTGAGAGAAAGCGTCCTGCACATTCAGCAATCCGGCAAGAGCTGGCATGACGGCGATGAAAGCGATGAACAGAGATCCAGGGAAAGTGATACGAGACATAACAGTGTCGATATACTCAGCAGTGTCATGACCGGGCTTCACTCCCGGAATAAATCCGTTGTTGCGTTTCAAGTCCTCAGCCATCTGTTGAGGATTCAAAGTAATAGCCGTATAGAAGTAGGTGAAAGCGACAATGAGAATCACATAGACGATGTTATACATCAGACTTCTGTTGTTCAGCATATCGCGTACCCACCAGGAAGCACCGTCACTCTGATACTGGACAATAGCCAATGGGATGAACATCAATGCCTGCGCAAAGATGATAGGCATCACATTAGCAGCAAACAACTTCAAAGGGATATACTGTCTTGCTCCACCATACTGCTTGTTGCCGACCAGACGCTTTGCATACTGGACAGGCACCTTGCGAGTGCCCTGAACAAGGAGGATAGAAGCCATGATGACAGCATAGAGAATAAGGATCTCGACGATGAACATCACAAGTCCACCACCGGAGATGGCAGTGAAACGAGAGCTGACCTCCTGCATGAAAGCCTGAGGCAGGCGGGCAATAATACCCAGCATGATGATCAAGGAGATACCGTTTCCCACGCCCTTATCAGTAATGCGCTCACCCAGCCAAAGGATGAACATACTACCTGCGGCTAAGATAATGGTAGCGGGCACCATGAATACAGGCCAAGCAATACCGCTTGCCAGTGCCTGGCTGGCCTGCATCTTCAGGTTAATCAGGTAACTCGGTGCCTGAAAGAGCAAGATAGCTACCGTCAGCACACGAGTATACCATTGAATTCTTTTCTGCCCGCTTTCGCCTTCACGCTGCATCTTCTGAAAATAAGGCACAGCGACGGCGAGCAACTGCATAACGATGGAAGCCGAGATGTAAGGCATAATACCAAGCGCAAAGATAGATGCGTTGGAAAATGCGCCACCGGAGAACATGTCCAACAGTGACATCAAGCCACCTTTGGTTTGCGACTGCAATTGGTCGAGTTTAGCCGGATCAATACCCGGTAATACTACAAATGAACCGAAACGGTAGATAGCCGTAAACAAAAGGGTGATGAGAAGCCGCTGACGCAGATCTTCAACCCTCCAACAGTTCTTCAGTGTCTCTATAAGCTTTTTCATTGTTAGATTTTGGTTGCGTTACCACCGGCAGCCTGGATAGCTGCCTCTGCAGATTTAGAGAAAGCGTTGGCCTCGACGTCAATCTTGGCCTTCAGCTCACCATTTCCTAAAACTTTAACAGGTTTCTTACCATTGGTCAGGCCAGCAGCAACAAGCTCTGCTACGCCGATCTTAGTAAGGTTCTTCTCCTCAGCAAGCTTCTGGAGTGTAGAGAGGTTGACAGGGAAGAACTCAACGTGGTTGATGTTCTTGAAGCCAGCCTTCGGCACACGACGCTGCAAAGGCATCTGACCACCTTCAAAGCCAATCTTTCTCTTATAGCCAGAACGAGCCTTAGCACCCTTATGACCGCGGGTAGAAGTACCACCAAGTCCAGAACCTGGACCACGACCGATACGACGACGAGAGTGGGTAGAACCCTTAGCCGGGGTTAATGTATGTAATTTCATGATTTCGTCTGAATTTAAAGATTATTACTTCACCTCTTCAACCAAATGGAACACCTTGCGGATCATGCCACGGTTGCTAGGAGTATCTTCAACCTCGACCACCTGAGAAATCTTGTGGAGGCCAAGAGCGATGAGTGTACGCTTCTGATCGACAGGAGCACCAATACGACTCTTAATCTGCTTGATTTTGATTGTTGCCATAGTTTTGTTACCCTATTAACCGTTAAACACTTTGTCCATTGCAATGCCACGCTCACCAGCGATCTGATAAGCATCACGCATCTCTGAGAGAGCTGCGAAAGTAGCCTTCACCAAGTTGTGGGCATTGGAAGAACCCTTAGACTTTGCGATGACATCTGTGATACCTGCACTCTCCAGCACAGCACGCATAGCACCACCGGCCTTCAGACCGGTACCGGCTGCTGCCGGCTTCAGGAGAACGATTGCACCACCGAACTTCACCTCAACCTCGTGAGGAACAGTACCCTTAAGTACAGGAACCTTCACCAAGTTCTTCTTGGCAGCCTCAGTGCCTTTGGCGATAGCAGCGGTAACCTCACCGGCCTTACCCAGACCGTAGCCAATCACGCCCTTACCATCACCAACAACGACGATGGCAGCGAATGTAAACGTACGACCACCCTTTGTAACCTTCGTCACACGGTTGATAGCAACCAAGCGGTCTTTCAATTCTGCGTCACTATTTACTTTTACTTTATTCATTGCCATAATCGATTAAAATTTAAGACCACCCTGACGTGCAGCATCAGCCAAAGCCTGCACACGACCATGATAGAGGTAACCATTGCGGTCGAAGACCACTGTCTCAATGCCAGCAGACTTTGCTTTCTCAGCGACCAGTGCGCCGACCTTCTCAGCCTGTTGGATCTTAGGCATCTTTTCCATACCCAGAGAAGAAGCAGAAGCCAAAGTACGGCCATCTACATCATTGATCACCTGAGCGTAGATCTGCTTGTTAGAACGGAATACACTGAGACGTGGGCGCTCAGCAGTTCCGTTGACGTGCTTGCGGATACGGAACTTTATCTTAATTCGTCTTTGTTCTTTCTTTGTTGTCATAATAGTAAATTCTTATAAAATTACTTAGCTGCAGCGGTCTTACCAGACTTTCTGCGGATGACTTCACCCTTGAACAGGACACCCTTACCCTTGTAAGGCTCAGGTTTGCGGAAAGAACGGATTTTAGCACAAATGAGACCCAGCAACTGCTTGTCGGCACACTCCAGAGTGATGAGAGGGTTCTGGTTACGCTCAGACTTTGTCTCAACCTTCACTTCCTTAGGAAGCTCGATGAAGATAGGGTGAGTATAACCCAAAGAGAACTCAATCAGGTTGCCCTGGTTGCTGACACGATAACCAACACCTACAAGCTCCAGCTCCTTCTTGAAGCCCTCGCTCACGCCAACGATCATGTTGTTGATCAGTGCGCGATAGAGGCCGTGGAAAGCCTGCTTCTGCTTGTAGTCGACGGGGCTGTTCTCGTCGACAGAAAGTGTGATGACACCGTCCTGGAAATCAAACTTAATAGAAGGATCAATCTGCTGAGAGAGTTCACCCTTAGGACCTTTAGCAGTAACAACAGAAGATTTCTCGTCGAAATTAACTGTAACACCTGCCGGTACGTGAATTGGCAATTTTCCTATTCTAGACATCTTGTAACCTCCTATTAATAAACATAGCAAAGAACCTCACCACCGATCTTAAGATCAGCAGCCTCCTTGTCGGTCATGACACCCTTGGACGTAGATAAGATGGCGATACCCAGTCCGTTAATTACTCTCGGCATGTCTTTATATCCTGTGTAACGGCGAAGACCAGGAGTAGAGACGCGCTTCAAACACTTGATAGCGTTTTGCTTGGTTTCAGGATTGTACTTCAAGGCAACCTTGATAGTACCCTGAGGGCCATCTTCGATGAACTTATAGTTCAGGATGTAACCCTTCTCGAAGAGAATCTTTGTGATAGACTTCTTCAAGTTAGACGCAGGAACCTCGACCACACGATGGTGAGCCATGATAGCGTTTCTGAGTCTTGTCAGATAATCGGCAATTGGATCTGTCATAAATATAAATGTTTAATTAATCGGGACTACCCCGACAATATTAAAAAATGATCTTGTAATCAGGTCAGGCGCTGGCGTCCCACTAGCCAGCCACCAACCTGTAGTGAAAGGTGAGTTACCAGCTAGCCTTCTTGACTCCGGGGATCAAGCCCTGAGAAGCCATCTCGCGGAACTGAATACGTGAGATGCCGAACTGACGCATGTAACCTCTTGGACGACCGGTGATCTTGCAACGGTTGTGCAGACGGATAGGGTCAGCGTTCTTAGGGATAGCCTGAAGTTTACGGGCAGCCTCATAAGCCTCTGCGATATCGTTGGTAGTAGCGATGACCTTCTTCAGCGCTGCACGCTTTTCAGCGTAACGTGCGATGAGTTTAGCGCGCTTTACCTCGCGGGCTTTCATTGATTCTTTTGCCATAACTTATTTATCGTTTTTAGCGTTTTTAAATGGGAGACCGAAGGCCTTCAGAAGAGCGAAACCTTCCTCGTCAGTCTTGGCAGAAGTCACAAAGGTAATGTTCATACCCTGAATGCGGTCTACCTGGTCGATGTTGATCTCCGGGAAGATGATCTGCTCTGTGATACCCAATGTGTAATTACCACGACCGTCGAACTTGGTATTGATACCCTTGAAGTCACGGATACGAGGCAGAGAGATACGAACGAGTCTCTCAAGGAACTCATACATGCGCTCGCGACGGAGAGTCACCATGACACCGATAGGCATCTCTTTACGCAGTTTGAAGTTGGCGATATCCTTCTTAGAGTAGGTTGCCACAGCCTTCTGACCTGTGATTGCGGTGATCTCGTTAATGGCTACATCCACGATCTTCTTGTCCTGCGTAGCATCACCCAAGCCCTGGTTGATGACGATCTTCTTCAGAACAGGGATCTGCATAGCTGAAGAGTAGTTGAACTGTTTCTGCAGTGCAGGAGCGATCTCCTCCTTGTACTTTTTCTTTAACTGTGCTGTATCCATTACTTAATCTCCTCCCCTGATTTTTTAGCGATACGAGTGACAGTCTTACCCTCGCGCTTGATAGCGATACGGGTAGCCTTGCCGCTCTTCGGGTCGATAAGTCCCAAATTAGAGATGTGAATAGGAGCCTCCTGCTTAACGATACCACCCTGAGGATTCTTAGCTGAAGGCTTTGTGCTCTTTGACACCATGTTGATGCCTTCCACGATGGCGCGGTTTTCTTTAACCAGCACTTTGAGCACTTTACCGGTCTTGCCCTTATCACTACCGGTGCGGACAATCACGGTATCGTCTTTTTTGATATGTAACTTATTCATTCGTGTACGTTTTAGAATTAAAGCACCTCAGGTGCGAGGGAGACGACCTTCATGTTGACAGCGCGAAGCTCACGAGCCACGGGGCCGAAGATACGGCTTCCACGAAGTTCACCAGCGTTGTTAAGCAGCACACAAGCGTTGTCGTCGAAGCGGATGTAAGATCCGTCGGGACGACGGATTTCCTTCTTCGTGCGAACGATCAAAGCCTTAGATACTGCACCTTTCTTCAAGTCACTGGAAGGGATGACATTCTGTACAGCCACAACGATGACGTCACCCACACTGGCGTAACGACGGCCGGTACCACCGAGAACACGGATGCACATTGCCTCGCGTGCGCCGCTGTTATCACATACTGTAAGTTTTGATAATGCCTGTATCATGATTACTTAGCTTTTTCTACGATTTGTACTAATCTCCATCTCTTAGTCTTAGAGAGTGGACGAGTCTCCATGATCTGAACAGTGTCACCTACATGAGCCTCGTTGTTCTCGTCATGAGCGTGGTATTTTTTAGTCTTCTGGACAAACTTACCATAAATAGGGTGCATCTCCTTGAACTTGGCAGCCACGACGATGGTTTTTTCCATCTTGTCGCTGATCACCACACCCTGTCTTACCTTTCTTAAATTTCTCTTTTCCATCTGTCCGTGAATTATTTATTAAGTTCTCTCTGGCGGAGCACGGTTTTCATCCGTGCGATGTCGCGACGCGTAGCCTTAATCGTGGATGGATTCTCGAGCGGAGTTACCTGATGGTTGAGCTTCATCTGATTCAAAGCTGCCTCAGTCTGCTCCAGCTTCTCGCGCAGGTCCTTGTCGGCGAGTTCTGTAATTTCTTTAATCTTCATAATTAAGCGTTTTTATCAAAATCGCGTCTGATGACGAACTTAGTCTTGACTGGGAGTTTCTGAGCGGCCAAGCGCAGTGCCTCTTTGGCGACTGCCAGGCTCACGCCCTCTACCTCGAAGAGGATACGTCCCGGAGTTACGGGAGCTACCCATCCAGCAGGATCACCCTTACCTTTACCCATACGGACATCAGCAGGCTTGCGAGTGATAGGTTTGTCAGGGAAGATACGGATCCACACCTGACCTTCACGATTCATATAACGGTTGACAGCTACACGGGCTGCCTCGATCTGACGGCTGTCGAGCCATTTAGCCTCAAGTGTCTTGATGCCGAAGGTTCCGAAAGCCAGCTCAGTACCTCTGTGGGCGTTGCCTTTGTTGCCGCGCCCGTCTTGAGGTCTTCTATATTTTACTCTTTTTGGCTGTAACATTGTAGCTTCTACTTTTAGCGGTTATTGTTTCTTCTACGGCCACCACGGTTCTGACGGCCGCCGTTACGTCCGCGCTCGTTCTTCTCCTGAGAGAAGTTGGGGGCGAGCTCACGCTTGCCATACACCTCACCGCGGCAGATCCACACCTTGATACCCAGCAGGCCGACCTTTGTGAGAGCCTCTGTCTGGCAGTAGTCGATGTCGGCACGGAATGTATGCAGAGGAGTACGTCCCTCTTTGTACATCTCCTTACGAGACATCTCGGCACCGTTCAGACGGCCGGAGATCTGGATCTTGATACCCTCAGCACCAGCACGCATTGTGTTCTGAACAGCCATCTTGATTGCGCGACGGTAAGCCATCAGATGCTCGATCTGGCTGGCGATGTTCTGACCGACGATGTTTGCATCAAGCTCAGGCTTCTTCACCTCGAAGATGTTGATCTGGATGTCTTTCTTGAAGAGGTTCTTGAGCTCCTCTTTGAGTTTGTCGACATCAGCACCACCTTTACCAATGACGATACCCGGACGGGCAGTGCAAATAGTGATGGTAACCAGTTTCAAAGTACGCTCGATGACGATGCGCGAAACGCTGGCTTTCTCCAGACGCTTGTTAAGGTACTGACGGATCTTTTTGTCCTCAACGAGGTTGTCACCGAAGTCCTTGCCACCGAACCAATTTGAGTCCCAACCACGGATAATACCCAGACGGTTGCTTATTGGATTTACTTTCTGTCCCATTCTATTTATTATTTTTCGTCATTAGTTTTGGCATCAACAAAGAGAGTGACGTGGTTGCTACGCTTACGGATGCGATAGCCACGGCCCTGCGGTGCCGGTCTCATACGTTTCATGGTCACGCCTTCATCAACGAAGACCTTGCTGACATACAGCTCACCATCCTCGGCCTTACGGTCGTTTTTGGTTTCCCAGTTGGCAATGGCTGAGCGAAGCAGTTTTTCGATGTCAGCAGCAGCATGCTTGTTAGAGAACTTCAGGATACCAAGTGCGCGGTTGACCTCCATGCCACGGATCATGTCTACTACGTAACGCATCTTCCGTGGAGAAGAAGGCACACCCTTGAGCTTGGCGAAGTACATGTTCTTGCGGGCCTCTTTCATTTTCTCGGCCGCGATATGTTTTCTTGCTCCCATTATTGTTTACTCATTTTAAATGGTTTGCCCTGATTACTTCTTATTGTTGCCAGAGTGTCCGCCGAAGCGACGTGTCATAGCGAACTCACCGAGCTTGTGTCCGACCATGTTCTCAGTGATGTAGACAGGGATGAATTTATTACCGTTGTGGACAGCAACAGTGTGACCCACGAAATCGGGTGAAATCATGGATGCTCTGGCCCAAGTCTTAACGACGCTCTTCTTGCCACTCTCGTTCATAGCGAGAATTTTCTTCTCGAGGGCAACGTTGATATAAGGACCTTTTTTAAGTGAACGACTCATAATTTGCTCTAATTAACTTGATTACTTCTTGTTAGCTCTTTCGATAATGTACTTGTTCGAGAGCTTCTTAGGTGCACGAGTCTTGAGACCCTTAGCATACAAGCCCTTGCGAGAGCGTGGATGACCACCAGACTGACGTCCTTCGCCACCACCCATCGGGTGATCGACAGGGTTCATCACGACACCACGGTTGTGAGGACGACGTCCGAGCCAACGAGAGCGACCGGCCTTACCGGACTGCTCAAGAGCGTGGTCAGAGTTACCGACACTACCTACAGTGGCCTTGCAAGCGGAGAGGATCAGACGAGTCTCTCCAGAAGGAAGCTTGATGACACAGTAGTTGCCATCACGAGAAGTTAACTGAGCAAAGTTACCAGCCGAACGAACCAGGCGTGCACCCTGTCCCGGACGCAACTCGATGTTGTGGATCACGGTACCGACAGGAATGTTAGCCAGTGGGAGAGCATTGCCGATCTCAGGAGCTGCCTCAGCGCCAGACATCAGCTTGTCACCGACCTTGAGTCCGTTAGGAGCAATGATGTAACGTTTTTCACCATCTGCGTAGAACAGAAGAGCAATACGAGCCGATCTGTTAGGATCGTACTCGATTGTCTTTACTACAGCAGGAACACCATCTTTCTCTCGCTTGAAGTCGATCAGACGATACTTCTTCTTGTGACCACCGCCGATGTAGCGCATGGTCATCTTACCGGTGTTGTTTCGACCACCGGTAGAACGCTTACCGTAAACGAGAGACTTCTCTGGCACGGATGCAGTAATCTCCTCGAACGTGCCAATAACCTTGTGTCTTGTACCCGGAGTTACCGGGCTGAATTTACGTACTGCCATTTTTTATTTTATATTGCTGTAAAAATCGATGGCCTCACCATCCTTCAGGGTGACGATAGCCTTCTTGAATGCGTTCTTCTGACCGCGGATCAAGCCTGCCTTGGTATAGCGGCTGGAGCGTTTGCCAGCGTAGCGCATTGTGTTCACATCCTCTACTGTAACATGATACAGACTCTCGACCTCTTTCTTGATTTGGAGCTTATTAGCCTCTGGGCGAACGACGAAACCGTAGCGGTTTGCGCGTTTGTCTGTAATGTTATTCATCTTCTCTGTGACCAGGGGTTTGATGATATATGCCATAATACTTTGTCTCCTAATTTTTACTTATCCAAGATGTTGTCGATAGTCTTCAAAGAACTTTCTGCGACGACGAGCACATCAGCATTCAAAACTTTGTACGTATTGAGCTGATCAGCAGACATCACTTCAGCCTTTTCGATGTTACGAGCGGACAAATATACGTTTTTATTTATACCTGGCAAAACTACGAGAGCTTTCTTGCCGTCAACTTTAAGATTTTTAGTGATATTTACAAAATCTTTAGTCTTAGGAGCCTCAAGATTGAAATCTTCCACCACGATGATGGCATTCTCCTGAGCCTTGTAAGACAGCGCAGACTTACGAGCAAGAACTTTTACTTTCTTGTTGAGCTTAAAACCATAGTCACGGGGCTGAGGACCGAAAACGCGGCCACCACCCTTGAGCAACGGTGAGTTGATGTCACCACGACGTGCGCCGCCGCCACCTTTCTGGCGTCCGAGCTTGCGGGTAGAACCAGCATGCTCGCTTCTTTCCTTAGCCTTGGCAGTGCCCTGGCGCTGGTTGGCGAGATACTGCTTCACATCGAGGTAGATGACATGATCGTTAGGCTCAATGCCAAAGATGGCGTCGTTCAGGGCCACCTTGCGTCCGGTCTCCTGACCGTTGATATTCAAAACACTAACTTCCATTACTTCTCAATTAAAACTGTTGAACCATTGCAACCGGCGAAAGAACCCTTCACGATGAGCAGGTTCTGCTCCGGAATCACCTTTAATACACGGAGGTTCTGAGTGGTAACACGATCACCTCCCATCTGGCCGCCCATGCGCATGCCTTTGAAGACCTTTGCAGGGTAAGAGCAGGCACCGATAGATCCCGGCTTGCGGGCGCGGTCATCCTGACCGTGAGTGCTCTGACCGACACCGCCGAATCCATGACGCTTCACGACACCCTGGAAACCTTTACCCTTGGATGTGCCAATGACGTCAACGAACTTAGCGTCTTTGAACAGCTCAACTGTAATGGTGTCACCGAGGTTATACTCCTCGTCGAATTTGAACTCGGCCAAGTGCTTCTTTGGTGTTGTACCGGCTTTTTTGAAGATACCTGCCATAGGCTTGTTGGTTCTCTTCTCCTTAGCCTCAGCATAACCGAGCTGATAGGCTTTGTAACCGTCCTTTTCAACGGTCTTAACCTGGGTAACAACACAAGGACCAGCTTCGATAACAGTGCACGGTGTGTTCTTACCGTCGGCACTGAACACGGATGTCATTCCGATTTTTCTTCCAATTAATCCTGGCATTTCAATAAATGTTTTGTGTTAACGTAAATGATAAAATTCTTCTTGAACATACTGCAAGGTATTAGACCTTGATTTCCACTTCCACACCAGAGGGCAACTCAAGCTTCATCAGTGCGTCGACGGTCTTGCCAGTGGCACTGTAGATGTCGATGAGGCGCTTGTAATCTGACAGCTGGAACTGCTCGCGGCTCTTCTTGTTGACGAAGGTAGAGCGGTTGACTGTGAAGATACGCTTGTGGGTTGGCAATGGAATGGGACCGCTAACGATAGCGTCCGTGGCCTTGACAGCCTTGACAATCTGCTCAGCTGATTTGTCGACCAACTGATGGTCGTAGCTCTTCAGCTTGATACGAATTTTCTGACTCATGTCTGTAATTAAATGATTATATATATAATAATGTGTAAGATTGAGGAGGTATGCCGCCTAAGAGTCATTCGCTAGGCGGCACCTCGCTCAAAATTGTTATTTCTTGAGTTCCTCAAGTACCTGCTCAGCCAGTGACTGAGACAGTGGAGCATGGTGATCATACTCCATGGTGCTGGTAGCACGGCCGGAAGTGATGGTACGCAGGGCGGTCACATAACCGAACATCTCTGCCAGAGGCACCATAGCCTTCACGATGCGCGCACCGCTACGAGCCTCTTCCATACCCTGGACCATACCACGGCGCTTGTTCAAGTCACCGATGACGTCACCCATGTTCTCCTCAGGAGTAACAACCTCTACCTTCATGATAGGCTCCATAAGCACGGGACCTGCTTTCTGGCAGACATTCTTGAAGGCAGCGTGAGCAGCGAGCTCGAAGGAGATCTGGTCAGAGTCCACAGGGTGGAAGCTACCGTCGGTAAGCACAACCTTCAGGTCTGTCATTGGGAAGCCACCGAGCACACCATTTTTCATGGCGTCCTTGAAACCCTTCTGTACAGAGGGGATGAACTCCTTAGGAATGTTACCACCCTTGACCTCGTTGACAAACTGCAGATCGTCCTCCTTGTAGTCAGGATCCTTAGGTCCTACAGTGACGATGATGTCAGCGAACTTACCGCGACCACCGCTCTGCTTCTTGTAGACCTCACGCCAGCCCTCAACGGTCTTGGTGATAGCCTCTTTGTAGTTCACACGAGGCTTACCCTGGTTACACTCAACCTTGAACTCACGCTTCAGACGGTCGATGATGATATCGAGGTGGAGCTCACCCATACCAGAGATGATGGTCTGACCACTCTGCTCGTCGGTATGAACGGTGAAGGTCGGGTCTTCCTCAGCCAGCTTGGCGAGACCGTTGTCCATCTTGGCCATATCAGCCTGGCTCTTCGGCTCAACAGCGATAGAGATCACCGTGTCAGGGAAGGTCATGGACTCGAGAACGATAGGATGGTTCTCGTCGCAGAGCGTATCACCCGTGCGGATATCCTTGAAACCTACGCCTGCGCCGATATCACCAGCGTCAATAGAATCCATAGGAATCTCCTGGTGAGAGTTCATCTGGAACAGACGGCTGATGCGCTCCTTCTTGCCGGAACGTGGGTTGTAGACATAAGAGCCAGCCACAACCTTACCGGAATATACGCGGAAGTATACCAGACGGCCCATGAACGGGTCTGTAGCGATCTTGAATGCCAAAGCGGCAGTAGGCTCAGACTCGAGAGGCTTACGATCCTCTTCCTCACCAGTCTCAGGATTGGTACCTACGATAGCAGGAGTATCCTCGGGAGAAGGCAGGAATGCGCAAGTATAGTCAAGCAGCGGCTGCACACCCTTGTTCTTATAAGAAGAACCGAGCAGCATTGGGCAGCACTCCATGGCAACGCAGCCCTTGCGGACAGCAGCGATGATCTCATCCTCAGTGATGGTCGAAGGATCATCCATATATTTCTCCATCAGAGCATCGTCGAAGTCGGCAGCGCCCTCAAGGAGCTTGTCGCGCCACTCCTCAGCCTCGTCTTTGAGATCATCAGGAATCTCGTCTACCTCATACTCAGCGCCCATGGTCTCATCGTGCCACAGGATAGCCTTCATCTTGATCAGGTCTACGACACCCTTGAAGTTCTCCTCAGCACCGATAGGGATCTGGATCACGATAGGATTAGCACCCAGGATATCCTTCATCTGCTGGACAGTCTCGAAGAAGTCAGCGCCGGAGCGGTCCATCTTGTTGACATATCCGATACGGGGAACATTGTATTTGTCAGCCTGACGCCACACTGTCTCGCTCTGAGGCTGTACACCGTCAGCAGCGGAATAAGTAGCGATAGCTCCATCCAACACACGCAGCGAGCGCTCAACCTCAGCGGTGAAGTCAACGTGTCCCGGAGTATCGATCAAGTTAATCTTATAGGTCTTGCCATTCCAAGTCCACTGGCAAGTAGTTGCAGCGGAAGTAATGGTGATACCACGCTCCTGCTCCTGTGCCATCCAGTCCATCGTGGCAGCGCCGTCATGCACCTCACCGATCTTATGGGTCTTTCCGGTGTAGAAGAGGATGCGCTCCGAGGTAGTTGTCTTACCTGCATCGATATGCGCCATGATACCGATGTTGCGCGTCAAATGTAAATCGCGATTAGCCATTTTTCTTTTTAACCTTAAAGTGTGTTGAAACTTAGAATCTGAAGTGTGCGAAAGCACGGTTAGCCTCAGCCATACGGTGCATGTCTTCCTTACGCTTGAATGCGCCACCCTGGTTGTTGTAGGCGTCCATGATCTCAGCAGCGAGCTTGTCGGCCATGCTCTTGCCGCCACGCTTGAGTGCGAAAGCGATCATGTTCTTCATAGCCACGCTGACCTTACGGTCAGGACGGATTTCTGTAGGCACCTGGAAAGTAGCACCACCGATACGGCGGCTCTTCACCTCCACCTGCGGAGTGATATTGTCGAGGGCAGTCTTCCAGATCTCCAGAGGAGCCTTCTCCTCTTTTGCCATCTTGTCCTTGACGATGTCAAGTGCCTTGTAGAAAATTTCGAAGGAAGTACTCTTCTTACCGTCATACATCAAGTGGTTGACGAACTTAGATACTTTCTGATCATTGAACACGGGATCGGGAAGGATCACGCGCTTCTTTGGTTTTGCTTTTCTCATTGTTTAATTAAAAATATTCATTCTGCATGGGGCTGTCATAAATGATCTTCAACGCCCACACCTGGGCATTTACTCAACCTGTTTTAACTTCTCCAGCAAAACTGATTAAAAAAGTGGATTTTTACTTGAATAGGCTTTGAGCCCTGGCCGGAGAGAGCACTCTCTCGGCCCCCGGCTCTTAGCGTTGATTCTTTACTTCTTTGCCTTTGGGCGCTTAGCTCCGTACTTAGAGCGGCGCTGTGTGCGGTTGGCAACACCGGCGGTATCCAAAGTACCACGAACGATGTGATAACGCACACCAGGAAGATCCTTCACACGACCACCGCGCACCAGCACGATAGAGTGCTCCTGAAGGTTGTGGCCCTCTCCCGGGATGTAGGAGTTGACTTCCTTCTGATTGGTCAAACGAACACGGGCAACCTTACGCATTGCCGAATTAGGCTTTTTAGGAGTCGTGGTATAGACACGAACACAAACGCCACGACGCTGAGGACATCCGTCCAAAGCCGGCGACTTGCTCTTGTCTACCAGTACTCTTCTGCCTTTACGTACTAATTGTTGAATAGTAGGCATAATTTTACTTTTTAATTTTATATATTTATTTTCTTCTAAATCAACGCATTACCGGATTAGTGTATCTCGGGATATTACAACACGAATACAATTAACCCGTTACGGGGTGCAAAGGTACAAATAAAGCGTCAAACTACCTAATATATATAAAACAAAAAGCGAGGGGAAAATCAAATTTAAGATTATTTAATAACATCTGACAGCACATCGCAACATCTGAAGGCACTGTCTGAAACAAAAAAGCTCTCCCCGATTGCTCGGGGAGAGACGATAGCCAACGGCTAAATATTATGCCTTGCCAGTGCCGAAGGGAGCGATCGTGCGGCCCTCGTCAGCAGGCTGAGGAGCCTGAGGCAATTTGATTTCTCCAAACTCTTTCTCGTAGCGAACGATATTCTCCTGCAGAGCGAAGAGCAGGCGCTTTGCGTGCTCAGGAGCCATGATCACACGGCTGAAAATCTGAGGAGGAGCGATGGGCAGCATGTGTGCGAAGTCGATGACAAATTCACTGCTGGAATGGTTAATCATAGCAAGGTTGGAGTATTCGCCCTGAGCCACTTCTGGCTTGAGCTCAATCTTTACCTCTTGAGGCTGTTGTTTGTTTTCTTCTGCCATAATTCAATAAGCTAAATTAAAGGTTACTATATATTTATGTTTCTGTTATTATGTCTTAGTCTGTAAGAACATGGTATAACACTGCAAAGGTAAAGAAAAGATTTGTTCTTTCCAAAACTTTATGCACTTTTTTCTGTCCTGTATCATTTTTCTCCTTATGCTGTAACACGACCGACACATTTCTGTACACAGTCTGTTTACTCTGTTACCATGTCTTATTACTCTATTTACTATGTTACTATGTCTTATTTTACTCTGTTTACTATGTTACTATGTCTTATTTTACTCTGTTTACTATGTTACTATGTCTTATTTTACTCTGTTTACTATGTTACTATGTCTTATAAACGGATTACTCTGTCTTCAGCCAGGCGGTCATCATCTTGAGGTATTTGTCCGTCTGTTCTGTAAACACCATGTGGCGCGCACCATAGAAGAGCTCCCATTTGGCATTTGGTATTCTGTCGTACATGGTCTTGGCGATGTACGGTGTACAGAGGTCGTTGGTGCCGCTGACGACGAGTGTCGGGCAGGAGATTTCGCAGAGACGGTCGGTATAGTTGAAGTCCTTCAGCGTCCCGGTCGGATTGTATTCATTCGGTCCCCACGCCACGAGATAAGCCTCATTACCAAAGCGTTTCTTACGGCTCATACACTCCGGCGTGTCGGGTCCGATGACGAACTCATGGCGTGCCACGTAGTGGTCATTGGCTTCAAGGTATGCCGGTGACTGGAAGTTGCCGGTGCGCTCTGCCTCTGCGATAGCCTTCTGATCTTCCTCACTCATGAATGTGATCAGCCGATGTTGCTCCTTGCCCCACAGCTGACTCTGCGGCAGCGTGCTGGAGAGGATCAGCGAACGCAGTCCTTGCGGCTTCTTCTCGATGGCGTAGGCGATGGCCAGCATGCCGCCCCACGACTGTCCAAGGAGATGGAAGTCCGTGATATGGAGGTAATTCAGCAAGCACGAGAGCTCCTCCATCCATGTACCGAGTGTCCACAGTTCGGGATGTCCCTCGACATAACTCTCGCCGCATCCGATCTGATCGTAAGAAACGATCTGTCGGTGAGTCAGTTCTGCCAAAGGATCCAACACCTCGAAATAGTTATGTGTGGAACCCGGCCCGCCATGCAAAAGCACCAGCGGTGCACGGTCGGTCTTCTCTCCTACGACACGATAAAACGTCTTGAAGCCCTTGAAGGGCATGTAACCTGTCTCAATCTTCATTTTACCCATCTGATATTTTAGTCCTACATATAACTTGGTTCCTCCCTACTCCTTTTCTCCTTGAACCAGAGCCTCAGAGAAATAGTGATCCCGAAGCGGCTTGACGACCGTTTTACCCTTGAGTGTCAAAGAATGCTGCAACCGGATATCTTGTGACGACGCAGCCACTTTCAGCACGAAGTTGCCGGGAACGACATTCCATTGTCTTTGCCGTTCATGGCTGTAGTAGCCAAGCTGCTCAGTATATACTTTCATCGTCACCGTCTTGGTCTCACCCGCTTTCAGTGAAACTCTTGCAAAGCCCTGCAACTGTATCGGGCGTACCGGCAGTTTGTCGTCTGCCGGAGAGAGATAGAGTTGAGCAATCTCGTCACCGTCACGCTGACCCGTATTGGTCACGCGGAAACGCAATGTGAAGCTGTCTTCATCGGTCTTGGCCTCATCTGTCATTTCCAGATTGCTGTAAGCAAAACTGGTATAGCTCTGTCCGTAGCCAAAGGGCCACTCTACCCTACTGTCCTGCACTGTGGAACGGTTGTAACAGATCGGCACGTTGAGTTCCTCTTTCGGATAGCTGACCGAGAGCTTACCCGACGGCGACACTTTGCCGTAGAGGATGTCAGCCACAGCGTGTCCACCCTCCTCACCGGGATACCATGCCTGCAAGATGGCGGCACAACGGTCTGCCAGCCGCGAGATGACCTGCGCACGACCGCCAAAGAGCACGAGTATCACAGGCTTACCCGTTGCCAGCAACTGCTCCACATACTGCTCTTGTTTCCCCGGCAGGCTCAGACCTTGACGGTCACGGTTCTCACCGCAGAGCATCACGTTCTCGCCCATAGCCGCGATGATGACGTCGGCGGAGCGTGCCATGCGCAGAGCCTCAGAGCTGTCGGCTTTCTCTCCGGCATCTACCTTACGATGCAGCATCTTATAGTCCCATGCCCGCTCGTCGCCGCCATGGCTGAGTTTGGTTTCAATCTCCTCCGTCCAGTCACAGCCTCGCGAATACGACAGTTCGATGTCAGCGGGACGACGGTCACGCATTCCTTCCCACAGACCTACCACATGGGGATGGTCGAGATCCTTGTCGTTCATCTTCCAGAAATAGGTCATCGAGGGGAAGGAATAGTCACCGCACATCGCCCACATGCTGTTAGCGTTGGGTCCGGTCACAAAGACGCGTTGCTTGCCGTTCAGCGGTAGCACACCACTGTTTTTCAGCAACACCACAGATTGTGCGGCGATGTCGTATGCCGTCTGCCGCTCTTCGGGACTGTCAAGGACGATTTTCTCGTTACTATATAAATAAGGTGTACTTGAGAGCAGTCCTGCCCGCGCTTTATACCTCAGCACGTCTTTCACAGCCCGTTCGAAAGCCTGTGGTTTGACAAGTCCCCGATCGAGTCCTTCCTGCAGATGTTGATAGTTGGCACCATAAGGGAAGTCTACATCATTGCCGGCATTGATGGCCGCCGCCGCTTTCTCTGTTGGGGTATCGAGTCCGGGTATCTGATCGATGGCTGTATAGTCGCTCACCACCATGCCGTCGAAGCCGAGATAGCCACGCAGTATGTCGGTGAGTATCTCGTGATTGGCCACGCAGTTAGTACCATGGACAGCATGATAGCCGGGCATGAGGGCTTTGCTGCCTGTCAGGCGTATCATCGTCTCATGAGGCAGGAGTATCTCTTCCATCAGCTCTTTCTCGTCGGCATCGCCTCCACCACCGTAACCGAGGTAGTGCTTCGAGCAGGCACCGACACCTTTGTCCAGTCCGCCATGCTGTAGCCCACGCACAAAGGCTGTACCCATAACGGCCGAAAGGTAGCCGTCCTCACCATAGGACTCCTCCAAGCGGTTGAAGCTCGGTGTACGGCATACGTCGACCATAGGGGAAAGGGAGAGCACACCGCCCATCTTGCGCAGCGCGATACCGGTCTGCAGGGTTTTCTTTTCAGCAAGTACAGGGTTGAACGAGCAGGCTTGTCCGATCTGCTGGGGATAGATGGTGGCCCCACTTGTATTGATTCCCGATAGCACTTCCTCATGAAATAGGGCGGGGATGCCGCTGGGGGTGTTGTGGATCAGCCAGTCTTGTACGGCAGCAACACGGTCGCACAACACATTGGGATCCATCGGAGCCTGACTGGCATACTGCGAGAAATGGCCTATCCCATCAGGAATAAGTTTTCGGCACTTACTGGTGTCAAGATGCCCCTCCGCATCGAAGAGGTCATCCATGTAGGTACTGCGCAGTTGTGCGATACGCTCCTTCTGAGACATCTTCTCATAGAGAGCATCCACCTGTTGGTCTACGGTCAATTGATGCTTGCAACTTGTCATAGCAAATAGAGTCATTAAGACGAGAATGGTTTTTCTCATAAACATAGTAATATGAAGGTCTACATCACTTGGAGAAATCTCCTTTATGCTGTACGTTGTTGCAAAGATAGATAAAATTATAGAATTATAAGCCGGTTAAAACGAGAAAATTAATAGCCCCCCTGTATGGAGATTCTCTTCCATAGATTTACCGTGTTTGTTTTTCCGTCGAGCACCACGTCGAGGGCTCCCGGCTGTTTCACGCCATTAGCCTGACCGAACCGGAAGGTGCTGCCGGTGACGACGACCTCATCGATGGTGGTAGTGCGCTCATATAGCCGGATGGCGGGCGGGCCAAGTCCTTTTTGCCAATTGCGTTCTGCGTTGTCATACCCTATGCAGGTGACCATCAGCTGTGTGCTGTCGGCTTTCAACGTTGAAAAGGAGAAGTGTCCGAGTGAGTCGGTGAGGCAGCCGTCTGTCGTACCTTTGACAAAGACGTTGGCGCCGACGATCGGATGACGGTCGTCGGTCACCGTACCCGATATCAACTGCTGTGCATAGCCAAGGCAGTAGCCTGACAGCAGGAGAAGGAGGATGAGAATGTTGCGTTTCATGCCGGCAAAGTTAGCGCATGAAACGCATCGCTGCAAATTTGTGGGACAGACAGCTAAATACGGGGCTATACGCCTATGTGTCTGGACGAAATGCAAGGATTTGGGACGAATGACTAAGCAGAAAAGTGCTGGCTTTGAGCGGAAGCGCAAGGGGGGGGGGACAGGCAGCGAGGGCGGCGAGTTGTAACTCGCCGAACAGAACGGAGCAGAACAATGAGTGTGGTCTTTTAACCGACAAACGAGCGCAAGGTCTTTACGTAACTTCTCGATACGGGTACTGTGTGGTGCTCGTCGCCCACAGTGAGTTGGTAGCCGTTGGAGTTGCCATGAGCGGATCGGATGTTGCTGAGGTTGACGATGAACGAGCGGTGGCATTGAAAGATGCTCTTCTCGTTGGCATCGGCAAGAACGGATGTCAGCGTGGTGCGCAGCTGCTGGTTTATCAACCTGTTCATTCTGCTCATCGGTTCACAACGTCCCTCTTATTTCCCGAACATCTCCGCAATCTCGTCTTCCGACAATCCCTGCTTTCGCAACTTCTCTCGTATTCGATTCAATTGCTGACTCTGCTGCGAGAGTTGCTGATCTTTCTGTGATATTTGCTGATCTTTCTGCGAGAGTTGCTGATCTTTCTCCTTGATCATCTTGTCACGGCTCATAATGGCGGTGTCGCGGTCCTCTAAAGGCGTAATATATATATCTTCAGCATTCATGTCCTGCCGAATTTGCGAATCTATTGTAGCCATAATCAGCCTATGGAGGATATACTGCATGTCAGCATCACCCTCATAATTGGCATCGTCAAGCTCTATCACCTGCCGGTTGTCCTTCTCTTTGTTGGTTTGGTCAAACACGCTGAGCACCTTGAACAGTCTGTTGTTGATCTGTCCGTGCAGGAGGGGGATCTGTACGATGATGCTGTCATGGACGAGACTGTCGACAAAGGGGTCGGGAAGGCCTTGGGTTACCTCATGGCCGTCGTAATCATAAGACTTATGGTTGACATAAAGCACGGGCACATTTATATTTCCAACCCTGTGCCCGAGAATATATACGGCAACCATCGGAATGCCGTAGGGTGGCCGCATTTCCTCGTGCACCATGTTTTCGGGGTTGGCGTACTGCGCGCCGAGATACTGTCGGAAGCGGAGGGTCTCTGTCTCCAGCCATGTCTTTTGCAGTTCGATGAGTATCAGACGTAGCGACCCGTCGTCCTCGCGGATACGTGCCCCGAAGTCGATGCGGAACATGGAGATGTTGTCCCGAAAGCCATTGGTGTACTCGTTACGGCGTATCTGCACTTCCACAACCTCTTTCTTCAGCAACGCGGAGAGAATGGTGCGGGCGATACGTTCGTCTTCCATCAGATATTTGAAGACGGAGTCATAGATAGGGTTTGCTACATGAATTATCATAATACGGCACGATTTATGTCCAACAATTATTCTTCATGGACAAAGATAGTATAAAAAGTTGGAGAACACAAGCAAATCCTTGGAAATATTTTGTATATGCTTATGCAAATTTTTTTTCTTCTAAGTATCGATTAATTAATTTAAAAATAGTATCTTTGCAGCGTCTACTCTGAGAGCTAACGTTTTGCGGAAGCCCGAAGGGTGGGTGACTTTTATGGAAAAGCGTTTACTAACGCTTTGTTCTTGACGTGCAGAAACTTCGCAATTTTCTCTGGTTACAGATCTGTAATTGGTTAACCTGCATGATTCATGAACATTAACTCTGCCCTATTAAGACTATTAAGACTATTAAGACATTGAATGATCAAGAATTGACCACGAATTATTCATCAATTATTATATTTATGAGAAGATCGTGGATAATTCGTGGATCTTCGTGTGAATAATAATCTCCATGAAGGTACTTCTTCTACATACTCATAGGGCGTCATTCTCTCGGTTGGTGTTTATGTTCGATATTCTGACAATAAACCGGCCACGAGAAGACGATTCTCGCCAGCAAACTGGTCTCTCGTCTGATTTTCGCGAATTTCAGCGTTTTCCACAAACGCCTAAAAATCAACAACATACGATTTTAGTGGCTTTTACCTTTATGTCAGAAAGGCACTTTGACGAAAAATTCTCTAGAGAATTTTCGATCAAACAACCGAGATGACCGCATCATCTCACCGTTTTGTGCGTGTCATTCCACCGTTTTAACCCGATCAACTCACCGTTTTCTCACAGACAGAACCACTTTTTGAGGTTTTCACTGTGGTTTTCGCTGATTTTAGTTTCGGGTTTCGCTCTATTTCATTCAACAATCGTGACATGATTTTGTAAAGTTTTTAATAATACTTATACAAGCTGCAACACATAAGAGTACCGTCATTTTCTAACTGTATGAGCCCAGCAACCGAGATTGTCAATGTTACAGAAACATAAAAAACAAGAGATTCTTGCATATATGGAGCCAAACACTTATCTTTGCACATGACTAAAAACAAAATACTAAAGACAAATCATGAAACACACTTTGCTGTTCGCTCTCACTGCCTCCATGCTGATGGCCTCGCCCGCAAAAGGCTTGGCACAGGAGCTGCTCTATCCTCATCATTTCAACCTCAGTGAGGTCACGCTGCTCGACAGTCCCATGAAGCGCGCCATGGATCTCAACATCCGGGTACTCCTCGACTACGATGCCGACCGGTTGCTCACGCCGTTCGTCCGACAGGCCGGACTCACCACCGGACGCTATACCAATTGGTTGCAACTTCATCCCAACTTCAAAAACTGGGGCGGTAACGGCTTTGACCTCTCCGGACACGTGGGCGGGCACTATCTCTCTGCCCTCGCCATGGCCTACGCTGCCTGCCAGGACAAGCAGACACGCGCCTTGCTCAAGTCCCGACTCGACTATATGCTCAGTGTCCTGAAAGACTGTCAGGACGTCTACCAACACGACAAGACGGGTATGAAAGGCTTCCTCGGCGGGCAGCCGATCAACGAGGTGTGGCGAGAACTCTATCAGGGCAACGCCAAAGCTTTCGACCCCGTTCGCGGATGGGTGCCCTTCTACTGCGAGCATAAGGTGATGGCCGGACTGCGCGATGCTTATCTCTACACCGGCAACAAGACCGCCAAAGAGATGTACCGCAAGATGGCAGACTGGGCCGTGGCGCTGATCAGTCATCTCAGCACCGCACAGATGCAGAGCATACTCAACACCGAGCAGGGAGGTATGAATGAAGTCCTCGCCGATGCCTACACGATCTTCGGCAACAAAAAATACCTCGAAGCTGCCAAGGCGTTCTCACACCAAAAGATGGTAGACGGTATGCAGACGCTCAACACCACGTTTCTCGACAACCGGCACGCCAACACACAGGTGCCAAAATACATCGGCTTCGAGCGCATTGCAGAGATGAGCCCCGCCGACAAGCGCTATGCCAAGGCAGCCCAAAACTTTTGGGACGACGTGGCAAATTACCGCACGACATGTATCGGCGGCAACAGCGTTGAGGAGCACTTCCTCTCAAAAGCCAACAGCAACCGCTATATTGACAGGGCCGACGGACCTGAGAGTTGCAACTCCAACAACATGCTGAAACTCTCGGAAATACTCGCCGACCGCACCCACGACGCCCGCTACGCCGACTTCTACGAATATACCACTCTCAACCATATCCTCTCCACGCAAGACCCGAAGACGGGCGGATATGTCTATTTCACCACGCTGCGCCCACAAGGATACCGCATCTATTCCCAAGTAAACAAAGGCATGTGGTGCTGCGTCGGTACGGGCATGGAAAACCACAGTAAGTACGGGCAGTTTGTCTACACCCACGATGCCGACTCTGTGCTCTACGTCAATCTCTTCACGCCAAGTCATCTCTCCGACCGCCGCTTCGACTTGACACAGACGACTTCTTATCCTTATAGCCAGCAGACCACGCTGACGATCAACCGCGACGGCAATTTCTCACTGGCCATCCGCCATCCTTGGTGGACCACTGCTGACTTCCGTATCACCGTCAATGGCGAGCCGCAAACGCTCAAGACAACCGTCGGGCAGGCTTCCTACGTCAAGCTACACCGACAGTGGAAAGCCGGCGACAAGGTGGAAGTAGATCTGCCCATGCAGATGCGTGTGGTGCCCTGCCCCAACCTCCCGGACTATGTCGCCTTTGAGTATGGTCCCGTCTTGCTTGCCGCCAAGACTACAGCCTGCGACAAGGCTGACGCTGACGCAACAGGATTGAGCTACGAGCCACTGAAGAACGAATATGCCGGGGAAGGACGTATGGACCATGCACCCGGTGCTGTGGGCAAGAGTCTGCCGCTCACCACGGCACCTCTGCTCATCGGCAATCGCAGTGAGGTGCTCTCACGTGTAGGCAAAGGAAAGCCGTCCACACTTTGCTTTCCACTGGATGTGAGCCGTCCGGGCGTAGCAGGCTACCACTGGACCCGTCTCATGTTGCAACCGTTTGCCACAATCCACCACGCCCGCTACTCGTGTTATTGGTATCAGCAGACTCCGGAGGGCTACGCCCATAGCGACATGGCAGAGACAGAGCGCAAGGCAGAAGCGCTCGCCAAGCGCACCATCGACTTCGTCTCTCCGGGTGAACAGCAAAACGAGGCGGGACACGAATACAACTATTCCACCGACTCGCATGCCGGATCGTTCCGTGACGAGACCTATCGCGATGCCCAGAGAGGCGGACACGTGCAGTACACGCTCTTCAATACACCTGAAAACACTGACAGCCTTGCCATCCGCTGTCGCTTCACTTCAGCCGACAAGGGTCGTCAGGCCACGCTGACCGTCAACGGTGTGACGATTGCCAACATCGTCATTCCGGAAAAAGCTGAAGGCGAGACCAATGGCTTCTTCGATGTTGAATATCCTCTGCCCGCCAGCCTCCTCCGTAACAAACAAGGAAAGGCTACCGCCAAGTTCGTCGTCAGACTGTCTGCCGACGGCAATACGCCCAACCCGGGCTGGTATAGTCTGAGACTGGTCAGAACAAATAAATAGCTAAGATTCAGAAGGGAACAAATCGTGAATCAGAAGGCATTTTTCGACATTTCTCTCTGCTGCACGATTGATTGAAAGATAAGTGAACAACAGGAAAGAATCTTTTTTGTAATTTTGTGGAAGACAATCCTAATAACAATTCTTCTATGAAGTTACAACAAAAGATTCTTTTTTTCATGCTCGCACTGGCTATGATGCTGAATCCCGTCTCCAGCCAGGCAGCGAACCGCAGTGGTGATTTCACGGTGGGAAAAGGCACCTTTCTCCTCAACGGCAAGCCGTTTGTCGTCAAAGCTGCCGAAGTGCACTATCCGCGCATTCCCCGCCCCTACTGGGAGCAACGCATCAAGATGTGCAAGGCTTTAGGCATGAACACGCTCTGCCTTTATGTGTTTTGGAACATCCATGAGCCACAGCAGGATCATTTCAACTTTTCAGGCAACAACGACGTGGCCGCCTTCTGCCGGTTGGCACAGAAACACGGCATGTACGTCATCGTGCGTCCGGGACCCTATGTGTGCGCCGAATGGGAGATGGGCGGACTGCCTTGGTGGCTGTTGAAGAAGAAGGACATACGGCTACGCGAGCAGGACCCGTTCTTCATGCAGCGTGTAAAGATCTTCGAGGAGAAGGTTGCTGAGCAACTTGCTCCGCTGACCATACAGCACGGAGGGCCGATTATCATGGTGCAGGTTGAAAACGAGTATGGCAGCTACGGCGAAGACAAAACCTACATCCGAGCCATCCGAGACCTGCTTAAAGACAATTGGTACTTCAAGGACAAGCAAGGCAATAGCGTTGGTCCTGTACTCTTCCAGTGCGACTGGTCGAGCAACTTCACCAAGAACGGACTCGATGACTTGGTGTGGACAATGAACTTCGGCACAGGTGCCAACATCGACCAGCAGTTCAAACGACTCGGCGAACTGCGCCCCGACGCGCCGAAGATGTGCTCGGAGTTCTGGAGCGGATGGTTTGACAAGTGGGGGGCCCGCCACGAGACGCGTCCGGCCAAGGACATGGTAGCTGGTATCGACGAGATGCTCTCCAAAGGCATCTCCTTCTCTCTATATATGACGCACGGAGGAACGAGCTTCGGACACTGGGCTGGAGCCAACAGCCCGGGCTTCGCACCCGACGTGACGTCCTACGACTACGACGCGCCGATCAATGAATATGGCCGCACGACACCTAAGTTCTTTGAGTTGCGACACACCATGGAGAAATACAATGGAGGCAAAGCCTTGCCCGCTGTTCCCAAGCCTGCGGCTCCGCTGGTCAGCTTCCCCAAGGTGAAGCTCTCTGCCCGCATCCCTCTCTGCCAGTTCATCACACGCTCGGTGAAGAGCCACGACACGCAAACCTTCGAGGAGATGGACATGGGATGGGGATCTGCCTTCTACTCCACTACCCTGCCCGAAATCAATCAACCAAGCCGACTGACCATCAGCGACGCTCACGACTATGCACAGGTGTTCATCAACGGGGAGTTTGTCGGAAAGATCGACCGCGTGAAAAACGAGAAGAGTATCATGCTCCCATCTGTAAAGAAAGGTGATAAACTCGACATCCTCGTAGAGGCGATGGGACGCATCAACTTCGGACGCGCCATCAAGGACTACAAAGGCATTACGGGCGACGTGACCATCGCTACAACTGACGGACAGCACGACATCACCTACAACCTCAAGGACTGGACCATCGGCCTCGTTCCCGATGACGTGGACACGCTGGCCACACAATCCCGCAAGCCGTATGCAGAACTGCGCTCCCACCTCAATGTTCGCAACGGTGATAAGGAGCCAAGCGTATTCCTCGGATCTTTCTACCTCAGTAAGGTCGGCGACACCTTTATTAATATGGAGAATTTCGGCAAGGGTCAGGTCTACGTCAATGGTCACGCCCTTGGCCGTTTCTGGCGCATCGGCCCTCAGCAGACGCTCTACTGCCCGGGTTGCTGGCTGCGGAAAGGAAAGAACGACATCATGGTGCTCGACGTGGCAGGTACCGCAAACCCCGTCCTTTGGGGACAAGCCAAGCCAGAGCTCGACAAACTGCAACTGGAGAAGACCAACCTGCACAACAACATCGGTGACAAGCCTGACCTGAATAGCCGCACACCAGCCTTCAGCGGTGCACTACAGTCCGGCAACGGTTGGCAGACCATCCGCTTCGACAAGCCACAGCAGGGCCGCTTCCTGGCTATCCTCATCAGTAGTAATCATAGTGGTAAAGACCTCTCCGCCATCGCTGAGCTCTATCTCCAGGATGCCCAAGGTCATCGTATCAGCCGTGAGTCTTGGACGACGAAATACGCTGACTCGGAAGATGCCGCCAACGGCAACCACACGGGCGACAAGGCTTTCGACCTGCAAGAGTCCACCTATTGGCAGACTGTTCCGGGCACCGACCTGCCCCACCTGCTCGTCATCGACCTCGGCTCCGTACAGACTGTCACAGCCATGGAATATCTGCCACGCGCCGAGCAAGGAGCACCGGGCTGCGTCAAGGACTGCAAGGTGTTTGTGTACTAAAAGATATTCCCATTTCAACCCAAAAAGGGCTTGCGAACTTCACAGTCCACAAGCCCCAAAGGTTGAATTATATACATCTCTTAGAGTTTAGCGAGATGTGTGAGGCAAGTCTCACGACTTGCAAGTGTTACTGCGATTACAAAGTAACTGTTTTATATATTAAAGGGATTAAAAAGCGAGAAACGGCCGGACAGGAAGGCTGACCGTCTTGTGGTTGTTGTAGTAGTTGTCGATGAAGCGAACAGAACCGGCTCCCTGCCCATCGTCGACTCCCGAATCGACGATGATCGTGTATGCGGCGGAAAGCTCCGTAGAGATCCACTCCCAAGTGTTCACCGCTTGGAAAAATTCGGTATAGTTGTTCGCGCCCACCTTGCTCAAGGCGGTATTTACTTTGGACGAAACCGTTGTCATGTTGGAGACCCAATCATTAATATTCCAGCCACTTGACGGGTAACCGCCAATGGCATGCATGATGGCATAATACTGGCCGGCCGTTGGCAGGAACCAACCGGTAGAGGTAGACGGAGCCTTCAATGCGGTATAGGCAAGTGCTGCCTGTGCCGCAGGATGGGCAGAGTTGTTCAAGGCCACTGATTCTTTATAGCCAGAACCGTAAGCTTGGGTAGAGGAACCAATAATGAGGGCTGAAGTGTTTACCTTTGACCTGCCATCATCGGTATCACTTGTCTTCCATTGATAGCTTGTTCCATGGTTTGTGGTACCTGTTGAGCCAATGGTTTTTAAGCACATCACCAATGCATGACCGCCCACGCTGCTCGACTTGGTATTCTTTTCCGTCCAGTAGTTGCTGCCGATATATCCCACGATGCCGATTGGTGTCTTGCCACTAATCAGGCTCTCGCTTTGATGCGACATATCGCCATCGCTGTAGTACACGTCACCGACTGCCATGACGTAAGCATCGTTGTTGTCTGCGCGGGCACTGATTGCAGTCTTGGTAACTATCTGACCGGCTGAAGGCTGAAAAGACAAACTCCATTTGTCCGCATCAGTAGAGACACTTTTGAAGACTGTGGGTGAAGCCGTTCTTACTACAGCCATATAATTACTGCCGTTCTTATAGGGCATATTGCCGCTGAAAGACGAAGAGGCCGTTACCGTGCTTGACGCATGTAGCCACTTGAAGTTCGCGTCCGTCGACAAGTGTCTGTAGTCATAGTGCGTCTTCTGTCCGAGATTGATGACCGCCAATCCCATCTGATGGCTCATGCTAAAGTTCACGGTAGAAGCGGTTGTCGTGGAGACAACGCCTGCGGCCACTTGCAAGTCACTGTTATATAGGTTAGCAAGCGTGCTTTGATTTGCGTTGGGGTTCCATGTCGATATGCCGGAGGCAAAGAACGTGGCGGCATCATTGGCAGCCTTGCCCGTGTTGGCGAGACCACTCGTGCTATAGGGATAATAGACATAGTACCTGCAGTTCTCGGGCAGGAGCACACGGGAGACTGGTGTCCACTTGCCATCGGACCCGAGTGTCAGCTTGACGTTGCTGTATTTCAGTCCGCTGGCATCAGCCACATAGATGCCCACGGCATCGCCGGCGGCAAAGGCCGTCTTGGGATAGTTGTTGCCCCATGATGTGGCAAAGGCGATGCTGCCCAACTGCAACTTTGAGACGGAGTGAGGCGAGACCTTGTAGACGATGGATTGGCCCTTGTCCCACGACGTGCCTTTGAGTGAACCGGTGAGGTTATACGTGTTGTTGTCGAAGACGTAGGTGATGGCAATCTTCTGATTGTCCGTGGTAAATGACTGCGGAATCATCAGCAGCGTCTTTGTGCTAGAAACTATCTCCTGGTTATCTGAGCCCGTGAGCTGTAGACTCATGTTGCTGATGGTGTAGTTGCCCGCGGCCGTCGTCGACCAGTTGCCGCCCAACGACAGCCGTCCTTTGGTGGCGATGTTTGTGAAGCCCACTGAGGTAATCTTTCCCGACGGCATGTCCGGTCCGGCCACAAAGCGGATGGAGGTGAGCTGATGGTCGAAGGTGAGCGGCACAGCTTTGTTGGTGCCAACAGAGGCGAGCGTCAGGCCTTTGTTTGTGGCCACGATCAGGTCGGGCTGGTTCTCCGCAGTGGCGGGAAGGGCATAGTCGATATAGGGCGTGCCCTGCGTACTGCCGGAGGACAGCGTCAGCCCATTGGAAGAAGACGGAATGGGCGCATAGGCATAGAAGGCCACCTTGTCGGTGGCAGGCCAATAGTGCTCGTTGGCTGTCTTCCAGCCGTAGCTTGCGTTTGTAGCCGTCTCGTTGTAGAAGAGGCTGTTGGGCGTGGCCGAGGCAAAGGCGTTGTCGTTGGCGTATGGGATGGCGGACACGCCAAACTGCTTGAGTTGGCTGAGAGACTCAATGCGCGTGCCGCGCGTGATTGGCTCGTCGGTGACTTTTGCAGCCATAGCGCCGCCCACACGCTCGGAGACGAGCGGATGGAGATAGAGCGTGTGGCCGCCGCCCGTGGTCTTCAGCGGAGCGGCAAAATAAGACTGGGGATCGGGCGCAGGAGCCGTGGAAATAGCGGCGGCCGCTACGCCACGGGAAGCCTTGGCCGAGGCGCTCGAAGAGTGGGCGACCGGCGTGCCGTCGATGGCATCCACCTTAAACGAGATTGGTTCGAAAGAGAGAACGGGCGTGCTGTCGGTCAGCGTCTCACTGCAACTGGTGAGAAACGACAGCGCACTTAGTGACAACAGCAGCAGGTCACAAGAGCGGAACTTAGAAACAGAGTGACGTAATCGCATAATTCTACAGACCTTTAATATTACTTACTTTTTCGTGGCCTATAGAATCGCCCCTGATTCGGCTCCCTTTATATATATAATGTGTTCATGTGAGGACATAAAAAACGTGGGCATCTGTACAATTAATCTAGAAACTCAGGCTCTCGCATTGCCCCCATACCTAGATAATTGCACATAGAGCCCACGAGAGGATATTATACAATACACCCTTTCGGATGCAGTAACAATACACCTTCGTGGACGTCTACATGCCTCTACCTCTGGTATGGATTCAAATTTGCGAGATTTGAGTTTCAGAGATATATGTTTGTAAACGTCTTTATGTGTCGCGGCCTTTGGTGTGCCGGCTACGCTTAGCCGACGGCGACGACACGACTATGTCCGGCGAAGACATGCGGCGGGCCGCACATCAACTCCGCTGCAAAGATACGGAGTTTTTGTGAAATCTCCACGTTCTCGCCCAATTTTTTTTAGTAGCCTCACCCCCGTGCCCCTCTCCAAGGGAGAGGGGAGTAGAATGCTTTGCGGGTGTTAAATACAGAGAAGACAAATCTTCCTGTGAATTCTTGTAACTATCCAGCGAATGATATTGGAGTCTTAGCGCTCGCTAATCTATTTTGTGAGTTGTGCAGGAAGTGGTTTTGTCTGGAAAAATCAGCGAAGCGCAGGTTCCGGACGTAATATGCGGGACAAGAAAAAAGGCGACAGCACACGTGTGCCGTCGCCTTTTATGGTTTCTCTGTATGGTTCTTGATCTAAGAACTAACAGAACTGCTGTTAGAAATAGTAAGCCAGACTGACCTGCCAGCTGTTGTTGCGGCTCTTGGACTTGCTGGTGACCTGATCCGTCACCGTTGACGTAGCGTTCTGCCACGTCACGTCGGCTGTCTTGCCACAGGCGATGTTGTAGTTGGCTGACAACTGCAAGTGGGAGGCAAGCATCAGACCGGCACCGAGGTTGACGCTGAAATTGGACTTACGGAACTCATAGTTCGACGTGTCTGACCACTTAAAACTCTTGTCACCGACGTTGATACCCCACTGCGGACCGCCAAAGAAATAGAGGCTGGCCAGGTCGCCCAAGCCAAAACCATAGCGGAGGTTGACGGGGATGGCGATCTGCTGCTGCTTGATGGTCTTGTCTTCTTTGCCTGCATTCTCCACCTTGGCGGAGCGCTCGTCATAGAGAGCACTGGCATCTACACCCAGCCCAACGATAGGCAAGGTGAACTTCACGGTAGGACCGAAGAAGAAGCCAGCACGGTTGGAGGCATCCAAGACATCGTTGGACAAGGACATGTTGGTGACATTCAAGCCGCCCTTCACACCAAAATTGACTTGTGCCTGCGCCGTCGTTGCAGTCAGCAACATGCCGGCAGCGAGCACGAACATTGCGAATAACTTTTTCATTTTTTACTTATCTTTTATGTTTGCTATTTATCTGTATGCTGCAATATCTATTGTATTGCTATCCGACAAGATCAATGACGCTGGCGGCGTACGGTGACACGCGCCTGACCGCCTGGGGTGACAGAGCCCGAGGAGAGAGGCTTTGTGCGCACGGAAGAGCGACGGCTGCGAGGCTTGGCACTCTTGAGCTTGATCTTGCTCTTCTTGTCGAGCTTCGCGATACTGTCCAGCGAGTCGCGCTTGGCCGGATCGCCCCATATATGGGTTTCAAAAGCCTCAATCTCCTTGTCGATGCGCAACTGCTCCTTGCTGAGCTTCACCGAGTCGCCGCCTGCTATCTGTGCCAGCGTCTTGCCGAGCATGTTGGTGGTCTTGTAGATCTTGCCACGGTAGCTGTTGGTGGCGAAATAGTCCTCAAGGCTCATCGTGGCAGCATTGTTGAGGTTGCTCGTCATGATCGTCTGTTTGGCCAGGTAAGGCGCAAGGTCGTCATAACGGATCCAAAACAGCGGATATTTGGTAGCGCCATCGCCGAAGTCGTCCTCACGATACATCACCGGACAGAGCGCCAGGACCTTGGTATGGAAAGTGGCTGTGTTCTGGTCGTAATAGGAGCTCTCCTTAATATAATAGCTTTTGACCTGAGCCGAGGGAATGTCGCTGTCGTCGATATGCACACCGCGGTCGGTGCGCTCATAGAAGATGTGGTAGTCGTCGAGAAACTTCAACGGCTGGATGCGCACACTCTCGTCGAATCGCTCATTGCCCGTGTTGACATCGTAAGCATAAGCGGCGATGCCACCATGACGCGGGCCGGCCATGACAAGTTTAAAGATATAGGTGAAGAGATTCATCTGCGTGCCTAAGGGCTCTGTGGGATAGTAGAGGCCCGAGTTAGCCTCATCCTCCAACTTGATCTCGCGGTAGACATCACGGCGCCATACCACGTCCTCGTTCATCTTCTGCTCCGTTGGGAACGAGATCTGCGCCCGCACCGTCATGTTGTTGGCATTGGACTTCTGGGCCGCGGCAGCCTGCTGCTCGGCCCTGCGCGCCTTAGGCTGTGCGGTCATCCCCTGCGAGAAGAGGACCGCCAGCATCAGGAAGAATATCTTTTTCATCAACTCTTTCATTGGATCTATCTGTCTTTGAATACTGTCTAAAACATGTTTATCTCACCTTCACCTCCATGGCACCGGGCAGACTGCGCGTGATGCCGTCGGGACCAACGGCCTTGATCTCCGTGATGTAGAAACGGCGGCCATGGGACAGATGACGGAACTGCTCACGCATACGGTCGCTGAACGAGGCACCGGAAGTGGTCATCTGCACGGCATTGCCCATGTTGTCATAGAACACGGTAGAGAAACTTACTACCCGGAACTGTATGTCAAGAATGCCGTCATCAATGGCTGCGTTGAGCTGGTGAGCGCCCATCAGACTGCCCTTCATCAGCCAGCCGCCTTTGAAACGATCGGTGCCCACGGAAAGATAGGCCGTGGGATCGGGCAACTTACGCACGTGGAACGTGAAGGGCGGGAAGGAGCGCACCTGCTTGCCGTCGCGCGCTGAGACACGGAAAGTGACATCGTGACCGACAGCAGACGGCACAGCGACATAGCGGCCTGGGCCGACCATCGACAATCTGCCGCCCGTCATGCTCAACGACACGGCATTCTGTGGCACGCCCGGCACACTGACGCTCATCGGATTTTTATAGCCCGCATAGAGCACATTCATCAGGTCGGCGGCAATGGTGGCACCTCCCGGCACAGGAATAACGGAATATTTCTGCAGGAAGTTACGGCGCAGCACATCGCCTTTGGTATTACGCATAAGGATATAACCGCTGAGCTGATGCTCGCCGACACCGCCTGCGGTGAAACTGTATTGTCCGTTGCGCGTATTCACCCGGGAACCGTTGACATAGATCTCGGGCTGCTGCGTCGTGTCGACAGCCGCCATGACAATGTTGGCAGAGAAGCGCTCACCGGGATAGAGCGTGGTCTTCTCCGGGACAACAAACGCGCTGAGCTTGTTGACGCGGATGTCTTTCATGTCGATATTCGACACCAGCGTGTGAAGCACTTCGCCCTCGGCATAGCGCACATCGTTTTGCAATTTGGAGAGTAGCGTCACAGCGGCTGCCACCGGCATGTTCTCAAACATGTATTCCTGCCAGTTCTTGCCAAGGGTGTTGGGCTTGTGCGGCACTTTGGTGGAAAGGTTGCTGGCAATAATCTTGCGCTGACGCGGGTCAGTGACATATTGCAGGATGTTCTCGCGGTAGGCATTGATGGCATTGAAAAGTTTCTTGCCCTTGCCCGTGATAGGCGCCAGCATCACTTCTCCCGCCGCGTCGATGTTGTCGTCGTTCTTGATATTGTGGACGTCGCCGTCAGCACCGTCGGCTTTGCGCACGATTTCTTCCTTGAGCTGCTGGGCAAAGTCATAGAGAGAGTCACTCATATTCTTCACATGAGTGGCTTTCTCAAACCATTCGCGAACCTTTTCGGGATTGGCTTCCATCTGATGGCGGAAGTCGCCATAGATGGCTTCGTTCTCCGAAGAGGCATTGGCAGTGGTACGGTTGAGACTCTCCTCGACAACGGAAAAGCCGTTGAGCACCTCGGTAGAAATGTTCAAGGCAAGCATGGCCAACAAGACGATATACATCAAGTTGATCATCTTCTGACGGGGAGAGACCGGTCTTTTCTTGATTGCCATAGCTTATTGTTGTTCTTGCTGCAAAGGAGCGGCAGCCTTCATATTCACGGTCATGGCCTGAATCATGCGGGCGTAGATCTGATTGAGTTGCTCGATCTGCTGCGCCATCTTGCGTGTCTGGTCATTGATCTGGTCGATAGTGCCAATCTGCTGGCTGGCACCTTTGAGTTGCATCTCATAGACTTTGCTGATACCGGTGAGCGTACGGTTGAGATTCTCCATCTCCTCACTGTCGCGCGTCAGTCGCTCGCTTTGCTCATTGACTTTCTTCAGCGTCTCGACCAGTGCCTTAAGTTCTTCGACATAGTTGCCTTGAGCCTCGTTGAGCGCCTTGGCTTCTTCCTCGCTCATCTGTGGCACAAAGTTAGGCTGCGGCTGAGCCATCGGCTGTGACGAGGCTGCATACAAAGGAGCTGGCTGTGGAGCAACAGTACCTGCAGACTGACTTTGAGCAGTCGCTGAAGCCTGGGCCGGCTCATAGGTAGCCGTTTCCTCGGCAGCGGCTTTTTGTTCCTCTCTGGTATAGGAGAACTGTCCGCTGGCAAGGTATTCCTCTGTCATGTGCGTGGGAATGTCGCGCCCGTCTGCCGTCTTGTCGAAAGGACGGTCAAAGGCAGAGATGAAGAACACGAAAACCTCCGTGCCCATACCGACAAACAACATGATATTGGCGCCCGGCAAATGCGTGAGCTTGAACAATGCACCCAAGATGACGACAGAAGCACCCCAGCTATAGGCATAGTTGAGGAAGGTCTGACCATCTACCGTGTCCATCCACTTTTGGAGACGGTACACCAAATTGTATTTGCTATGCTTTGTCATAATACTTATCTTTTCTGTTTTCCTGTCACGGAGTTGGCGAACGATCTGACACAACGGAAACCAATATAGGAGCGCGGCTGGTTTTGATATTCCCATGAGCGCCATGCCGAGCGGATGAAGCTCTCGGGATCTTTCCACGAACCGCCACGCACACTCTTCTTTTTCAGTTTATAGGGATCCTCCTTTGCAGCATTGTAGCGCAACTGAGGGTTGAGATCGTTCATCGCGTCCACGCCGGCTTCGGTATAGACGGTGCTGGTCCATTCGGCAACGTTGCCTGCCATGTCGTAAAGTCCATTGGAATTGGCGGAATAACTGCCCACCTTAGCGGTGATCAGATTGCCGTCCTTGGTGTAGTTACCGCGGTCGGGCTTAAAGTTGGCATAGAAACATCCATTGCCGTTCACCACATCCTGGTTCTCCCAAGGGAACTCGTTCTGATCCTTGCCACGCGCGGCATACTCCCATTCGGCCTCGGTCGGCAGACGGTAACGCTGAACATAGCGTGCCTCAGGGCCCAAGCCCTTGAGCAGGTAATCAGTACGCCAAGCGCAGAAGGCGTTGGCCTGCTCCCAGGTCACGCCGACAACAGGATAATCGTTGTAGGCGGGATTGGAGAAATAATTGCGCAGGTAGACCTCGTTGTCTGAGTTCTGGAAGTCATTGACCCAGCAAGTGGTGTCGGGATAGATGTTTACGATGTAAGTATTGAGGAAGTCCCAAGGTCCGGTCAGCGGACGGTTGATCGTCTGCCGCACGATATTGCCATCGTCGTCGACGTAGGCTGTATCCTTACTGATCATCACCTCCTCGTTAGGATCCACCGTGACGTCCGTGTTGAGATTGCGGTCTGCCGGGTTCAGTCGGTTGCGGCGCAAGGCTGCTGTGACGTAGTCGTAGACTTCGTACTTATAGTTCATCTGCTTCCAGTCGAGCAGTTTCTCACCCGTCACAGGATTGGTGACATACAGGCTCTCGATAGCCCGCTGCTCATCTTCGTTGGGTTTACGCGGCAAGCGCTTATTCCAGTTGAGATGCGGCTTCACGGGATCACCATTCTTGTCCTCTGTGATCATATAGGACTCGTCGCCGCCATAAGAGGGATCGGCCAGGCGGGTACGCAGAATGCTGTCGCGTACCCAATAGAGAAACTGCTTATACTGTGAATTGGTGATCTCGGTCTGGTCCATCCAAAAGCCGTCCACAGAGATATCCTTGGTAGGCGTGGACTTGCCCCAAAGACTGTCCTGCTTGCTCAGTCCCATCTTCAGGAAGCCACGGTTGACGCGAACCATGCCATAAGGAGTAGGCTCGTTCATGACCTTTCCGCCAACGCCAACAACTTCACCACCGCGACCGGACGATGAAGCGGACTTGGCACTGAAGCATCCTGTCAAGAGCAGGGAGCAGGTCAGAACACTCATTAATATAAAGATATATCTTCTCATATTCATCTTGATTTCATATTTTCGGATGACTGCGACATCAGAGGATTCTCACGCTCTTATGGAGGTTGCGTCCCTTTTTCGTCAGGTTGAGATCATGCTGATAGCCGATGAACAGCTCATGGCTGCCATTGCCTATGCTGATCGCTGACGTGTAGACTTCATAGCTGTAGCCCACCACGATGCCATGGAAAGAGCCGCCAAGCAGCACCGTCACGGAATTCGTGGGACTGTAGCCTACGCCGCCATACAGCACTTTACCATTGTTTTGATAATACAGCCGGCCCGTGACATCAGCGCGATAAGCAGTGCCGTCGGTACGGGCGAGCATTGACGTTCGCAATGATAAAAACGGAGATCGGAATTGAATATTGTATCCACCGGTCAAATAATAGGTGCGATCAATTTGCAATTCCTGGCGATCACCCAGTGTGATCAATGGAGCTGTGGCATGCTGAACGGAAAGGCCGGCATACCAATTACGGCGCTGAAAATACAGACCGGCGGCAAGGTCAATGCCATTGCCCGAAGCTGTAGCAAAAGCAGGATCGTTGGCATCTTCCACATCCAGTTTGGAAGCATCGAAACTCTCGTTCAAGAAAGATACCTGGGCGCCGACGCCGAGTTGTCCGCCAAAGAGTTTGGTACGAAAAGCATACTGAAGGCCTAACTTCTGATGGGTGAACAGACCGAGCTTATCGTTCTGGAACTGAGCACCGACACCGTGATAGGTCTTCAACGCATAGAAAGGCATGTCGGCCGAGAGATAAGCCGTCTGAGGATTGTGCTCGAAACCTGCGAAATCCAACGCGTAGGCCGCCACGACATTCAACTTGCTCTGCTTACCGACAGCAGCCGGATTGAAAGAAGTCTCCATGTCGAAATAATGACTGAAGGAAGGGTCATACTGAGCCTTGGAAATGCAGACGCATCCCCATAGCATAAACAATATGATGTATAACTTCTTTCTCACAACACAATAACGTTTCAAGCCTTTCTTTATTGTTTTCTTGGGGTGATCAGACTAAAAAAGCCGTCCCTTACGGAACGGCTTCATCAGTCAAGCACTATCGTAAATGCCCGTTAGTATTCGTCCTCATTCCACAAAAAGTCGTCTTTTGTTGGGTAATCAGGCCATAGATCTTCTATACTGTCGTAGACATCACCCTCGTCCTCAATCTCTTGAAGATTCTGAATCACTTCATCTGGAGCGCCAGAACGTACAGCATAGTCAATTAACTCATCCTTCGTGGCTGGCCATGGAGCATCCTCCAACTTGGAAGCCAAATCTAGTGTCCAATACATAGTCTTAAGTGTTAGTCAATTAAATTTGTGGCGCAAAAATAAGCAAATTATTCGAAAAACCAAATTATTCACTTACTTTTTTAGCCGCTTATCCTTATTATAATAGTTTTTTATACAAACAGAGTGGTTATTAACGACTCTTTAATCATCATCCCCATCAACTAATAGTTGACTTTGTAGATGTGAGGGTGTAACTTGGAATTGAAAAAGATGATAGCCTCATTGTACAGATCAAAACACGCAGTGGCACCTGCATCAATGGCCTGTCGCATCGTATCTCTGCAAGAAAGGGAACGAGAACGAAGATCAAGAAGTATCAAAACGGAATCGTCAGACACATGCTGCAACGCTTCCTGCAAAGAGCCATTTGCTGATAGCAAAGCTATCTCTACCTTATTTGGTAACTCAGAAATACATTGGGTCCGGTGGCACCCAGCAGAAACATAAGCCTTATATCTTCGTAAGATGTCATCGCTACCAAAGTACCACTGACGCGGTCCAAAGTGATTGGATAACCTCAACAGCAACTGTCCCAACTTTCTTTCATCCTCGTCTCTTGACAACGTTTTCAAATCGTCGTAAGCATAATAGGGCCACCGCTCCGTGATCACTTCACGAAGAAAACGATAAGCAAAGGGTGACTGCACGCCAAAACCTCTCGTACGCGGCAGGCGCAAGAGTGTAGACAAGAACTTATGTAACGAAGACAATATTGTTAGCATAAGTAAGAAACGAAGTCTACACGAATATATTGTCTGTCTTTCGAGCACATAAAAGACTCGCCAATAGAATGAAAATGAAGAATTGAAGTAGACGAGGCCCTTCGGTATTGACTTTCTAACATCTAATAAACACAAAAAAAACATAGAAGAAGTATTTAGATCCCTACTGCTGTGTGTTATCTGAAAGAAAACTCGTATTTTTGCACCAGTTAACAAGTTGGGCGTTCTCCCCGTCCCATCGTTCTGATGGTGACAGGAAGCCCTATATATAATAATGTGTAACGAGGTACCGACAACGACAGCAAGGATGGAAGCGCTCTTCAAGCGTTTCTACAAGCCGCTATATCTCTATGCGCTGACTTTTCTCTGCGACGAGGAGCAGGCCAAAGACATTACGGGCGGCGTCTTTCAGACCGTTTGGGAGATGCTGCGTGAGGGCAGTCTGACCCCCGACGACCGGCAGGCTGTCGGATTTCTCTACACGACCGTACGCCACCGCTGCCTTGACAAGCTGCGACACGACAAGGCCATAGACCGCTACACACGCCTGCAAGTTGGCACGACGCCACTCGGCACTGAGGAAGAAGTTATGGAGTTTGAGCAACGCATACAGCAGGTCAAAGAAGCCATAGAACAGTTGCCCGAGCCTGAGAAGTCCATCCTCAAGTGCACCTATTTCAGAAAGATGACTTACCGGGAAACGGCAGAAGTGCTCCACACTTCGGTGAACATGATTCACAAACGGATGAGCATAGTGTTCAAGATGATGCGAAAAATGTTAAAAGAAGAATACACATAGGCACCAACAGCACGTACTCGGCGTAATATTACCAAAATTGAACCATCTATGACAACACGCAACAGCAATATTCCTTCCAAAGGAGCCCAAGGAACATCCCCGCAGGAAGGCACTATCCAAGATGCCCGTCTCACGTTTCTCGTTGAGCGCGCGCTCCTCGACGACACGCCGTCGCCCGATGTCGAGGTGGCATTTCAGGCTTGTCGGTGCCGGATAGAAGCGCAGGAAAAGTCGGTGAAAGCAGACGGAGAAGCACAGGAGACAACTCAAAAACCTAAAGAAGCAAGCGAGGACGCAACCGTCACTGCAAATCCTTCGCGATGGGCCGTGGTGGGTAAAGTGGCACTGGCCCTCGCTGCGTCCCTATTGCTATTCTTCACCCTCTTACCTAAGGGATGGTTACACAATGACAACCAGTCTTCACAAACCATCACTGCTAAGAAGATGACGACCATCGACGATGCCCACCAGCAAGGCGGCGTGTCGCTCATAGCTGGCGACAAAGTTCTCTCTAACGTCTCGGCCCGGGACCGAGGCATCACTGTTCTACCCGACAACATCATCAAGGTGGAACGCAGTGCACAGCGTGATGCAGAGACCTACACCCTGCATGTGGCCAAGGGCAAGACGGCACAGCTGATTCTGCCCGACGGCACTCATGTATGGCTCAGCGTGGACAGTGAGATTGCCTTCAACAGCCACTTCGGCGAAGGCGCCCCACGACGTGTGACTCTCCGCGGCGAGGCATTCTTCGACGTTCACCACGACACCGCATCGCCCTTCACCGTTGATGCCGGCGACTGCCACGCCACTGTCTACGGCACACGCTTCAACGTTCGCAACATTGAGGGTGACGCACCACAGGTGACACTCGTCAGCGGCAAGGTCGGTGTAAGCTATCACAGCAAGACCGTCATGCTCAGTCCGGGACATCAGGCCGTACTCGACAACGGAGACCTGATGACGCAGGAGGCCGACATGGACGTGGCACTGAGCTGGAAGGATGGACATTTCTATTTCGACGGACAGACGCTCCAAGAGATTGTCGATGAGATAGGGCGATGGTATGATATGCCCGTGAGCTATATGCCTGATGCCGATATCAACACGCGCCTGCACTTCAATGCCGAGCGCAACTGGCCCGTCACACGCGTCGTCGATGAACTTAACAAGATTAGTCATACCAAGGTAGAGATTCACGACAACAGACTTCGAATAGATTGATTTTAGTTTTAACATTTATTTAGGGCACAATACCTTGAGGCTTAGCGTATTGACAATAAATAAGTAAGTAAGAGAGCAGAATAAACATTTAATAAGTATCAATACTTTATTACCTATGATTCATGCAATGACAGAAGCCGGGGGACGGCAGGGACGACGGAGGTGCACACTGCTGTGCCTCATGCTGCTCTGCTGGTGCACCATAGCCCTGGCACAGGTGAGAAACCGTATCTCTGTATCGTTCAGCAACGAGAAAGCCACCACAGCTCTAAAGAGGGTGGAAAAGCTTTCGGGGCTGAAGATACAGTACAACTATGATGATGTCAACTTCCGCGTCACGCTCAAGGCTGACAACCAGGCTCCCGTGGCCGTCGTTAACCGGCTTATCAGCGGGCACGGCCTCCACGCAGACCGCAAGGACGACTACATCGTCATCATGCGCACTGCCAACATTCCTCACGACAAGAATATCGGTGACGGCAAGCACCTTGTGGGCATCGTCATGGACGAGAGCGGCGAGCCTATCATCGGTGCTGTCATCCGCGACCGCGCCAATGGTGTGGGCACGGTGAGTGATGCCGACGGCAAGTTCTCCATCGACGCTAAGAGCGATCGCATTGTGCTCAACGTCAGCAGCATAGGCATGAAGGACAATCAGTGGCGGGGCAACCGCGACGACTACGCTGTTGTGGTACTGGAAGACAACGCGCAGGAGCTCGACAATGTCGTCATCACAGGTTACCAGCAACTCGACCGCCGCAACCTCACCAGTTCGGTCACCAGTGTGAAAATGAGTGATATAGACCGCCCCGGAATGAGCAGCCTTGACAAGATGCTGCAAGGACGCATCCCCGACCTCGTCGTCAGCAATGCCAGTGGTGAAATCAATGCTGTGCCGAAGATACGCATCCGCGGTACCAGCACTCTCATCGGCGACCGCGAGCCTCTTTGGGTCGTCGACGGCATTATCGTCAGCAATCCAGTCAACCTCTCGGCCAGCGTACTCAACGATCCTGACTATGTCAACCGCATCGGTAACGCCATCTCAGGTATCAACCCTCAAGACATAGACCGTATCGACGTCCTCAAGGACGCTTCGGCAACTGCCCTCTACGGCACACGCGCAGCCAATGGCGTCATTGTCATCACCACAAAGAAGGGTCGTGAGGGCAAGCCCATCATCTCCTACAACTATACAGGTACCTACCGTCGGCGTCCACGCTACTCTGACAGAAAGATAGATCTCATGGACTCCAAAGAGCGCACTGCCGTTTCCCGCGATATGGTCGGCATGCACTATAAGTATCCTTCCTCCATGGTCCTCGTGGGCTATGAGGATGCTATCGACAAATACTACAGCGGACAGTATTCCTGGCAGCAGTTTCAGGATGCCGTCAACGCCGATGAGACACGCAATACCGACTGGTTTAAGTTGCTCTGCCGCGATGCCGTCTCCTCTGACCACAGCGTCAACATCTCCGGCGGATCCGACAAGTTCCGATACTACGCCTCCGTGGGCTACACCAACGATGAGGACGTTATCAAGAACAACTACAACAACAGGATCACCTCTGCCACCAACCTCGACTTCAACCTCAGTCAGAAGTTTGCGCTCTCGCTGCAGCTCAGCAGCTACCACAGCAGAAAACGCTATGACAAAGTCAATGCCATCGACTACGCCTACAACACCAGCCGTGTCATACCGGCCTACAACGACGACGGCACCTACTACTATTATAAAGGCACTGCAACACAGGGCGCCTACAACTACAACATCCTCAACGAGCTTGACAACAGCTACAACAAGCAGAAGGACAACGGCTTCAAGTCGACCTTCAATCTCAAATACACAGCCTACGACTGGCTCTACTTCAATGCCATCGCCTCCTTCTCTACCGCCAACACCACACAAGAGGGATGGTATGGTGAGAAGAGCTACTATGCTGCCAATGAGCGGCAGAGTGAATATGGTGTCACTCCCGACCAGCCGTCGATGAGCAAGATGCCCTTTGGTGGTGAGCTGTCGGAGAACAACACCGACATGACGGCTTGGACCATGCGTCTGCAAGGCAACATGAATAAATATTTCGGTGCCAACCTCCAGCATAACATCAACCTCGCTGTCGGTGTCGAGGCCAGCAGCACGCATTACACAGGCAACAGCTACACCCAGCGCGGCTATTACAGCGATAGAGGCAAGAAGTTTGTCACGTCCATACCCAACACCTATACCTCGTACCTCACCTGGCTGAGCACCAACATGCCCACGATCGTTGACACACGCACCAACCTGCTCTCGGCCTACGGCACGCTGTCATACAGCTACAAGACGCTCTTCACCCTCAACGCCAACACACGATACGACGGTAGTAACAAGTTCGGCGACAGATCCAACGAGAAGATTCTTCCCGTCTGGTCCGTCTCCGGACTCGCCAACGTTCTCGACATCACCAACTGGCATCCTAAATGGATTGACAACCTTACCTGGAAGATCTCCTACGGTGGTCAGGGCAACATGCTCGACGGACAGACGCCTGTGCTCACCATCACCAAAGGTGCGCTCGATACTCACTACAACGAGATGACATCGACTGTGGCAAACTTCGCCAATCCAAACCTAAAATGGGAACAGACGCACTCCTTCAACACCGGACTGGAGATGGCGTTCATGCACAACCGCCTCATGATGGAGATAGAATACTACCACAAGATGACTGTCGATGCCTTTATGAACAAGACCATCAGCGATGTCAACGGTTTTACCTCCTATGTCGTGAACTCGGGAAAGATTCTCAACAAAGGCTACAACTTCTCTATCACCGCTACTCCCGTGCAGACGAAGAACTGGAACTGGCTGCTCTCTGCCTCCCTCTCCAAAATCATCAACCGCATGGAGACAACACCTGGTGGCGACACGTATAAAATCAGCGACTACCTCGACGGCACAGCACTCGTCAACGGCCAAGCCATCGGCACCTTCTACTCCTATCGCTTCATAGGCCTCAATCCTCTCAACGGCGGTCCGCTCTTCGACGACTGGCAGGACAGGGCCAACGAGCTCGTGGGACTCGACAACTACGAGACGGCAATGCGTGTCCTCTCGCTCTCTGGCAGGAGAGACCCCGATATCACGGGAAGCATCTCTTCATCACTGACCTATAAGAACTGGCGCCTCGGCATCTTCCTCGACTATGCCGCAGGCAACAAGATACGGCTCTTCAAACTCTACGGACAGAACGGCGGCAACAGCGACCCCGGACAAATCTATCCACAGTACAACCTCAACCGCGCCGTCCTCAACAGATGGAAGAAGCCCGGTGATGAGCTGTACACCAATATCCCCGCCATCATGTCTTCAGATGCACCCGGATACTACCAATACAGCCAGCATTGGTCCAATGGCAGCAATTACCAGGGTGTGGCCATCGCCAACGACGCCTGGACGATGTACGACTACAGTGATCTCCGCGTCGTCAGTGCCGACTACCTGCGCATCGCAAGCATCAGCCTCACCTATGAGCTTCCCGCCAACGCACTGAGGCAGCTCCACCTTGAGCGACTTGCCATGACTCTCACCGGCAACAACCTCTACACCTTCTGCAACAGCAAGCTCAAAGGACAGACACCCACACAGTCCGGCTTTGCCGAGGTGCAGCTCTCCGACACGCCCTATTTCACCCTCGGCGTCAATATTCAATTCTAATGCTTATCCATCATGATACACGCAATATATAAATATATGTGCGCCGCTGCCCTGCTTCTCTCCGTTACCGGCTGTGGCGACTTCCTCAAAGAGTACAGTCAGGATACCGACTATGTCGACAGCTGGGAGGACCTCAACGAGCTTCTCATCGGCAATTGCTACCTGCCACAATATCAGTCCAGCACCCTTGGACAAGCCAATGACGACAATCAGTTCTTCCTCCACTTCCTCGGTGACGAGCTCGATGAGAACCTCTCCACCAACGACGACAACTTAATGGAGTATGACGGCAAGGAACGCGTCTTCGGCTATTTCACCTGGCAGGCTCGTTCCGGACAGAACGACAGCTACACCGGCTATAACACCGAGAACGGAAACTGGACACAGATGTACAAACTCATCAACGTGGCCAACAACATCATCTACAGTGTCACCAAACTCAAGCAGAACGATAACGCCGCTCAGCTGGGCAAGATAAAAGTCGACGGTGAAGCTCACTTCCTGCGTGCCTACTATTATTTCTTCCTTACCAACCTCTACGGCAAGGCCTACGACCCTGCCACGGCATCCTCCGACCTCGCAGTGCCGATCAAGACCTCGGAGAACGTTGAGGACAAGTCGTTCCAGCGCAATACCGTACAGGAAGTCTATGACCTCATACTCTCCGACCTTGACATCGCTGACAAGGAACTCACGGCCTATGGCGCCCAGCCCAGCAAGTACCGTGCCGACTCCGTCGCCGTCCACTTCCTCAAGAGCCGCGTCTACCTCTACATGCAGAACTGGGAGTTGGCCGCACGCTATGCTCAGAAGGTCATCAACGAGCATCCTACCCTGCAGAACCTTAACGCACTCAACCAGAAGGCTGGAATCCTCAACGCCGCCTCTCCTGAGCTCATCTTCTCCATGGGAGGAAACGCCATGCCTTGCTACACGATGAACTATATCAAGAGCTTCACCATCACCGACAAGATCTACGGGCTCTACAGTGACGATGACCTGCGCAAGTCAAAGTTCATCTGGACCAACGGCGACTTCCACGGTTATGCCAAGACACCCATCATAGCCACGAACCTCACCTTGGAGCCCACAGACCCACAGTATTATTTCTATGCCTACTACTCGCCCACCTCGTTCAACCATGTCGACATCTCTGACAAGTTCTGCTTCCGTGCCGCAGAGGCTTATCTCATCAAAGCCGAAGCGGAGGCATATATGGGCCATGAGGATGCTGCCCGCCAGGCGCTCAACACCCTCCGGGCTCAGCGCTATGCGCCAGGCACCGACTATGCCGTCACGGCTACCGGTGACGACCTCATCAAGACGATACGCAACGAGCGGGAGCGCGAGCTCTGCCTCGAAGGACAGCGATGGTTCGACCTCCGCCGCTACCGCGTCTGCCAGGTGCTGCCGCAGAAAGAGACTATCACGCACCATTATTATTACTACGAGAGTCGCAGCTCCTCCAGACGCACAGCCCTCCACACTTTCATCCTCCAGCCCGACGACTGGGGATGGGTGCTGCCTATCCCACAGGAAGTTCTCGACGCCAACAACGGCATGAAGAACAATGAGCGCGGCACGAGAACATACTCCTCGACAGCACTGTAACAATCACCTATTCACAACACACAGTAATCATGAGACATTACTTCATTTATATACTCGCCCTCACAGCCTGCCTGACTATCGCAGGCTGCTCGGACGACGACGAGCTCACACCGTCCTACGCTGACCAAAACCGATTCTTAGCCACCGACAGCGCCACCAACCCTGTGTCGGCCATGCGCAACGAGTTTTATCGGAAGACGGGCTCCTACCTCCTCTTCAACGATACCCTCCGCCATGAGGCCATAGGCACCGATGCCGAGGGCAACACCCTCTATGCCAACGAGCTCCTCGACGTGTCCTATGTCATGGCGTCCAACGCACAGCGGACGGCATTCAAATACCAATATCTCACGCAGATAAGTGATATGAAGGACGGCATCAGCTTCCTCGAAGGCTATATCCTGCCACATCTCGGTCCCAAGCTGCGGCCTTTCTCCTGGCTCCTCGTCAGCCATATCACACGCTATACCGTAACGGATGGTGTCTACACCTATGATGCCGAGCCACAGTGTGCTGTAGGCAACAGGACTACGGCACTGGCCCTCGACGTCCTCGATGGTGCCGACGAAGAAACAAAGAAAAGTACAGCGGAAAGTATCCTCGTAGACCTGCTTAGCAACAAAGTGGCGCAACAGCCAGCTAAGGCCCTCAACGCCTTCACACAGTATTCGGCTGCGTATTATGGTCACAACGTGGCAGACCCACACTTTGACGACGATGGTAACATGAAGGATATGAACAACGCCGGATTCATCGACGGCGCCTACTCCTGGGGATACCTCTTCTGGGGACAATATCCTGCCCAGAACGACGACATTGCATCCTACGTCAACCTTGCACTCACACATACGGAGCAGGAGGTGAGCACACAGTATGCCGACTACCCCACTATCATCACCAAATACCAGGCTATGAAGCAGTTGCTCACGGACCTCGGCTATGTATACTAAGAAAACACCAACAAAAAGACAGAAGACAATGAACAGAAAACATATTCTTTCGCTCCTTGCCGCAACCCTGCTGACAGCTACGGTGTCCCTGCTGACGGCCTGCGGGAGCGACGATGATGACACGACGGTGCCCCACATCACCCCTGAAGCCACCGGAGAGTTTACCGATGAACGCGACGGCAACATCTACCACTATGTCACCTACGGTGGCCTCGACTGGACAGTGGAGAATGCACGCTATGACACAGGCAACGATGACACCCGGTCCATCTATCTCTCCAACGATGCCATCGGCGACGAAGAGGGCACGGCGGCACAACAGACCGTCAGCACCTATGGATATCTCTACTCCTGGCAAGGGGCCCAGGAGGCAGTTCCCGATGGATGGCGGCTGCCTACCGACGACGACTGGAAGAAACTGGAGATGGCACTCGGCATGACACAGCAGCAAGCCGACGCCGACGGATGGAGAGGAACCGTACAGGGCACACTGATGCACCAAAAAGACGGTACCGGCCTCGACATGCGCTATGGTGGATTCATGGACGGGCTGTCTACTTCCTTTGCCTCGAAATATTACTTCCTACAGGCCATGGGATACTACTGGACAGCGACACCTGGCGACAACCTGAAGAGCACGGCCTATATCCGCAAGCTGATGTACAACCGTCAGGATGTTTACCGCCATACTTCTTCGGTTCAGAACATGATGAGCGTTCGCTTTGTTCGTGACACACAAGGAAAATAAGATACTACTATGACAACAAACAACTTCTATGCTATGAGGGGAGAACGGCTGCTCATAGCCACAACAAAAAAGACAGCAACAGCCATGCACAGGCTGTTGCTCCTTGTCCTATTGGTCCTCACCGGTAGCTATACTGCTTGGGCGCAGCATGATGGATTCCGCCTTCATGGCTGTCTGCCCCTTCCCGACGGGACTGCCGTGGGACTTCTCGTCAGCACGGACACGGCACAATCAGTAGAGTGCTGCTCTGGCGTGCTCCGCAACCATACCTTCTCCTTTACAGGGAAGATAGACAGGCCACGCGCGGCTACCTTCATCACCAACAACCTCAATATCGTGGCAAAGAACCACTGGCCTGATGACTCCATCCATTGGAACTATATCAATCTCTATCTCACCAATGACGACATTCTCATCACCCCGGAGCTGAAGGTGAAGGGCGGGCAGGTTCAGGACGACTACAACGACCTTCTCGCCATGGATGACACCGGTGGCGCAGTGGTGTCACCAGATCTCTTCTTCCGCTTCATTGACGGTCATCCCCACTCGCCCGTCGCCGTAGACCTCGCTCGCCGGCTCATGGAACGCGCCTATAACCTCACAGCGGCACAAGTGGAACATCTCGACACCACCATCACTTCCGTCCCCGAGGACACGACAGGCCTGCGGTTGATGCGACAACAGATCGCTCAAGCCCGTAAGATGGTGAAAGGTGCTACCCTCCAGGACCTCGACCTCGTCACGACAAAAGGGATGCCGACATCTCTCTCCAAAATCGTTGCCGAAGCGCAACAGTCAAAACCGGGCTACGTCCTCATCGACTTCTGGGCCAGCTGGTGTGGTATATGCCTCGCCGCCATGCCCGACATCAAAACGCTCGCAGAGAAATACAGTCAGGACCTCACTGTACTGGGCGTGTCTATAGATATAAAAGAACAGGCATGGCTCAGAAGTATGCAAAAGCACCATGAGCCCTGGGCACAATACAGAACATCGCCACAAGGATATAAAGACCTCTTCACTAAATATCAGGTTGGCAACGGCGTACCCTACTATCTGCTCGTGCGCCCCGACGGCAAAGTGCTCTCTGCTATGTCTGGACCCGAACAAGTGAAGGAAACTCTCGATAACTTGCTCGCTAAATAATTACTATAACAATGATATCATCCATGAGAAAATTCATTCTTCTATGCGTTATGCTCTGCCTCTGTTGGGGCGCCAACGCACAGACACAACGTTATCATGTCACCGGTACCGCTGAGGGTACCGTCGACGGCGACACCATCTACCTTGCCGTCATGACAGGATTCTTTCAACTGGCACCCACCGACACGGCCATCGTCAAGAATGGCACCTTCGCCTTCAACGGCACCATTGACGGAGCTGACATGCGCGTAGCGGTAGCCATGCATAAAGGCCAAATGATTGGAATGACCGACTTCATACTGGAGAATGCACCCATCAGCCTGCAAATATATCCACAAGACAGCAACAAGAAACCCATTGTTAAAGGAGGACAGACGCAGAAACTTTATGACGAAGTTACAAAGGAAGACGAAGATTTCAGCAAGCTTATGGACAAACCTTACGAGCAAGCCAACGACTCTACACTGCCACAAGATATACGTAACAAGGCAAAAGCACAACTGGACTCGCTACGTAAAATCAGTACCAACCGACACTTCGAATTCATCATGGCTCACATTCCGTCTCCCATCAGCGATATGTTGCTGCAATGGTATGCACAAGACATGACTGAAACGCAAGTCAATGCGATCCTCAATAAGATGACGGCATCAGGCATTCAGTATCAGTATTACAAGCAGATAATGGCTGAGAGACGCATCTCTAAAGCCACAGCAGTGGGTCAGCACTATACCGACATCGTTTTGAAAGGGATTGATGGAAAGACTGACATCCAACTTTCTGCCTATATAAATAAGAACCGATACACACTCCTTGACTTCTGGGCCAGTTGGTGCGGTCCATGCCGTGCAGAGATGCCAAACGTTGTGAAAGTCTATAAACTATATCATAACAAGGGGCTGGAAGTCGTAGGCGTTTCTCTCGACAATAACCGTGAGGCATGGGTTAAGGCCATCAGCACATTGAAGATGCCGTGGCCGCAGATGAGCGATCTCAAAGGCTGGAAAAGTACTGCTGCAGCCGCTTACAACATCCGCGCAATCCCTGCAAATGTCCTTATCGACAATAAAGGAAACATCATCGCCAAAGATCTCAGAGGTGAAGAACTACTAAAAAAAATGGAAGAACTGATGAAGTAATAATAACAAGAAGAATATTACTTTTAAAGTTCTCCACGAGGAAAAAAGATTCAGAAGGCACCACAAACACGTGGTGCCTTTTTGATTTCATCACAAGTATATAGAGACAAATACAACTTTGAGACAAATCATGCTTAACAAATGCACGTCACTATATTGTATAGCCTACAAGGATAAGCCTCAAACCACATCAGTAGCATTAAAACCGAACTATTGAGAATAATTATCAAGAATAAGAGAATGTCATACACACCAATATGAATGAATGCACATATAAGAAAAGAAGCAGCAGAGCTGATTTCATTCTTACAGCTCTTTGTAATTAAGTCGCTAAAGAATAATTCTTAATTTCTCTGATTCTTGAGTTTGCCAACACCTTAGTGCCGTCAAGATCGAGATGAAAAGGTAAAGCATATTCTCCCCAAAGAGAGGGAACCGCAATACAACAAGCATGCATTGTGTGCCAATGAGAAGGCATAGCAATTCCCTCATACTATAGAAACTACAGCTTACTATAGAATTTTATTGAATCACTACCACATGATCAGACGGTATTACTTCCCCACCCGTTTAGGGAATACAAGGGAAAGTCTACTATACTTTACGAATATTGATTTTCCCTCCCTCTTAGGGAATACAAGGGAAGGGTACTATGCATTACGGGTATTGCTTTTCCATCCTTTTAGGAAGGGTTAGGGAGGGTCTACTAGGGAGAGACTACCAAAAAATCCCTTGAAAACATTGCTGTCTTCAAGGGCTCTTGTAAGTGAAAGAGGGCGGCCTCCTACTCTCCCGCATTGCATTGCAGTACCATCGGCGCAAGTGGGCTTAACTTCTCTGTTCGGAATGGGAAGAGGTGGGACCCCACCGCAATAGCCACCCAAAATGGGGTTGACTTATCGCCACAAGCTCTAAGCTATAAAGAAGCGTCTTGACTCTTTATTATATTATACAGAACTCTTACGTCTCCGAAAGAATGCTGCCAATACATCTGAAAGCATTGCCTCGAAAGAAGCTCTCGGGCAATTAGTAGTGCTCGGCTTTGACGTCACCGTCTTTACACCTGCACCCTATCAACGTCGTCGTCTG
>NZ_JAMXSP010000012.1:0-89897 GCF_025457485.1 Hallella absiana
CCGCTACAAATGTAACAATAATAAATGAAATGACAAAACATAATAAGTTAAATATAAACTGATTTATAGATAATTGGCTTTGCAGCTTGCGTTATCGCTACAAATTAATCGAAAATTCAGATAAAAATATCTTGTATGTCATTTCCTTTTTCAAGACAACATGCAATCTTGTCAAGAATCAGTTAGAGTTAGGGAACTGACGAAAGTCATCTGCTATCATTTCCTTAGAGATAAAGACAAGAGTTACTCGTCTTTTGAGATATGTATGACAGTTTATGCCATATAAGATAAGAGCAGAGCGACAAATACTGTGCTCTGCTCCCTATATATCTGATTGAATGAAGTCGTTTACTTCTTCAGTTTGCTTTTGTAGGCTTTGTTCAGTCCGGCTACCACCTCGTTGGTGATGTCATAGGCTTTGTCGGCATAGAGCACGTTGTCGCCCTGCTTGGCAAAGATCATACCATACTTCTTATCCTTGTTGTAGATGGCCAGATAGTGCTGCAGTGAGTCATGCAGAGCCTTGTTGTATTTGTTGGTCTCCTCCTGGAACTCACCGCTCAGTCGCTGGTTGAGCTGCTGCAGGTCATTGCTCTGCTTCTGCAGTCCGGCCTGTATAGCCTCAGCCTGCTCGCGCGTGTAGGCGTTCTGCTGTACCTTTTGCTGGAAGTTGGCAGCGGCGGCCTGCAGTTGCTGCTGCTTGCCGGCGAGCGTCTTCTGGATGTTGTTGCCCTTCTGCTCGAGGATCTTGCTGTACTCCTTGCAGAACTGATACTGCGTCATGATGGAGTCTACCTCCACGAAAGCAATCTTGGAACTTGCGGCTTTCGTTGTTGTCTCAGGAGCCTTGTCGTCCATCTGAGGCTTGCTTTTGTCGCAGCTGACGAGCGTGAGAGCTGACATAGCCATCACGGCCAGCGTGCGTAATGCGTTTGTAGTTTTCATTGTCTTGTATTCTGTTTTGTTTTTAATTTCCGATAGCGTGCTGATCACATTGCCTGCGACTTCATGCGAGCCTCCCGGTCTTGGTCGATGACGCAATGAATGCCCTGCTTGCGAAGGGCGGCATTGTCGTGGATGTGCTGCGACTGAAACGAGCCGTTCTTCTTCAAGATGACGCGCACGCACAGCAGGATCATGGCAATAGCAATTATTAACACCGTGCAGAGTAATGTTTCTATCATTTTTTGTAATTTTGCAGTGCTTGCTTGCACAATTATAAGTGCAAAGATAGCACAATAAAGGCAAATGACAAAGAAAAAACACATAAACCTTATTAAAAAACGAACATCATGGCAGAATTGAAACCAGCTCGCGTGTTCGAGCAATTCGCAAAGATCAACCACATACCCCGCCCCTCGAAACACGAGGAACAAATGATCGCCTTCCTGAAGAAGTTTGGCGAGGATCACGGTTTGGAGACACTGGTCGACGAGACCGGCAACGTGCTGATCCGCAAACCGGCTACCAAAGGCTATGAGAACCGTCCTACCACGATACTGCAAAGCCACATGGATATGGTCTGCGACAAACTCGTGGATGTAGACTTCGACTTCCATAAAGACGCTATCCAGACTTACGTCGACGGAGAGTGGCTTCACGCCAAAGGCACTACCTTAGGCGCTGACGACGGTATCGGCGACGCTATCGAGTTGGCCATCCTCGACTCCGACGACATCGAGCACGGCCCGCTGGAGTGTGTGTTCACCGTCGACGAGGAGACAAGTCTCGGCGGTGCCATCGGCATGAAACCCGGTTTCATGACCGGTAAGTATCTCGTCAACCTCGACTCTGAGGAGGAAGGCCAGATCTTCATCTCCTGCGCCGGTGGTATGTCGACAAAGGCTACCTTCCGTTTCCAGCGCGAGGATGCACCTAAGGGCTACTTCTTCTTCGAAGGCAGTCTCAAAGGCCTCAAAGGCGGACACTCCGGCGACGACATCGAGAAGAAACGCGCCAATGCCATCAAGATCCTGGCCCGCTTCCTCTATATGGAGCAGAGCAAGACCGACCTCAGACTGGCACAGTGGAACTCCGGCAAGATGCACAATGCCATCCCGCGCGACGGCAAGATTGTCTTCGCCGTTCCCGCTGACAAGAAAGAAGAGGTAAAGGCCGACTGGAACATCTTCTCCAAGGATGTTGAGGACGAGTTCCACGTTACGGATGTCAACATGGTATGGAGCCTGCAGAGTGCAGAGGCGCAGAAGGTGCTGCCCAAAGAGGTCAGCCGCAAACTGATTGCCGGACTTCAGGCTCTGGACAATGGCGTCTTCGCCATCTGCCAGGATCCGGCCCTGAACGATATGGTAGAGACTTCCAGCAATGTTGCCAGTGTGCATACCACCGACGACAGCGTCGTCTTCGTTGCCAGCCATCGCTCCAATGTAACAAGCAACCTTCGCAACATGGCCAACACGGTGCGTGCCGCCTTTGAACTGGCCGGTGCGGAAGTGGAGCAGGGCAGCGGCTATCCCGCGTGGAAGATGAACCCCAACTCCAAGATGGTGAAAGTGGCTGTCGATGCTTACAAGAAACTCTTCCACAAGGATCCTGTGGTTCGTGGCATTCATGCCGGTCTGGAGTGCGGTTTGTTCTCAGAGAAATATCCTGAGCTCGACATGGTCAGCTTCGGTCCTACGCTCCGCCACGTCCATACGCCCGACGAGTGCCTCCACATCCCCACGGTACAGATGGTGTGGGATCATCTGCTCGAAATTCTGAAGAATATTCCCGAGGAATAATCTATGATCAGAACGTTGAAAACGACTTTGCTGCCTCTCGTGACACTGGCCTTCCTGCTTGCGGGCTGTGGCGAGCGTCACGAGGCGCGCAGTATGGCTCAGGACTTCATGGAGGAACACATGCCCATGCAGGACTATGAGGTCGTGCGCTGGTCACGTCTCGACTCCACGTTCTTTGTCACGCCCGTGGCTTTGAAGGCGATGCATGCCGAGGCAGAGCGTTCGAAGATCGTCAATCATCGGGTCAGCTATCAGGGCTATACGCCCAAGCTCCTGTTCATGCACGGCTGGTTTGCTCACGACCGCGACACTGTCTCCCGCACGTTCTACTTCGACGACAAGCTCCAGGGCATTGTGGGAGTGAAACGAAACTGATGACCTGCTGTCAAGACGGTATGTTTTTTTTATGCTCAATGCCCCGTCGCATCGTAACATACACGTGCCGATGCGTCGGGGCATTTGGCGTTTGATGGGTAAAAAAGGCTTGCAACCTTAGCGTATGAGAATGTGAGAGAAGCGAAAAACTGATGGCTCAAATGAAACAAATTGAAGCAGAAACTTGTAGAAATGATGTCTTTTTATTAAATTTGTACCTAAAATACTCAAAAAGATAATTTCTAACTTAAAATCGTATTGATTATGAACATGGTTTCCGCTTTCAAGAAAGTTGTTTTTCACAACTATTGCAATTTCAACGGCCGTGCGCGTCGTCCCGAGTACTGGTGGTTTGTTCTTGACTCTTTTATCATTGGTATTGTGCTTGCTGCCATTAACGAGTGGGCGGTGTCGTCAGGTGATTTCGTTACCATCTTGTTGACGAGTATCTTCTACTATGGCATCTCGTTGGCACTGTTTCTGCCGAGTTTCGGAGTAACTTGGCGTCGCCTCCACGACATAGGTAAGGGCGGACAGTGGTACTGGATCTGCCTCATCCCCATCATTGGCTTCATTTGGCTCATCGTGCTGCTTTGCCAACCGAGCGAGCCGCAGGAGAACCGCTTTGGCCCTGAGGTAGAAGAAGAATGAGCATAAGCAAAAAACACAGCCCCGGAATCACTTCCAAGGCTGTGCTATCTTAATTGTGAAAAATCTAAAGATAAATTGAGCGACTCTCCGCTCAAAGTGTTATCACAATCTTAAAACCTAATAACTAAAAACCTAAATCTATTACTAACCTAAACAATCTATTAACCTTTTGACACTGCAAAATTACTAAGTTCTCTGCATTCCCACAATTTATTTTCCTCATAAAAATCGAATTTTATTGTTTAATTGATTTGCGTCAATTGTTGTGTGCGATAACAAATATATGAAGTGTTATTTTTGTTTAACAGCCCATCAATTAGTCTCTCGAAGATTTGGAGATAACCACAAAAACTCCTAACTTTGTCTATAGAAAAGAAAGAAAAAGACACGTCATAGTATGACGTGTATCATAAGCAATAAGAAATTTTGATTTGTTTTAGTAGATTAGTTTTTAAGTAGTTTGTTTTTTGGGAATCGGTTGTCGTGAGACACCCGATTTTTTTTTGTCTATTTTGTCTGAGCTTTAATGAAATTTACTTCCTGTGTGAGGTATGGCGATCCGTCGGGTCGCAGGATGTCGTGGAACCACACGTCGGGTTCGCTACCGTCGGGGTGTGGATCGCCCCAGGCATAGCGTGTGTTGGTCTTACCGGTGACCAGTCCCCAGTTGATGGCAATCACACGGTGGCGTTTGAGCAGTGGCATGATGGTGCGGAAGAAACTGCCTTGCGTGCGCGCCATATACTCGGTGCAAGCCAAAGGACGACCAAGGGCTTGAAGCTTCTTGATCTCCTGCTCATGGCGGATGGAATCGTGGTAATCATGATACGAGATGATGTCGGAATTGCTCAACTGAAAGTCGTTGAGTGGCTTGAAATCATCGGTCTCGCGCCAGATGCCGGCGGTCAGCGGCTGCGAGGGTTGGCATTGGCGGGCCCAAATGAACACATTGCGCAGCAGGGATAGCGACGTAGTGCCATGATGGCTGTTGCCCGGCTCATTATAGAGGTCCCACATGAGCACACGGCTGTCGTGGCCGAAGGTCGTGAGAATATCCTGAACGTAGCGTTTCAGTTGTGGATAGAGCTTAGTGGTGTCTAACCGCAAATCGCAGGAGGGATCCTGTACCCACTGGCTGTTGTGAACGCCTGTGAGAGGCTGAGGCTGTGGGCCATAGGCAGAGATCGCATTCCAACAGTCGTCAAAGAAGACAAACATCGGCTTGATGCCATGAGAAGCGCAGACAGAGAGAAAGTCATCCATCCGTGTCTTTAATCCTTGAGAATCGTGGGCATAGACGATGCTGCTGAGAAACACGCGCAGGGTCTTGAAGCCCAACTGCTCGGCCCAGCCCAGTTCCTTGTCGATGGTGGCATGGTCGTAGGTTTCCTCGCTCCACATCTCTATCTGATTATCAGCGTTGGCGGGGATATAATCGCAACCAGCCATCCAAGGGTATTGCGCATACCACTTGTTGGCTTTCTCTGCCGTCCATCGTCCGGCAATCGTCTCAGCGAACATAGTTGGAAAACTAAGAAACAAACAAACGATAATCAGTAATAAACGTAGTCTTTTCATAATGTAGGGAGCCTTTGCTTTATTTGTTTTCCCCCTTCTGTACCATTTTCCCTCTATTCTTTCTTTATTCCATCTCAATCTCACCCGAGCCGAAACAGCGGTGGTGCTGCTCGTCGTAGACCACGCAGAACTGTCCGGGAGCCACACCATGGATCTTCTTGTCGGCATGGATGATGTAGCGACCTTCTCCGGCGTGCTCCACCGAGCCGGTGAGATATTCCGGTGTATGGCGGATCTTAAACGTCACGCGTGGCTGATCCACTTCGGTGGTAAGGAAATGGAAGTCGTGGATTGTGAAGTCTTGTTTGTAGGCTGTCTGCGGGTCATAGCCGTGGCTGACATAGAGGATATTCTTTGCCACGTCTTTCTTGACGACAAACCACGGTCCGCCACCGAGTCCCAGTCCTTTGCGCTGTCCGATGGTGTGGAACCACAGTCCGCGGTGCTCGCCGATGCGCTTTCCCGTCTCCCATTCGATGATGTCGCCGGGCTGCTCGCCGAGATAACGGCGGACATATTCGTTGTAGTCGATATTACCGAGGAAACAGATGCCCTGCGAGTCCTTGCGCTTGGCATTGATGAGATGCTCACGCTCAGCAATCTCGCGCACCTCGTCCTTGACGAAGTGGCCGATGGGGAAGATAGCCTTTTGCAGTTGCCAGTTGTAGATCTGTGCCAGGAAGTCGGTCTGATCCTTCACGGGGTCGGGACTGGTGGTGAGCCACTTGCGCCCGTCGATCCACTCGGTTTGCGCATAGTGGCCTGTGGCGATGAGGTCGTAGTCGTGGCCCATCTTCTCGTCGAAGGCCCCGAACTTGATGAGCCGGTTGCACATCACGTCGGGATTGGGCGTGAAGCCCGCCTTCACCTTTTCCATGGTGTAGCGTGTCACCTGGCTCCAGTATTCCTTATGGCAGTCCACCACTTGCAGGCGGCAGTGGAACCGGGCAGCCACAGCGGTAGCCATCTCCAAGTCCTCCTCGGAGTTGCAGTCCCACTCCTCCTTTTCCTCGGGACCAATCTTGATGTAGAAACAGTCGGGGTGCAGGCCCATCCGGGCGAGCTCGTAGACGACAACAGAGCTGTCTACGCCCCCGGAGAGCAGCACGGCGATGCGCTTATCACGAATATCTTCTATTTTCAGCATGATGGTTGTTGACGGTTATTTCGTCTCGCACTCGCAGAGATCGACGAACTTACCCTTGGCCTTGCGCTCCTCGATGAGCTGGTGGAGTTTGCGCTTGCGGTTGGGTGCGATCCACTTGCGGGCGAAGATGTTGGGGATGGCCACGCCCATGGCGATGACGATGATGACGAGTGAGCCGTTGATGGCGTTGTGTGTGGCAAAGGTCACCTCGCCCACGATACCCTGCATGTCGATGAGTCCGTAGAGGCCTCGATACATCAGCACACCGGGGATCATAGGAATGACAGCAGGAATGGTGATGACCTGATGAGGTGTATGGAGCTTGTGCACCATCTTGATGTTGATGACAGAGATGAGTGCAGAGCCCACCAGCGAACCAATCATCAGACCTTGTCCCAAACCTATGTTGTTGTTGGCAGGACCGAGGTTGACGAAGTTGCGCGAGCAGACAGCGATGATAGCTCCGCAGGCTATCCAGGGCATAAGACGTTTAGGGGTGTTGTAGATAGTGGCGAAGCCCATACCCGAGATGGCGGCGGCAATGGCGTAGGAGATAAAGCTGTTGTGCGGAATCATACTCAGATCCTTGACAAAGTTGTCCTGACCGCAGACTTTAATAGCCAGCGCAATACCGAAGCTCATCGCCATGACCATGAGCATAGTGTTTGTGGCTCGGATAAGGCCGTTCTCGATATGGTTGTCGAGCATGTCGTTGACAAAGTTGATCAGTGGCACTCCCGGCACGATATACAGCGCGCAGGCCATAAAGGGATGGTAAGGCGTGTCGGAGTGAAGCACTGTAGCGAGCCACTCAGGTAGATGCGCGGCAACGGCAGGGGTAGAGAGGAATGTGGTGAGCCAGGCGATGAGCGTGGAGACAAAGGCGGCCACACCAATATTGAAATAGCTGTTGGAGCCTTTCTTGTTGAGCCACATACGCAGGCGGTTGCCAAGGATGGCAGCAAGGGAAGCGTAGAAGAAAGCGGTCCAGTCGCAACCGAACTGCACGCAGAAGCCACCGCAGGCAAAACCGGCACAGATAGCGATCATCCACTCGCTGTAGTAGTGGGGACCGTGCGCAATCTTCTCCAGTTCCTCGCTGTACTTGTCGAGCGAGTAGTCTTCTTTGATGGCACGCCACGAGAGCTTGCTGATCTCCTGGATGGCGTAGAAGTTGATGGCGTGCTTGTCGCACCGGCGCATCTTGGAGTAAGAGTGTGTCTCGTCGCTGAGGTTCACCTGCAGCATGTAGTAGTCCATCTCGACATGCAGGTTCTCCTTTGGCAATCCGAGAAAAGCCGCCGTGCGCTCCATGTTGCGCTTGACACGGCTGGTGTCGGCACTGCTGTCCATCAAAATCTCACCGGTACGCAACAGCAAGTCGAGCTTGCGGGTTAACTCCTTTGTCGACGTACTGTTTTCTGTAGTGTTCCCTTCCATGAATACTGTCTTAATAAATGATTGGTAACCTATTGACTAAACAAAAATGTAATATCGAGTGCAAAGTTACTCATTTTTTATGAGATATTATCATTTTCTCTTGTTCGTCAACGTACTTTTTCATAACTTTGCTATAAAGTAAACCAATCATTGAGAATAATGGAGCAGATTAAGAATTCACAACTCACTGTGGAAATTGCTGATCACGGCGCAGAACTGGTCAGCGTGAAGGATGCGCAAGGTAAGGAATATCTGTGGCAGGCCGATCCCAAATACTGGGGTCGTCATTCGCCGATACTCTTCCCCATTGTGGGCAGCTTGTGGAATGGTGTCTATCATGTGTGCGGCAAGGATTATCCTTTGTCGCGCCACGGCTTTGCGCGCGACATGGATTTCCATCTGATTGCCAAGGGCGACGAGCAGGTGGTCTTTGCCCTGCACGACTCGGCAGAGACGCTGAAGAAGTATCCTTTCCATTTCAATCTTGCTGTGAGCTATCGGCTGAAGGACAATCAGCTGCATGTGGTGTGGCACGTGGAGAATACCGACGACAAGACCATCTGGTTTCAAGTGGGTGGGCATCCGGCCTTCAATGTGCCTGACATGAAGCAGGGAGAGGCGCTTCACGGTCGTCTGCGCTTCGACAATGCGGAGCCCATCCGTCGCTTCCTGGCAGAGCAAGGCTGCTTGGACCGCGCTCGCCACGAGGAGGTGAAGACCGAAAACGGTGTGTGGGCCTTTGACACGCAAAGCTTCGACAACGATGCCCTGGTGTTTGATCATAGTCAGATCAGAAAGATAGAACTGTTGGATGCTGAGGGTAAGGCTGCGGTGACCGTTCAGACCAAGGCTCCGGCACTCGGCATTTGGAGTCCGAGCGGTAAAGACGCGCCCTTCATCTGTATTGAGCCGTGGTATGGCGTGACCGATGTCGATGGCTTCGATGGAGAGTTGCGCGACAAGTATCTCGTCAACCAGCTGCTGCCGGGATCGAGCTTTATGAGCGAATATGTGATTACAATCGGATAGTTGCGTCAGCAGACCGACTTTCTATAATCAGGTGGGTTACATCAGCGGGCTGACAACTCGGAGGATGCTTTCCCACAGCCGGCTGAAAAAACTCTGATGTTCCACCTCTCTCACCTCATCGATCAGCAGACTGTTGGCTTGGTCGTTGAGAAATACCTCTTTCATGCGCAGTGCCATCTCGCGGTCATAGAAGAAGATGTTTGACTCGAAGTCGTGTTCAAAGCTTCGGAAGTCCACGTTGGTGCTGCCGCATGTGCAGAGGTTGTCGTCGCAGACCATGAGTTTGGAGTGGTTGAATCCGGCTTTGTAGAGATAGACTTTCACACTGGCTTCCAGCGTCTCCATGACATAGGAGATGGAGGATCGGTCGACGATGCGTGAGTCACTTTTCAAGGGGATCATCAGTCTGACGTCGACACCGGCGAGTGCCGCGGTGCGCATGGCAAAGAGAATGGGCTCTGTGGGGAGAAAGTAAGGACTCTCCATATAGACGTAGTGTTTAGCCTCGAGCAGCACGCGCACGTAGCCCTGCATGATGTCGGGCCAGGGAGAGATGGGACTGCTGGTGACCACTTGTGCGAGGCAATCGTTGGAGATACGCATGTCGAGTTCGGGATAGTATTTACGGTCCGTGACCAGCGTTCTGTCGACAAAATACCAGTCGACGAGAAAAGCGCGTTGAATGGCATAGACGGCACCGCCGGTCACCTTGAGGTGTGTGTCTCGCCAAGCGAGTTTGCCGGTGCCTTTGACATAGCGTGTGGCGAAGTTCATGCCACCGATGAATCCTACCTTCCCATCGATGATCACCAGTTTTCGGTGGTTGCGGTAGTTGACTTTAGAGGTGAAAGCGGGGAACTTCACGGGCATGAAAGCGTGGACGTCAATACCGGCGTTGCGCATGCGCTCATAGAAGCTGCCATGCACCTTCCAGCACGCTACGTCGTCGTAGATGACGCGCACTTCCACTCCTTCCTTGGCTTTGTCGATGAGAGCATCAGCGATGAGGTTGCCCAGAGCATCGTCGGCAAAGATGAAGATGTCGATATGTATATGGTCGCGGGCCTTGCTGATCTCGTGGAGCAGGGAAGGGAAAAACTCATAACCGCTGGTATAGATCTCCACCTCATTGTCTTTAAAAGGCAGAGCCATGCTCTGGTTTTTAAAGAGCGACATCAGCGGACGATAGGTTTCGGGGATGCGCAGGTCGCGCTGCTCGGCAAACTCCAGCATAGCGCGCTTGGTCAGTTGGTCAAGCGACCGCTGGCTGATCATCCTTTCCTTGCGCGTGTTTTGTCCAAAGAAGAAATAGAGGATGATGCCCAGCAGAGGGATGAACCATAGCACCAACAGCCATGCCATGGTCTTGGACGGCTGCCGGTTGTCCATCAACACCTTGAGCATGACGATCAACACGATCAAGGTGTAACCTACTACTCCTAACCAGTGAAGAATGAGCATTTATGAATGTTGAGTGTTGAATGTTGAGTGATGAATTATGCAATCCCCACCATCTTATGTGTTTGCAGTGATAGTTGCCAGCGAGGGTGCTGTTTGATATATTCAATGCACTGATGCACGATGCGCTGATTCTGCTCACGGTCTCCGGTATCGCAGGGCTGGAGATAATAGTACTGCGCTTTGATGCCGAAGCCACAGGGGGGCTCCTTGCCGTCAAAGACCACCTTCAACTCACTGCATTGCTCCACTATCGGTTGGATCTTGGGCGAGACTGTCAGCCAGTCCAATCCTGCAGGTGGTTGGTGGGTGCCATTGCTCTCCATGGCCACTCGATAGCCGAGTTGGTGGAGACGGCCGACAAGCTCATCGTCGGCTTGCAGTGAAGGCTCTCCACCCGTGAGGATGCACCACAGAGCCACGCCCGTGGACTTTGGCGAAGGAAAGTCGGCTAAATGCCGCACGATGTCGTCGAGCGTCATCAAGGTATATTCCGTGAAATCGGTGTCACAAAACGAGCAGTGGAGGTTGCAGCCGCTGAAACGGATGAAAACCGCCGCCTGCCCCGTGTTGCGTCCTTCGCCTTGCAGACTATAGAAGATCTCGTTGATCCGATACTCCTTCATATAATAGCTTCCTTAATCTTTTTCTCCTTATTATATTTATCTTTCCTCCTCATCTTTCTCGTACCACGCGATGTTGTTGTCGCTTTCCTGGACCACAGCTTTATAGCAGTTGGGCACTTCGTCGACAATCCATCGTGCAATATTCTCGGCGGTGGGGTTGAAGGGCAGCACCTTGTTGATGTCCTGATGGTCGAGACGGCCGTGGATGAGTTGCTTGATTTGTCCAAAATCAGCTACCATGCCATTCTCGTTGAGCTCCCGTGCTTTACAGTAGACGGTGACATGCCAGTTGTGGCCATGTGGCTGCGTGCATTTGCTGCTGTAAGTCAGTGTGAGATGATGGCTGGCTGAGATTTCAAAGCTCTTTTGTATATAGTACATATTGTCTTAATGATGTTGTGAGTCAGCAGGGTGGTCCTTGCTGTGTGTTGTCGTATGTTGTTTATTTACCTTTGTTTTTCTGTATGTAAGCCAACTCTTGCAGTGCGAAGTCGCTGCTGTCGGGCTCGTCGAGCATTTGCTTGAGGAGCTTTTCTGCGGCATCATAGTCTTTCATCTCCACGAGGAGATAAGCTTTACGGCGTTTGAGGAAGCTGATGAATGTTTTTTCGGATTGCTGTTCTTCAGTATAGTCCTCTTCGTCATCGCCATCTCTATTCACCATGGGGGGGACGATTTCCGATAGCAATCTGTCGATGAATCTCATTGCGTTGCCGTCGTGCGAGTTGACCAGGCAGTTGATATACATCTCTGTGTAGCTGATGCGACGCGTGCTGATCAATGGCTGCAAGTAGTATATTCCTTCTTTGTATCGTCCCAGGCATGTATAGCAAGTACCAAGGTAATAGCTGACCTCGAAATATTTGCCGAGCTCCTGAGGTGCCATGTCTCCGCTTGCTTTTGCCAATTCCTGATATACCGGCTCCAGCCTTCTAATGGCCTCGTAGTATCGTTTCTCGTTGATGAGATCCTTGCTTTCGAAGAGGAGCTGTCTGAGCTGTGGCGACTGCAAGTACAGAAGTAGTTTCTCGTCTTTGTCGAGTTGGTCCGTGCTTCCTTTCTGCTGTTTGGCCATTGCCTCTTTCCAGATGTAGTTGAATTTCTCCTGGATATTTTTCTTACCCTTTAGGTCATAGCCGAGCAGGAGACTTGTGGCCACTTTCTGGTGGTCGTTGCTTTCCACGGGGAGATCCGGCGTTAATGGGGTGGGGATGAGGCATAGCGTGACCCGGTAGTATATGGTGTCGGTCGACTGTCCTTCATCCTCTACGTCAATGATCAGCTGCTGACGGATAGAGGGCTCGGCAGGATTGACGAAGCTGAGCCGCAGCATGGCAAAAGAGTTGCTGACTTTTTCGTCTTTGATGACCGACTGATGAATGGGGTAGGAGAGAATCTCATCGGCGCTGTCGTGATGCTCGACTTGATCGCCCCGGTAAATATCCAGACTGACGGGTTGCAGGGAGGAGAGTCCCAGCGCGGCCGTGAGAAGGTGACCGAGGCTAAACTCTGAGCCTTCCTGCTCATGCCAGTTAGGGCCTTCGCTTTGGTGCATCATCTCCTGCTCGCGTATGAGGAAGAGCTCGTGTTGCCACTCTGCTCCCTGTTTCTCCACGTCATAGTTGCTGATATGCTTGGTGGAGGGCTTCAGCTCGCTGTATTGTTGGACAAACAGCGCCTGCCAATAGAAGATGTTGCTGAGCTCTTTGCGCAGGTTGTCGGTGGCATCGTCGTCGTGGAGAGTGAGTGTGTCGATGATATGCAGGTCCACTTTTCCCGTTTTCTCATTGACGGTGTAGACGATGCGGCAGCTCTCGGCATTGAGGTTGCATTGGTTGCAGAGGCTGCGCACGGGTTCGAGATAGCTGACCGGCGTGTCGAAGAAGTAGAAAAAGAAAAGTCGGATGCAGACAGAATCTTTCTCCAATCTCACGCGGAAGTGACCGCTCTGATAGTCAAAACGAGCCACCAAATCGTCGTGGTCTTTCTCCCAGAGAGCTTGTGTGTTGAGTGCTTTGAGTGCTTTGTCGAGACGCTTCTTGTTGAGCTCTTGCGCATGGTCGGGCTTCAACCTGGTCTTCTCACCTCTATGTTCCAAGAAGTTGATGAGCAGGGTGACTCCCGCAGTGATCGCGCATATTGCACAAAGCTCTAAAAGAAATATAATCCACGTCATTCAATTACTTTTTTGATTTTACAAATATAAGCAATATTTGTGAAACCCAAAAGGAAACGGTCATCTTTTTTATTTCCGCGTACTGTTTTCCTTATGATTTGTGCATTTCGTTGGCCTGTGAGGGTGAGGATCGTCTTCGCCCTTGTGTTTTCATCTTTTCTGCTGTCATTTCTTTTTCGCAGCTTCCACGGCGGGCTGATACTCTTCGATTCTCGACACGAGTGTGTCTTTATCTTTTGTCCACAGTGCAATGCGCACGATATTTCCTATGTCCGTCGATCCTGATCTCTTGATGTGTCTTGTGCGGCCCATCGTGAGTGTGTCGCGTCGGCTGGGATAGCTGATGAGTTGCAGACTCTTCTGATCAGTGGCCGGTCCCACATAGAAGATGTCGGCGCTGTCTTTGATATTTTTCATTTTGGCGGCCTGCTTGCGGTGCAGGGCTGCGGTGTCGATGGGCTCGAAGACCTTGGCGGCCACGGTGTCGCCGAGCTCTTCCTTGGGAGCCATACGGCAGGAGGTGGTCATCAGCGAGAAGGCGAAGACGGGCATGCAGAGGTAAAGGATCTTTCTCATAGGGCTTTGTCAGCGTTGTTGTTGATACTGAGTTTTGCCAGTCCGCCTTCAGAAGTCTCTTTGTAGAGCGAGGGCAGGTCGTGGCCGGTTTGTCGCATGGCCTCTACTACCTTGTCGAAGCTGACGCGATGCTTGCCGTCGCTGAACGAGGCATAGAGGTTGGCGTCGAGGGCGCGTGTGGCGGCGAAGGCGTTGCGCTCGATGCAGGGGATCTGCACCAGTCCGCAAACGGGATCACAGGTCATGCCCAGGTGATGTTCCAATCCCATTTCGGCGGCATACTCTATTTGTGCGGGACTGCCGCCAAAGAGCTGGCAGGCAGCTGCCGAGGCCATGGCGCAGGCTACGCCGACCTCGCCCTGGCAGCCCACGTCGGCACCGGAGATGCTGGCATTTTCCTTGACGATGTTTCCCACCAGTCCGGCTGTGGCGAGGGCGTGGAGGATGCGGTTCTCAGAAAAGTCGTGGCCTTGCCACAGATGGTAGAGCACGCCGGGGATGACACCGCAGGCGCCGCAGGTGGGAGCTGTGACAATGGTGCCGCCGCTGGCGTTTTCCTCGCTGGCGGCCAGTGCGTAGGCGTAGACCAGCGCCCGCGTCTGCAAGCTCTGCTTATAGCCCTGTGCCTTGACATAATAGGTAGGAGCCTTGCGCTGAAGGTTCAGCGGGCCGGGCAGTCGTCCGTCGTGTTTGATGCCGCGCTCCACGGCTGCTTTCATGGCCTCCCATACTTCATGGAGATAGTCCCAGATGCTGTCGTTCTCCCACTCCTTGACATATTCCCAGTAGGCGCGTCCTGTGTCGTCGCACCAGTGCTGGATGTCGACCAGATGGGTGAGTGGATAGATATTCTGTGAGTCGGGAAGGATGCCGGTGGGGTGGTCGCCCTCTGACAGTGCTCCGCCGCCGATGGAATAGACGATCCAAGGCGATGAGGCACGGCCGTCGTCAGATGACTTTTGCGGCTCCTGAGTGTCGAGCACTTCAAATTTCATGGCATTGGGGTGAAAGGGGAGGAAGACGTCGGGCTTCCAGATGATCTCCACCACGCCCTGCGCTTCGAGCACCTCTTTGATAGCCACGTCGGTCATGTGGCCTTTGCCGGTGGCGGCGAGCGAGCCGAAGAGCGTCACTCGGAAGGCCTCTGCCTCAGGGTGCTGTTTCAGATAGAGTTGTGCTGCTTTCTGCGGGCCCATGGTGTGGCTCGAAGAGGGTCCTTTGCCGATGCGGTATATCTCTCGTAATGATTTCATAAGCTCATAAATATGCCGCAAAGTTACACATAATATTTGAAAGAGAGCGACTTTTCGATGTTTTATCAGATAAAAGTAGTATCATGTTTGGGTAAAGGCGGGCAAAGTTATCTGTGAATCCACAAAAACAAAACCGCCGCATGGCTGTGCACTGGATGCAGCGGCCATGCGGCGGACATGATTATATAGATTTGTGGTCGAGCCAATGGCTCAACCTTATAGTTGCTCAAGCCATACGAAAAAGGCTCAACCACGAAACTGCTTGGTTCATGCTGATTACTCAGCCACGAAGTTGCTCAGGTCTTCGGCCTTGAAGTTCATGATGTAGGCATGACTGCCCACGCACTCTTCCTCAGCCATGCGCACGAAGACGTTGGCACTCTTGGCAAACTCCTCGGGCACGTTGGTTGCGTCGCGCAGGAGCAGCAGCGAGAGGATGATGTCACCGGTCATGTTGTACATGCGGCGTGCGAGGAAGTCGTGCTCATCCTGGTTCTCGTCGGCCTTGACCTTCTCGACAGCCTCCTCGTAGAGGTCCACGAGCTTGGCCACGCGGTCACGGAGCGGTTTCATGCAGTCGCAGACATCCTCGGCGAGCATCTCGCGCATGATGCCGAGATAGGTGCCGTTGGTGATGTAGCGCACGGCGGCGACCACCTGCAGCTGAGTAGTACCCTCATAGATGGAGAAGATGCGGGCATCGCGCAGCAGGCGCTGAGCCTTGTACTCCATGATGAATCCGGAACCACCGTGGACGCTGACGCAGTCGTAGGCGTTTTGGTTGGCATATTCCGATGTCATACCTTTGCCCAGCGGTGTGAAGGCATCGGCCAGGCGGCTGTATTTCTTCATCTCTTTGCGCTCATCGGGAGTGAGCTTACGCTCGCGCGAGATGTCCTCAAGCGTCTTGTAGATGTCGACGTAGCGTGCCGTCTGATAGAGCACGGCGCGTGAAGCGTCGATCTTGGCCTTCATGCGAGAGAGCATGTCGTAGACGGCGGGGAAGGTGATGATCTTCTTGCCGAACTGTGCGCGCTCCTTGGCGTATGCCAGTGCCTGGTCATAGGCTTCCTGCTCGAGTCCGACGCTCTGTGCGGCAATACCCAGTCGGGCACCGTTCATCAGGCTCATCACATATTTGATCAGACCCAGCTTGCGGTCGCCGCAAAGCTCAGCCTTGGCATTCTTGTAGACGAGCTCGCAGGTAGGAGAACCGTGGATGCCGAGCTTATTCTCGATGTGGCGCACGTCCACGCCGCCGTCACGCTTGTCGTAGATAAACATCGACAGACCTCGTCCGTCGCGTGTGCCTTCTTCAGAGCGAGCCAGTACCAAGTGGATGTCGGAGTCACCGTTGGTGATGAATCGCTTCACACCGTTAAGGCGCCATGTGCCGTCGGCATCTTGTGTAGCCTTGAGCATGACACGCTGCAGGTCAGAACCGGCGTCGGGCTCGGTGAGGTCCATGGACATGGTCTCGCCTTGGCAGATGCGGGGGATATACTTAGCCTGCTGCTCGGGTGTGCCGAACTCATAGAGCGTGTCGATGCAGCTCTGCAGGCTCCACACGTTTTGGAAGCCGGAGTCTGCGGCAGACACCATCTCAGAGAGCATGGAGAAGACCGTGATGGGCAGGTTCAGACCACCGAAGCGGCGCGGCATGGAGACGCCCCACAGGCCAGCCTTGCGGGTAGCGTCGAGGTTTTCGTAAGTCTTGCTGGCATAGACCATGCGGTTGTTTTCGAGGTGTGGTCCTTCCTGGTCCACGCTTTCCGAGTTGGGCTCGATGATGGTCTTGGCTACGTCGTCTGTGATGGCCAGGATGCGCTTATAGTTCTCGATGGCGTCGTCGTAGTTGACGGGAGCATCCTCGAACTGGTCTTTGTCGGCGAAGTTTCTTTCTTTCAGCTCAACGATTCTCTTCATGAGAGGATTGTTGAGGTAATATTCTAATTTCTTTACGTCTACCATGATTACTTGGTGTTCTGCTTGTAATACTTAATGAGTTTGGGAACCACCTCTTCCACCGTGCCTGTGATGACATAGTCAGCGATGGCGTTGATGGGGGCATCGGGATCGCTGTTGACCGAGATGATGATGCCGGCGTCCTGCATGCCGGCGATGTGCTGGATCTGACCGGAGATGCCGCAGGCGATGTAAACCTTTGGATGCACGGTGACACCAGTCTGGCCGATCTGTCGGTCGTGGTCTACCCATCCGGCATCGACGGCGGCGCGACTGGCACCTACCTCTCCGTGGAGTTCCTTGGCGAGTTCAAAGAGCATGTCGAAGCCTTCCTTTGAGCCCATGCCGTAGCCGCCGGCCACGACGATCGGAGCACTCTTGAGATTATTCTTGGCGGCCTCCACGTGGCGGTCGATGACCTGCACGGCGTATGAGGTGGGAGAGACGTAGTCCTTGGGATCGGGATAGACCACCTCGCCCTTTGCTTTACCCTCATACAGAGCCTTCTGCATTACGCCGGAGCGCACGGTAGCCATCTGTGGACGATGGTCGGGGTTGACAATGGTGGCCACGATGTTTCCACCGAAAGCGGGGCGGATGGCGTGGAGCATACCGGTGTAGTGCTTGCCGCTCTTCTTGTCGTCGTAGTCGCCGATCTCCAGCTGGGTGCAGTCGGCTGTCAGTCCGGAGGTCAGGGCTGCTGACACGCGGGGGCCGAGGTCGCGTCCGATGACGGTAGCACCCATGAGGGCGATCTGTGGCTTCTGCTCCTGGAAGAGCTTCACCACGATGTCGGTATGGGGAGCCGAGGTGTATGGGAAGAGTCCCTCACCGTCGAACACATAGAGCTTGTCCACGCCATAGGGCAGCAGCTGATCCTCGACCTTGCCCTTGATGCCGGTGCCGGCCACGATGGCCTCTAGGTCGACACCTAACTGATTGGCCAATTTACGACCTTTGGTAAGAAGTTCCTGAGAGACCTCCTGTACGGTGGTGCCCTCTACTTCGCAATATACAAATACGTTGTTCATATCCTGATTAGCCAATAATGTTTTTGTCCAACAATTCTTTCACGAGTCCCTCGATGTCAGCGTCGGAGCTGGTGAGGGTCTTGCTCTCCTTAGCCTGGAAGACGATGCTCTTCACGGCGCTCACCTTGGTGGGTGATCCGGCGAGTCCGCACTGCTCGTAGTCGGCACCGCAGTCGGCGATGCTCCACTGTCCGAGTGTCAGGTAGGGGCGTGTCTCGTAGAGGTTGCTCCAGGGCTCGTCGCCCTTGCGCTCCATGGGGCAGGTAGCGTATTTGTATTTCATCACGCGCTTGGCGTTGCAGGGGCGTGCGGGAGCGGCGGAGCCGTTGACGGTGATCACCACGGGCAGTGGGGCCACCACAGTCTCCACGCCACCGTCGATATGGCGGCGGATTGTAGCCTTGCCGTCCTCGATCTTGAGCACTTCCTCGGCGTAGGTCACCTGGTTGAGGCCGAGCTTCTGAGCGACCTGGGGACCCACCTGGGCTGTGTCGCCGTCGATGGCCTGGCGACCGCCGAGCACGATGTCGACGTGTCCGACTTCCTTGTCGATCTTCTCAATGGCCTTGGACAGGAAATAAGAGGTGGCGAGAGTATCGGCACCCGCACTCTTGCGGTCAGTGAGCAACCAGCCGCAGTCGGCGCCACGGTAGAGTCCCTGGCGGATGATCTCTCCGGCACGTGGAGGACCCATAGTGACGATGCCCACCTTGACGTTCTCCGGGTCAAGATCCTTGATGCGGAGAGCCTGCTCCAGGGCGTTCAAGTCTTCAGGATTGAAGATGGCGGGCAGGGCGGCGCGGTTGACCGTTCCTTCTGCGGTCATGGCATCCTTGCCCACGTTTCTTGTGTCTGGCACTTGCTTGGCAAGTACTACAATGTTCAATTTCATATTTATAACTAAATTTGTAATGTTTCCGAAACAACGGGGCAAAATTACTAATATTTTACTTCTTGACCAAACGAAATGCATAAAAACAGCCTGCAACCTGCACATTTTGTAGGTATTTGTGCACAACATGTCTTCTTCTTCCTCTCTGTATCTTCTCTTTAGGGTGGGAAAAGGAGGGTAGGGGGCTTCTGCCACTCAACGTAACACCGTAACGCCGTAACACCGTAACGTTTATAGCTATCCGATGTCGGAAGGCAAGATAATGTAAGAAGAAACAGAAAAGTCAAGAACTATATAAAATATTGACTATTAATAATATAATTAATATAATAATATGTAATAATATAATATATTTTACTCTATAGTCTCATTTTCTGCCATTTCCCAAGCCGCATGTCGGAATCGACCTTTTGTTACGGTGTTACGGTGTTACGGTGTTACGGATGAGAGAGGGGGTAGGAGTTTCGTCCTGCCAAACAATATGTTTGCTTTGAGCGAATAATAATTACACCCCTCGCAAACCATAAATTCAGAAAAATGAGGTTTATCGTTTGTTGTTAACAGATCTTAACCGCAATAGACCGTCCAAATTTGGAAACGGTGCGAATGTGTAGTACCTTTGCATCTGAACTCTTAAGAGACCTGGAAGATGATTGTCAACTGGTCATCTCCATCCTCGCTGCCATCGCAACGACGTTCGGAATGACGAGTTGCATGTGACCGCTCGCCGCCCTTACTTGGTGATCTTCGCTATCCACTCAAAGAGCTCGTTGAGGGCGTAGTCACCACTGTGAGGGCGGTTCCATGCCAAGAGGAAGTTGACATCCTTGCCTTCGTTTTCCAACTTCGTTGCGAGGTTGAGGGCCACGGGGAAGGCCGTGTCGCGGTCGATGGAACCATGACGGATATACCAGTGCGGGGCAACGGTGACACCCTGCTGACCGATCTGCTCCATGGGGTTGAGCAGATATTCCTCTTCCTTGACCTTGGCAGACACTGTCTTGCCGTTCTTGGAAGCGGAATAGTCGGTGAAGTTGGCAGGCGTGTTGTTCACATCGCCGAACTCGTCGTTCTCGCCACTGGCCTCATTGCCTGCCACGCCGAGAGCGTCGAAGGCAGGAGCCGACTTCTTAGCAGCAGAGGCACTCAGGGCCATCACTGCTGCCAGCGCTGAAACGATTAACTTTTGCATACGTTGTTTGTTATGTTATGAATCTAATATACTTCCCCCGAAATTCATAACTGGATTTACATGCGCGTGTTGGCAACACTCGTTATATTTCCGAAGGAGAAGTGGTGCAAAAGTAACAATTATTTTCCCTATGGCAAGAAAGCAGTAACTATCTTTAATGAAATTATGGCCTATTAACGAAAGGAAATTTTATTCAGTCGTATTCTTTTTCCGACCAAAACAAATAAAACCCTTGCTGTGATGCAAGGGCTGCGCCCATTGTTTCTTCTCCGGATCCGGCTTGCTCCGAAGCAAGCTTCGGCAAGCCGGATCCGGAGAAGAAACAGCCTTCGTTCCTCAGGCTTGCATCACAGCAAGAAAAACCTTAAAAACAGGCTCGCGCGGTGACTGACTTTTGCTGGTTTGGGGATGGAATAGTCAGAATACAAAGAGACGCTTAGTATTGGGATCGTAGTAGTATTTCTCACATTGATCTTTAACTGGCGCAAAGTTATAAAGAATACCAATACGGTAATTTGTTAGGCGCAGATAATTCCACAGTTGCTGACGCTGCTCTGTGCCAATCTCTGTAATGGCCTTGCATTCAATGATTACGTGATTGTCAACAAGAAAATCCAATCTATGTTCGTGAGGAATCTGACGTCCATGGAAGTTGGCATAGAATCGGAACTCAGCTTGAAAAGGAATACTCGCATCCTCAAAAGCTATCTTTAGTGCATCCTGGTACATGTATTCATTCAGCCAAGGGCCCATCTCTCTATGTACCTCCTGACAGCATCCCAAAATAGGATACACGTAATGCTTAAGCTTTATAAGCAGTTCCTGCTCAATAGGTTCTTTGCCAAATTGTAAATTCATAATATGTCGTTTTAGCCTATTTATTAAGAAAACTGAATAGAGTCTGAAATATTATGCGTATCGCGCTAAATATAATTGCTAACTTCTAACATTCACCGCGCGAGCCTGTTTTTATAAGGTTTTTCTTGCTGTGATGCAAGCCTGAGGAACGAAGGCTGTTTCTTCTCCGGCCCCAGCTTGCCGAAGCTTGCTTCGGAGCAAGCCGGAGCCGGAGAAGAAACAATGGGCGCAGCCCTTGCACCACAGCAAGGGTTTTATTTGTTTTAGTTAGAAAAGACTATTCAACTGGATAAATATGGGTGACGCATTTACGAAGTCATGATTTTTGGTGGAATCCCGGGACATCGCTCTCGGGATTTCATCATTTTTAGGTATTGTGCGTTTCCGTCATTGTGGCTACCTTTGCAGCCGACAAACGGGATGGCCCGTTGTTGTAAAAAGATTGGTTGACGGAAACGGATAAGGAGACCCAGCCTTTATACTTTGTGTAACGGCGTAAAACCATTGGATGATCATATCCACCTTATTGTACCACAGAAGAATACCATATCTTATATCGTGACATGATGTAAAAAATGTCGGACATAAGAAATGATATTGAATGGATATGATAAAGAAAAAATTATTACTCTTAGGGATTACTGTGTCCATGCTCCTGCTGTCGGCAGACGTGGCGGCACAGCATCCGCACGACGGCCATTACCGGCCGGACACGACAGCGCTGAAACGCACGCAGCGCTTGGGTGAGGTCGTAGTGCGCGGCAAATATGTCGACCGCGTCAACAAGTCGGCCTACAATGCTGTCGCCATCGACACCCGTAAGTTGCGCAACACCAACCTCGACCTGGCCCATGCCCTCGACCGTGTGGCGGGAATCAAGATCAGAGAAGAGGGCGGCGTAGGGTCAGCCGTCCAGCTCAACCTCAACGGCTTCACCGGACAGCATGTCAAGGTGTTCCTCGACGGCATGCCGATGGACAACTCCAATACCAGCTTCGGACTGAACAACATCCCTGCGGGTTTTGCCTCGCAGCTGCAGGTGTATAAAGGTGTGGTGCCCGTCGACTTCGGCGGCGATGCCATCGGCGGCGTCATCAACATCGTCACCGACCACAGTCCACGCACCTACGTCGATGCCAGTTACAGCTATGGTTCGTTCAACACCCATCGCAGCAACATCGCCCTCGGATGGACCGGCAAGCGTGGGCTCGTGGTCCGATTCAATGCGTATCAGAACTATTCCGACAACGACTATAAGGTGAAGACGCAGTGGACCGACCTCTCCAACTCCACCATCAGCAATGAGGAAGGATGGTTCCGACGCTTCCACGACCGCTACCACAACGAGGCAGTGGTGCTCCAGGCGGGACTGGTGAATAAGTCGTGGGCGAACAAACTGCTCTTCGGCTTGCAGTATACCCACGAATATGCGCAGGTGCAGAATGCCAACCTGATGAAGATCGTCTTCGGCGGGAAGCTGCGCAAGAACTGGGGGCTCACGCCGAGCCTGCTCTATGAGAAGCGCAACCTCTTCACACAGGGGCTCAACCTGCGTCTCTCAGCCCGTTACGACTATACCACGACGAACAACGTCGATACGCTCAGCCGCACCTACAGCTGGACGGGACAGTGGATCCCCAAAGCGTCGCAGGGCGAGGGTGCCACTTCGCTCGCTGAGTTCACGGGAAAGACGCTCACTGCCGTGGCCAACCTCACCTATCGCATCGGCGACCAACATTTCTTTACGCTCAACGAGACTTATATCAACTTCCACCGGCACACCACCGATAACTCCGCTAATCGCGCCATGACATCCGCGGCGACCTTCATGCGCCGCATCAACATCAAGGACATCACGGGGCTGAGCTATCAGTTCATTCCCAACACCGAGTGGAACGCCACTGCCTTCGTGAAATACTACGATACCCATGTGACGGGTCCTGTCAATGTCTCCCAGACCACGCGCGCCCAGTATGAGGAGCAGCAGCGCCACAGTCAGGCCCTCGGCTTCGGTGCCGCCGGCACATGGACACCCTGGCGCGACCTACAGGTGAAGTTGAGCTATGAGCGCGCACTGCGGCTGCCCAGTGAGCGGGAGCTCTTCGGCGACGGCGACTATGAGGAGGGCGACGCCGTGCTCATGCCGGAGAAGAGCAACAACGTGAATCTCAACTTCAACTATGAGCACACCTTTGCCGATGCCCACACTATTGTGGCAGAGCTCGGACTCAACTACCGCAATATCCAGGACTACATCATCCGAACCATCAACGCCAAGGGAGTGGCTGTGAGCACCAACCACGGCCATGTGCTCGGCGAGGGCTTCGACGCGGCTGTACATTATCTCTATAAGGACATCTTCACCATCGGCGGCAACTACTCTATGCAGAACATGCGCAACCGTGAGCGCTACAACGCTAACGGAGCCCTCAGCGTGACCTTCAACAACCGTGTGCCCAACCTGCCCTACGCCTTCGGCAATATGGATGCCAGCTACACGCTGAAGCATGTCTTCGGAAAATACAACAAGCTCACCATCGGCTACGACATGCGCTATGTGCACCGTTTCTATCGCTCGTGGTCAGGAGACGGCGCCAAGCTCTACGTGCCCGAGCAGTACAGCCACGACGCCAATCTCACATATTCCATCTATGGCGGACGGTACAACATCTCGATAGAGGCCAACAACTTCACCAACAGTCTGCTCTACGACAACTACAGTCTGCAGAAGCCTGGCCGCAACTTCGCCATCAAGTTCCGCTATTCGTTGAGCAAATAAATAACAACGAAAATATTTTTATTAACGACTTGAAATAGAAAAAGATATGAAAGCATTATTATCAAAGGGATTGTATGGAGGAGCGTTCGTGCTGTTCTTGTTGTCACTGCCCTTGTTCACAGCGTGCAGCAGCGACGACAGTGCCGAGAGCACCAATGGAGAAAGTGGCGGCATCGCAACCGGAGCCGCCACGTCGGGCCACTTCTTCCTCGACGCCGCTGCCGACGACGGCACTGAGTATATCCTTCAGAACACCTCGGTCACCGACGGCGATCTGAACATCAGCAGCAACATCAAGGAGCTGCCCACCTCGCCCTATACATGGGCGTTCAAGGACAGCTATGCCGTGGGCGTGTCGTATCAGCAGCAGTATGCCGGATTGGGCTACTGCGTGAAGCTCACCGACGAGACCAAGCCCTTTGAGCAGATCGGACAGTTCCAGGTCAACGACCGTTTCACGACCTATGGCTTCATCGACGATATGTTTGTCACCTCGGTATCCGGTCAGACCCGGGGCGACCGCACCGACATCGCCGTCTTCGACTTCTGGTCGCTCGACGACAGTGGCGTGAAACTACTCAGAAGTAAGTCACGCTACACCACCGACATCGCCGGTGAGGGTCAGCAAGCCACCTTCTCGGGAATCGTAGACAACGGCGATGGCACCTTCCTCACCGCCATGATCAAGTCGGATCACAAAGACGACGGCAGCAACGCTCAGGGCGGCAGCATCGGCACCGTGAAATATCCCGACAGCTGCTGGGTCGTGAAGATGGACACAGCGCTCAACATCAAGGCCGTTTATGGCGACAACCGCATCAGCTACGCCTGCGGACAGTTCCGCTCGCAGACCCTCAACTCCATCTATAAAGCCGACGACGGCAACGTCTATGTCTTCAGCAACAGCTATGAGTCGACGACCACCCTGCCAGCGGGGGCATTGCGCATCAAGAAAGGCGCTGACGGCTTCGACAAGGACTACTATTTCAACATCCAGTCGGAGCTCGGCGGTTATAAGTTCCGCCGCGTGTGGCCCATTACGGGCAGTAAGTTCCTCTTAGAGCTCTACGATGACAAGACACCGACCTCTACGGGCGCCGCACGCCACTATGCTGTCATCGATATGGAGACGAAGAGCCACGTCGATGTCACCGGTCTCCCCGACAAGCTCAACATCACTTCGGGACAGACCACGGGCGACGTGCCGATGGTGCACGACGGTAAGATCTTTATCCCCATCACCCAGCGCGGAGGCTACGCGGCGCTCTACAATGTCGATCCCAACACGGGAGTGGCCACTAAGGGCATCACCGTCACCGGAGCAGCCACCATCCGCAGCGTAGGATACTTGAAGTAAGAACTTTATTTATTACCATAAATTCTAATTAATAAAAGATGAAAAAAAGAAACGTATTCTTCATGGCTGCACTGACAGCATTGTCAGCCACATTCACTGCGTGCAGCGACAATGATGACAGTAGCGCTTCAAACGGTGAGGCTACGATCAACCCGTCAGAAGTAAGTTTCATCGTGGCTTCCAATGATGCTACGAAGAGTCTCAAGGGCGGTACGCGTATGAAAGTCTATACCAATGTAGAGAAGACTTGGACCGACGAGAAGGTCTATGGCGACAGCACCAATACTGACGTGGTCTACAGCCCCGATGGTTTCACACAGGCTAAATACAACTCTCAGGCCGGCTTCTTCACGGGCTTCATCTATCGTCAGGGTTCTGTCGACGAGGCTAAGGGCGGTATAGGTGCCGGAAAGATGGGGACACGCATCTATCAGCTCGTCAACGGAAAACTCATCGAGAAGGGTAAGAACATCGTTACCAACTTCGGCAATGTGGGTGTCTTCGGCAACTACTCCTATGGCGCACTGAACAGCGATATGGGTGTCAACTATTTCACGGCTGCCGGTGCCATGACTTCCTGGACGGCTCCCGACCTGACGAAGTTTGCCGTAGACGGCACAGCCCCTGCCATCTCTGACATCCTCGACTTAGGCAACAACCGCTTAGCCATCACACTCTATTATTCCAACCGCGACTCTGCCGCTGTGGTCTTCTCCGACTATAGCTTCTCCACAGTCAGCGCTCCTGTCTTCGACAGCCGCATCGGTGGCATCTATGGCGCCTGGCGTTCTGCCCGCTATGCTATGGGCGGCGTAGCCGACGACGGCACGGCTTATGTGTTCTGCGGCACCAGCGCAGACGGTTCCAAGGTCGGTGCCCTGCGCATCAAAAAAGGTGCAACGAGCTTCGATCCCGACTATAAGTTCGACATCTACACCGCCAGTGAGGGCTACCGCTTCCGCAAAGCTTATCCTATCAGCGGCAGCAAGTTCCTGCTCGAGTTCTATGTCGATAAGGATGCTTACAGCAATATGAGCACCTCCGGTAAACTCGCCATCGCTGACATGGACACCAAGACCCTCACATGGGTAACGGGTGTGCCCGCCGCTTCTGACATGGGCAACTACTCCATCGGCTACGGTGACGGCTACGACGGCTACTTCTATCTTCCTATCAACCCCGCTGAGGCATCTACCACTGGTGGTGGCGGCAGCTGGCATCATGCCAAGGCCACGCGCGCTGCATCGTCAGTTCTGCCGACCATCTACAAGATAAATGCAACGACAGGTGTGGCAACAGCCTTCATGACGCTCGACAAGAACGAGTCGGTGAAGGTCATCAGCATCGTCAAAAAATAATCGGCTATGAATTATTTCATTCATTCAATATCATGTGCTGTCGTCCTCACGGCACTGGCAGCTCAGACTGCCTTTGCCGGGGACGGCTTTACCAACGACAGTGCGGCAGTGATGAACAACATCCTCACACGCACCAGTATCCGTAAGTTCCAACAGCGTCCGGTGGAGAAAGCCAAGGTGCTCGCCCTGCTCAAGGCGGGTATGGCGGCTCCTACAGCCCGCGACCTGCGACCCTGGCATTTTGTGGTTCTCAGCGACACCGCCGACATCCACGCTTATGCATCCACGATGAAGCATCATGGTGAGATGATCGCACAGTCGCCCGTGGTCATCTACGCTTGTGGCGACACCACGCGTATGATGGAGGGGCAGGCCCGCGACTTCTGGGTGGAAGATGTCTCGTGCGCTTCGGAGAACATGCTCTTGGCTGCCCATGCCATGGGGCTCGGTGCCGTCTGGACAAGTGTCTACCCGGAGATGCGAAAGGTCAACGGCGTGAGCAAAGCCCTGGGGCTGCCCGGCAATCTCGTGCCGCTGAATTGCATCCTCGTCGGCTACCCTGATGAGGCTCCGGAACCCAAAGATAAATGGGATGAGAGCAACATCACGTGGTGGAAGGCCAATAAATAAAATTCTGTAGAGGGTGTATCATAATTAAGTTTTATGGTGCATCCTCTTTTCTTTTACAATGATAGTCGTAAAATTAGGATTAGGCCGACTTTTTAGTTAAAATTCCATTTTTCGCTGTTTCTAGAGTCGTCAGGACCGCAAGGAGGCAGAAATAGGCCGTATTAGCGGCTCCAAAAGGCTTTCCCTTGCCTTTTTTTATTGATTTTCGAGCACATTTTCTTTATGTTGAAAGCAATTGCAAAGAAAGCAAAATCCATCTTGACCTTGTCCATACCGAAGTGCCTGAAGCGTTTGTAGTTCATGTCGTATTTCATCTGTCCGAAGACGGCCTCTGGCTCTATGCATCTTTTCCCCCTATATTTTATTTCTTCTTCCGAAGTAAGTCTTTCCGCGGCCTGCTTTCTGTATTTGGCAAGACGGTGGTTGACCTCGATGATCCTGTTGCCCTTGATTGAGTGGGTTTGAAGCTGCATTCTTGCGGGGTCGAAGCTATGTTCTTGCGGGGTCGAAGCTATGTTCCCAATGTTGTAACGCTATAGAAAAAGATCGTTCGCTACGCAGGGAATGATTAAAATCTACGCAGCGAACAATCATTTGTAAGGCAGTAAAAACAAGCGTTGAAAATCTTGCTGAATTTCTGTATAAACGTTTGTTGCAATATCTTTGTCAAGACGTTGAGGAAAAAGGATAATTTGTTTGGGATTGTAATCCCGAAAGTGTACTTTTGCCATGTAATTCGTTTTATACCACAAAGATACTAAATTTTTGTGATATGACAAAGCCCCGGCTTGTGAAAGTCGAGGCTTTGTTTTAAAAAATAATACGAAAAAGAGGATGAACCAGAATTTTGATACACCCTCTAACTTTTTGTCGTAAATTCCCAGCCATCCCAATTTCACGTTTATTTTAAATTTGCCAGCGTCTTCTCTTCTTTTATTCGGATAAATTGCCTAAATTTGCAAGCAAAGACTTTCATGCGCTATGGTATACTATCCGATAGGAATACAGACTTTTGAGAAGATCCGCAAGGGCGGATTCCTCTACGTCGACAAAACGAAATATGTCTATGACGTCTGCCATCCGGGGCAGTTCGTCTTTCTGTCGCGTCCCCGCCGCTTTGGTAAGTCTCTGCTGACGAGCACCTTTGACGCTTATTTCTCCGGAAGGAAGGAGCTGTTCAAAGGGCTGGCGATAGAGAAGCTCGAGACGGAGTGGAAACACTATCCCGTGCTCCACTTCTCTTTGGCTTCTGCCAAGCGGGGTACCGTGGAGGACCTCGACAGTCTGATACAATACCAGTTGGGGTCCGCGGAAGAGGAATACGGCATTGAGAATCGTGACAGTCTCAACATCACGATACGCTTCCGACGACTCGTCGAGGATATCTATAGGAAGACCGGCACACAGGTTGTGGTGCTCATCGATGAATACGACGCACCGTTGCTCACCGTGCTCCACGACAGCGACAAGCTGGAGCCGATGCGCACGGAACTGCAGTCGTTCTATTCACCGCTCAAGGACCTCGACCCGTACCTCCGCTTCGTCTTCATCACCGGTATCTCCAAGTTCTCGCAGCTCAGCATCTTCTCACAAATCGACAACCTTAAGAATATCTCCATGAACCCCAAATATGCTTCGATATGCGGTATTACGGAGCGGGAGATGATGGACAACTTCCAAGAGGGCATCGATGAGCTTGGCAAGGCAAACGACATGACCAAAGACGAGGTGCTGGCAAAACTGAAACTCAAATACGACGGTTATCATTTCGCGTATCACTCTGAGGGTGTGTACAATCCTTTCAGTCTGCTCTCCGCCATGGATGACTCCGCCTTCAACAACTACTGGTTCTCCACCGGTACGCCGACGTTCTTAGTCAAGATGATGAAGCGGTTCCATACCGACCTTACAAAATTGGATGGCAGTGAGGCAGGCGCCGACGATTTCGACGCTCCTACCGAGAACATGCACTCCGTGCTGCCGTTGTTCTATCAGAGCGGTTATCTCACGATCAAAGGCTACGACCCCATATTGTCCAACTATACTCTCGGCTACCCCAACGAGGAGGTGAAGGTGGGACTGATGCACGCGCTGCTGCCGTTCTATGTCGTCAAAGATCCTGTAGAGGCACGCACTGCCGCTGGCAAGATGTACCTTGCCTTGCGGAAGGACGACATCGATGAGGCACTCGAGGCTGCCCGCGCTTTCTTTGCCAGCATTCCCTATCAGGAGGGAACATTGCAGGATGCGCCCACTTCAGAGGGTCATTTCACCGCCATGCTCTACGTGATGTTCTCCTTCCTCAATGTCTATGTCTATACCCAGGTGCGCACAGCAAAGGGCAGGATGGACATTCTGATGAAGACCGACACCACCATCTACGTCATGGAACTGAAGCTCGACGGCACTGTGGAGGAAGCGCTCAAGCAGATCGACGACAAGGGCTATGCCATCCCCTACGAGGCCGACGGACGCCACATCGTCAAGGTCGGCATCCGCTTCTCTTCCGAGGAGCGCACGATCACGGCGTGGAAGATAGTGGCATAGGATGCTCTTCCATGGGTTCTGGTAGGAACCTGACTTTTGAAATCAGTCGAAATAGCTCCAGCGGTTTGTCTTCCGTTATAAAAAGACTTCTTAGGAGATAAATATAAAGAAAATAGTATGAATCGACTGAAATCATTTCTTCGCCCCTATCGCTCATTGACGCCCGATGGTGGAATCTCTTTCACGTTAGTGATCGTCCTTTCCGTTGTGGCGGCTTTTATGGCCGCCAACATTTATTATATCAGCCTCTGCTTGATGTTATCCGGCAGGAGATGCACACCAGTGAGGTGGCAGCCAACTTTGTTACGGTGGTGGCACAGGTTGGGTATGCCTTGGCTTTGTTTTTTGTTATACCCTTAGGCGATTTCATGACCATCTACTTCATCTTCGGTGCCATGGGCACCATGCTGTCGGGATTAGCCTGGAACTGGATGGGATGGACTGGGGTGTCTGCCATAGGACTGGCTTTCGCCATGACTTCAATAGTCATCACAATGATTGGAAAAAGGCATTAGCGTTGATTACTCCATCATGGCGATGCGTTTTGATTATTGGACGCTGACACTTGGATGGATGATGGACGAGTCAAACGAATCAGTATCTTTGATGCCTGTATAGAGCATTAGCTCAGACAGTTGCTCGTTCATCTGACGGATTTTTCTCACCACGCCCTCCGTTCCTTCCTTGAGGAGTGGAGCGAGTATGCCGCGGCCCACCGCAACAGCATCGGCACCAAGGGCTAAGGCTTTATATGCATCGTAGCCCGTGTCGATACCACAATCGCAGAAAATCATCATGCCGCTGCCTTGCAAGGCATCTTTTATCCGTGGAAGCACGGCTGTGGGAGGAATACCGAAAGGTATGCGTCCATGATGGTGCGACACCAGCACCGCCTTGCATCCGGCATTCCTTGCCTTCAGCGCATCGCTGACCGACAGCACGCCCTTGGCTACGAAGGGCACGCGGGCAGCCTCGACATAAGTCTTGAGGTCGGCAAGGGTGACGGGACCGAGAGGCTGACCGTCCACAACATCGTATCCGCCATTTTTATTGGCAATATGATCGATGTCGACACCTACGGCTATAGCACCATGCTTCACGGCAAAGTCTATTTGCTCAAGAATGATGTCGTGATCGGCGAATGGCTTGATGATGCGAACAGTAGGTGCATCTACCGCTGCAATTCCGGCATATTCCTCGTCAGGCTCCATGCCAACCCAGTTGAGCAATCCTAGTTGTTTGGCGGCAAGAGCATACTCCTCCATGGGCTTGCGACCATTCTTCCCAACCTTGTTGAGATGTGAGAAGGCGGGCATCATAATGGGTGATGAGAACTCTCTACCGAAGATACGTGTAGTTAGGCACGGTTTCACAGAGTCTATGACACGCATCTCTACTAACAGACTGTCAAGGTATCTGCGGTTGATGACATTGGCATCGTCGGCCTTACCGCTTGTCACTGGAATAAGGCCTTCGGGGCCCGGCCACGGGTTGTTTTTCTTATTCTCCATTTCTTGTTTGTGTTTAATAACCGAAACAATACCTATCAAGTTGTTGAAAGGATATTAAGGTTCATGAATTTATATTTCTTTGTTAGCGAAGTTAGGGAAAATAATTCTAATAGGCGGAATAATCCGTATTATTTTAAGGTTCTTATCTAATAATAATAATGATATTATCGTTAATTAACGCTATACAATAAAACGTCAGCAGCCCTATAGTAAGCATGGTAAGAGGCAATGACTTGAGCCTCTACGTGCATTGACAGGGCTGCTGGTGAGGACAGTTCTGAAAGTCTGGTTGTATAACTATGATTATCTTTATTCTTTTCCCAATTCCTTTCTCATGGCTCTGCCGATGGCGTTCCAGTAGGGCAGTCGCTTGAGGGTGCTGCGTACCGGCTGCACATGCCAGAGCATGAGCAAGAGCATGAAGGCACAGCCTATCAGACAGGTGACGCCATAGAGCTGTTTGATGGCCATGAGCATGCTGTCGAACACGGTGAAGGGCAGACCGCTGACGAGGTTGTCGGCGACATGGCGGCGCAGTGAGAAGCCATAGAGACCGCCGCCGATGGCACTGACCAGTCCGTTTCTCACGAAACCGGCGATCGTCAGTCCCATGAAGAAATGCTGGAAAGGCATGAGCTCCTCCAAGTAGAGCGTCAGCGTGGTGAAGAAGATGGCGTAGCCGAATGTGCGGATGAAGGTGGGGAAGATGAGGCGCTCGAAATTCAGGGTCGGTGTGATGTAGAAATACATGCAGACCTGATACACTAACAGAAAGCCGAAACCGATGGTCAACAGGCGCGTGTAGGGCAGCCGGAGCATTTTCATCCACCACAGACAGAAAAGGCATCCCGTCATGCTGCCTATGATGGCCACGATGTTCTGTATGGACAACGTCATCATGCCCCAGTGCATGATGGCACCTGTGTAGACGCTCTCCAAGGATGTTGATGTGGAGTTCATCAGATCTGCCACGCCAAACATGAACAGGATCGGCCACAACGTCTTGTATTTGAAGGCTCTGTAGTCGAGATAGGCATGATGGATGTGGCGCATGCGCTGTAGGGCAAAATAGAAAGTGACGATGACAGCTCCCAAGACGTTGAGCCATAGCTCACTGTCCCACCAGTTGTAATGCTCCCCATAGTTGAACAGCCATATCAGCTCCAAGAGGAAAGCTGACCACAAGGCCAGTCCGAGCCAGTCGATGGAGATGAAAGGCAGCGGCTTCATGAAGCGGAACGGCTGTGTGCAGGTGTACATGAACAGCAGCACGAGCAGGAGCACGCCGACGATAAACCATTGGGCAGCCTGCCACGACCCACAGTAATAGGTGAGCTGCTGCGACATCCATGAACCTGCGCTCATGTCGCCCAACACAACGATATAGAGCAGAGGGAAGAAGATCTCGAAGTCGCGCTTGGGCGTCATCCACAACTGGATATTGCTGAAGACCTCGAAGGTAGCCATCAGCTTGAAGAAGCAACAGCAATAGGACAACAAGCACATCAAAGGCAGCGTGAGCACTACGTCGGTAAAGTTGACCAATGCCAGCGTGAGGAGGATACAGATGATCATTCCCGATACGGCGAACAGTTCTAACTGCCGGTTGGTGTATCGGAATTTCAGCCGGAAGAGGATGGGGAAAGGCATGGCCACGCCCACCACACCGCAGAGGAAGATGAAAGACACATCTTCCCGCATAATCCCCAAGTCGCCCACCATCTGCTGCATGGAGCCCATATAGACGGTATTCACCATCTGGAAGATGACGGCACACAGCAGGTACAGCCAGGGCTGGACCTTTTTGGGGATGAAAGGTTTTATCATGGGCATCGCGAACGGACGCCCGATCATTGGATCTGCCATCAGTATTAATAATGTACTTCTGTTTCTACATTCAGTCCACTGAGCAGTTTTCGGATGTCAGCGGCTTTGTTGTCACGAGTCAGTTCGATACGCACGGGCACGCGCTGCTCAACCTTGACGAAGTTTCCCGTGGCATTGTCTACGGGTTGTCCCGCATAGGCGGCACCACTGGCGGCACTGATGCTCTTCACTTTTCCGTTGAAGGTCACACCGGGTACGGCATCGCAGGTGAAGGTGACAGCCTCGCCGTTGCTCACATGCTTCATCTGTGACTCACGGTAGTTGGCGATGACCCACACCTCGGCGTCGTCGACGACACGCGTCAAAAGCTGTCCGGGCTGCACGAGCTGTCCGACATAGATGTCTTTCCTGCCCACATATCCGTCGCAGGGCGCCGTGATGACTGTATAAGAGAGGTTGAGGCGTGCCAGGTTCAGCTGAGCATCGGCGACACTCTCTCCGGCGCGGCTCTGTCCGAGTCGGTAACGCTGCTCCCCTGCGACCCCTGCCGTTGCCGTACGGCTTGCCGAAGCCTGCGTGAGCCGGGCACGGGCAGCCATCCACCGGCTGTGCGCCTGCTCATAGCGGGTCTTGGCATTGTCGTATTGCTGTTGCGTGACGGCACCACGGCTGAGGAGGGCCGCAAAGCGGTTGAAGTCTTTCTTGGCATTGTCCATGTCTTCCTTTGCCTCACTGATACCTGCCGAGGCAACCTCCATGCCGGCAGCGGCCACGTTGACATTGTTGCCGGTGGTTCTGATGCCCGCGCTCACCGCACCGCTGCCCTGACGGGAACCTTTCAGTCCGGCCTCAGCCTGTGCCAATGCCAAACGGAACTCAGCGTCCTCGATGATGACCAGGGTGTCGCCTTTCTTCACATGCTGAAACTCCTGGAAGCGTATCTCTTTGATGAATCCCTGCACGCGTGTGTTCACCGGAGAGATGTTGCGATAGGTCATTGCGTTGTCGGTGTAGACGACATCACCCAAGTGGATGAAACGTGCACACACATAGAGGGCACCGAAGATGAGCAGTGCGATGACCAATAGATTATACGACCGTAAAATTTGCTTTCTCTTATTCATGTCTGATTTTTCTCTTGATGTGATTCTTTTTCCGTTCCTCAGGAACGAAGGTGTACCGGATTTACAGTTCGCCGGCGACGTATTTCATTTTATAATAATTGTATGCGATATTGATTTTGGCATCCACCTCTCGCAGCTGTGCATCGAGCAGAGTGTTGCTGGCATCTATCATATCAGTGATAAGTGCCAGCTGGTTGAGGTATCTGTCATTCACTACCTGGTAGTTCTCCTGAGCCAGTTCCACATTCTTCCTTTCCGTGTTGTGCTCCACGAAGCTCTGGAGATATTCGGTGTAGGCGGCCTGTACCTGATTGTTGAGTTGTTCGCGCGTCACTTCCTTCTGCAACACAGCCTGTTGCGTGGCGAGTCGGGCCTGATGCAGCTTCTTGTCGCTCTTGAAGAGTGAAGAGAGCGAATAGGTCACGCCGACACCGATATACCAGGTGTTGAGGTTCTTGTTGATAGGAGGCAGCTCGAAGGTGACGGGGCCGTCGAATCCTTCATGAGCCACCACGGCTATCTTCGGCAGCATCTCGCTGCGTGTCAACTTCTCCTGTTTGCGTGCCATGTCGATACCCAGGTCGCTGAGCTGCAGAAGTGGCGAGGATGATGCTGCCTGCTGCTGCCAGCGGTCTTCCCCCGCTTTCTCGTAAGCACTGTTGGCAACGTTGTCTGTGGGTACGATGGAGTCGTTGACACTGATGTTCAGCGTGTTGCACAACTGATGATTGGCTATGGCGCGATAATTGGCTATCTTTGTCAGTTGCAACTGCAAGGTCTGCAACTGCAACTGATAGCGGGTGACATCGTTCTTCAATGCCACTCCTTGCCGCTGTCGGTCCTCGATGTTGGCGATGAGACGTTGGGTGAGAGCAATATTGCTTTTCACTACCTGCTCGCGATTGGCGAGTTTCTGCAATTCTAAATACTGTCCTATGGCAGCGAAGCGGAGGTTCTGGCGCTGCACGGCTTTCTGGGTCTCCGCCTGCTTGACACCTAACGCAGCGAGCTCGATCCCGGTGTCGATGGCTCCGCCGGCATAGATGACCTGCTGTGCATCGAGGGCGAAGTTGTTGCCGAAGTGAGGTGACGAGAGTCCGTGGACGTTGGTAAAGTCACGGTCGGTAAGGAGCGCATTACCGATATAGCTCGCCGAGAGTGAAGTATTGATGTCCGGCAACCGTTGGGCACGGGCACTCTCCCAACCTTTCTTGGCTGTGGAGACAGCAGCATCGTTAGCTTTCATGGAGCGGTTTTCAGTATCAAGAATACCAAACATGTCATGGATGCTCAGTCGGTGGGCTTTTTGCGCCGGGGCGCAGAGTGCTGAGGCAAGTGCTATGGTGAGCAATGCCTGTTTTGTTTTTATCATTTTTCGTCTATTCATTTGTATTCATCCTGAATTCTTCTACTCAAAGTAGTGCGCAACAGATAAACGCGTTGGAATCAAGTGATTTTCCAAGGTGGAGGAAGGTCCTCTTCTGGTTTGCGAGTGCAAAGGTAGGGACATTTTGCGAACTATAGTTCACGAAAAAAGCGACGAAAGCATTCATTTCAGGAACAAAGGTGCAAAAAAGCGCATCTTTGTTCGTAACTTTGCAAGCATGAATAACAAGAAATGCCAGTTGAAAGAGGTGACCGCCTCTTCTTTTTCCAATGAGCCACAGATCTTAGGCTATGGGGAGTTATTATTATGTGACAGAGGCTGGGCGAGGGTGCGGATTGAATTCTCGCAGTGGACCATTCATGCGGGGGAGACCATAACATTCTTTCCTACGGATATTGTGCAGATAGAAGATGTGTCGGAAGAATTTCATGGCATAGCGCTGGTCTATAGCGACGATATGCTGCGGATGGCGAGTCTGCATATAGAAGAGAGCGTCTATTTCTCTTTGAGAAACGACAGACTTTGCCGGGAGAGGCAGATTGTAGCAGACGTCATCAGCCCCATGCTCACCATCCTGCAGCATTTCTTCTCCACTGACGGCTGTCGCGTGACTGATGAGATCGTCGCCCTGCAGCTGAAGAGCTTCTTTTTGGGTTTCTCCGATTTCCTCCGGCAGCATCCTGAACTGCGCCACCCCGATGTTGACTCGCAGCGAACCGATGAGCTCTTTGCCAGGTTTATGAACATCCTCGAGCATGACTTCATGGAATCGAAAGATGTTCAATACTATGCCGACCGGCTCTGCATCACCCGCAAGTATCTTGCCGTCATCGTAAAGCGGAAGACGGGCAAGACACCGAAGATGATGATCAACGAATATGTCATCACCCGACTGAAGCTACGTCTGCGAAATACCAATGACAGTATCCGCCAGATAGCCACCACTTTCCATTTTCCTGATGACAGCCTGATGATACGCTACTTCAAAGCACATACAGGGATGACGCCCGTTCAATATCGAAGGAACATGCAGATCCGTTAGGCTTTTGTGCAACAGGCTTCACCTGCTGCCTCTCTCACCAATCGTTTGCCTAACTCATAGGCTGCTTCCATGTCTTTAGGAAACTGTGTAGCGCGCACTTCTGCCTTGTGGCGCTCGTCAATCATAGCGGCATCGTAGCGGCTGTAGTTATTAAACTGGTAGGTATCGTAGCTCCGCAGAATCTCTGTAGGACCGAAGACACCCAACTCGTTGGCGTTGGTATCCATCAGATACTGGTAGTTCATCTTTTGGTAGATCGCATCATTCGGACAGTTCATCGTGTAGATGGTGGCCGTATGGATCTTTTTCAGTACTGTGGGCTTGCTGTAGTCGGAATAGTTCACCGTAGGGAAGATGATCCGTTCCATGAATGCGCGAAGCAAAGCAGTGGGGTAACCGCAATAGTTGGGTGATCCGCACACCAGCACATCAGCTTCGACTGCTTTCTGAAGGATGGGCAGCAGGTCGTCTTTGAAAGAGCATACGCCCTTCTTCCCACCTTTCACCTTACAGGCGAAGCAACTCATGCATCCTTTGATATTGAGTTTGCGGTCATAGAGGTTGACCCACTCCACTTCTGCTCCGGCTTCTTCGGCTCCTTCCATAGCCCGCTGCAACAGTTTGGCTGTGTTGCCGTTCTTGCGGGAACTTCCGTTGATAAACAATGCTTTCATAATGTTCTTGTAATAAAATTATGTAGTTATATGTAGTATGGCATGAATTTACTATATTGCTCTCCCTTACAAATTTACAAGTTTTTTTCGTCTCCAGCGGAATTCCCCTTCCTTTTGGTTCTTGTTTAACTTCTATTTACTCTTCGGTGGCAGACTGTAACTATTCTGCAGGCAAGTAGGAGGCACGGCGTCTCGACGCACTCCTACTTGCCTGCTGAATAGTTATAGCGGATCAGAAATAGCCTGATATGCAAAATAGGTTGTAATAACCTTGATCAAGGTAATTGCAGTCTAAAAAGAATCTGCTAACTTTGCAACCGGAAAAAGTAATAAGCAAAACAACAATAGAAAAACATTTAGAGTATTTGGTTATGTATATAGAAAAGGTCAACAGTCCTCAGGACATCAAGGGATTAAATATCAATGAACTGAATGTGCTCGCCGATGAGATTCGTACCGGCGTGCTCAACCGGGTCAGCAATCATGGTGGTCATGTAGGCCCCAATCTTGGTTTCACCGAGGCTACGGTGGCTATGCATTATGTCTTTGACGCCCCACGGGACAAGTTTGTCTTTGACGTTTCCCATCAGGTCTATCCTCATAAGATGCTTACCGGCCGTAAGGATGGCTTTCTCAAGGTGGATGACATGAATGCCATTTCCGGCTATTCCTCTCCACGGGAGAATTCGGAGTATGATCTCTTTGAGGTAGGACATACGTCGACTTCTGTGGCGTTGGCTTCCGGACTTCAGGCTGCGCGTGATCTCCTGGGTGAAAAATACAACATTGTAGTGGTTCTTGGCGACGGTTCGCTCTCAGGAGGCGAAGCCTTCGAAGGACTCAATGTGGCGGCAGAGGCAGGAACCAACTTCATTGTGCTCTTCAATGACAACGGGATGTCCATCGCCGAGAACCATGGCGGTATGTACAAGAGTTTGGCAGCACTGCGTGAGAGCAACGGCGAGAACAGCAACAATATCTTCCGCGCGTTAGGTTTCGATTACATGTATGTGGAAGCGGGCAACGATATTGAGAAGCTCGTTGAGGCTTTCCGCAAGGTCAAGGACATCAACCATCCCATCGTCGTTCATCTGCATACCGAGAAGGGTCACGGCTATCAACCCGCTGTGGAAGACAAAGAGGCCTGGCACTGGAGTGTGCCCTTCGACTTGAAGACCGGAAAGCCGAAAAACGTCGGCGGTGGTGAAAACTTCAGCGACCTGCTCGGGCAGTACTTCGTGAAGAAAGCTGAGCTCGACGACAAACTTCTCGTTGTTCAGAGTGCCGTACCAGCCATGAGTGGCCTGTCGAAGGAGCGTCGCGAGGCACTGGGCAAGCACTATGTCGACGTGGGCATTGCGGAGGAGGAAGCTGTGGCGCTCATCTCGGGTGCTGCCAAGGCGGGGGCGCATCCTGTCTGGGGCACACCGGCAACCTTCATGCAGCGTACCTACGACCAGCTGTGTCAGGATTTGGCTGTGAATGGCAATCCGGCGGTTATTAACGTTTTAGGGGCAAGCATTTACGGTATGAACGACTTCACACACATCTGCTTCTTCGACATACCCATGTTCTCGCATATCCCCAATTTAGTGTATTTAGCACCGACCACGTGGGAAGAGTTTATTGCCATGGAGGACTGGGCGATAGCGCAGGACAAGTACAGTGTGGCGCTTCGCGTACCGTGTGCTGTGGTTCATAGCAATGAGGAGTATCCGACAGACTACAGTCAACTGAACAAGTTCCAAGTGACCTATCGGGGCAGTAAGGTTGCGGTGATTGCCGTTGGCGGATTCTATCAAAAGGGCGAGGCTGTGCTCAAGCTGTTGGCCGACGAAGGCATCAACGCCACCCTCATCAACCCACGCTACCTGACGGGTGTCGACGAGCAGCTGCTCGATGAGCTCAAGCGTGACCATCAGCTGATTGTAACTCTCGAGGATGGCAGTTTGGACGGTGGCTTTGGTGAGCGCATCGCCCGTTACTATGGTCCCACGGACATGAAGGTGCTCAACTTTGGTGTGAAGAAAGCGCTCTACGACCGTTACGATGTCAATGATCTGCTTCGTGACAATCACCTCACAGAGACACAGATCGTGGCTGATATCAAAACTGTATTGGCATAAACACCATGGCATGATAAATTATAAGGATTTATGTTCTTATAATTTAAGAATTTTGCTTAAATTTGCAAGCAAAGACTTTCATGCGCTATGGTATACTATCCGATAGGAATACAGACTTTTGAGAAGATCCGCAAGGGCGGATTCCTCTATGTCGACAAAACGAAATATGTCTATGACGTCTGCCACCCGGGGCAGTTCGTCTTTCTGTCGCGTCCGCGCCGCTTCGGCAAGTCGCTGCTGACGAGCACCTTTGACGCTTATTTCTCCGGAAGGAAGGAGCTGTTCAAAGGACTGGCTATAGAAAAGCTTGAGACGGAGTGGAAGCACTATCCAGTGCTCCACTTCGACCTCAGCGACATCAAGAAAGGTACTGCCGAGGAATGTGAGCTCAACCTCCACTCGCAGCTGGAGGATTTTGAGAGGACGTATGGTTGCGAGAAAGCCTCCGACGACCTCACGATACGGTTCCGCGAACTGGTGAAGAACATCTCCCGGAAGACGGAATCGCAGGTCGTCGTTCTCATCGATGAGTACGATGCGCCGTTGCTCACCGTGCTCCACGACAGCGAACGGCTCGAGCCTATGCGCACCTTGCTGCAGTCGTTCTATTCACCCCTGAAGAAGCTGGATCAATACCTCCGCTTCGTCTTTATTACCGGTATCTCAAAGTTCTCGCAGCTCAGCATCTTCTCACAAATCAACAACCTCAAAAACATCTCCATGAACCCCAAATATGCTTCGATATGCGGTATTACGGAGCGGGAGATGATGGACAACTTCCAAGAAGGCATCGACGAGCTTGGCAAGGCAAACAACCTGACCAAAGACGAGGTGCTGGCAAAACTGAAACTCAAATACGACGGTTACCATTTCGCGTATCACTCTGAAGGCGTATACAATCCTTTCAGTCTGCTCTCCGCCATGGATGACTCGGCCTTCAACAACTACTGGTTCTCCACCGGTACGCCGACGTTCTTAGTAAAGATGCTGAAGCGGTTCCATACCGACCTTACAAAATTGGATGGCAGTGAGGCAGGCGCCGACGACTTCGATGCTCCTACCGAGAACATGCACTCCGTGCTGCCGCTGTTCTACCAGAGCGGCTACCTCACGATCAAAGCCTACGACCCTATACTGTCCAACTATACCCTCGGCTACCCCAACGAGGAGGTGAAGGTGGGACTGATGCATGCGCTACTGCCGTTCTATGTCGTCAAAGATCCTGTTGAGGCACGCACCGCCGCGGGTAAGATGTACCTTGCCCTGAGGAAGGACGACATCGATGAGGCACTCGAGGCTGCCCGCGCTTTCTTTGCCAGCATTCCCTATCAGGAGGGTACGTTGCAGGACGCGCCCACGTCAGAGGGCCATTTCACGGCTATGCTCTACGTGATGTTCTCTTTCCTCAATGTCTATGTCTATACCCAGGTGCGCACGGCAAAGGGCAGGATGGACATCCTGATGAAGACCGACACCACGATCTACGTCATGGAGCTGAAACTCGACGGCACCGTGGAGGAAGCTCTGCGGCAGATCGACGACAAGGGCTATGCCATCCCCTACGAGGCCGATGGCCGTCGCATCGTCAAGGTCGGCATCCGCTTCTCTTCCGAGGAGCGCACGATCACGGAGTGGAAGATAGCGTGAATGAGTATCTCTTGTGGCAAATTCAATATTTCATAAGACCGAAAAATGACAGAGAAGAAAGGACTGGTTCTTGAAGGAGGGGCTTTACGCGGATTATTCACGGCGGGCGTGATGGATGTCATGATGGAGAATGGCCTTGAGTTTGATGGGCTCATTGGCGTATCGGCAGGTGCCGCTTTCGGCTGCAACTACAAAAGCCGGCAGCCGGGACGTGTCATTCGTTACAACAAACGCTACGCCCACGACTGGCGATATTGCAGTGTGAAGTCGCTGCTCAAGACGGGTGACCTCTTCGGAGCCGAATTTGCCTATCACATGTTGCCCGATGAGCTGGACAAGTTCGATGTAGCGACTTTCGACCGTCATCCCATGGAGTTTTATGCGGTCTGCACCGATGTCCTGACGGGTGAGCCCGTCTACAAACGTCTGATGCATCATGGCTATGCGATGAATGAGTGGATACGGGCTTCTGCCTCTATGCCATTGGCTTCGAAGGTCGTAGCGGTAGAAGGTCATCAGCTCCTTGACGGCGGCATCGCCGACTCTATCCCGCTGAGATTCTTTGAGCAACAAGGATATAACAAGAATGTAGTGGTCTTGACGCAGCCCAAGGGATATGTCAAGAAGCCCAATCCGCTGATGCCGCTTATCCGACTTCAGCTTCACCGTTATCCAAAGTTTCTCAAGGCGACAGCAGAAAGGCACATCATGTACAATGAAGAGACGAAATATGTCGCCCGGCAGGAAAAGGAAGGAAAGGCGTTTGTCATTCGGCCGCACTCGATATTGCCCATCAAGCATATCACGCATGACCCGGAGCTGATGCAAGAAGTGTATGAAGCTGGGCGTAGCGTCATGCTTTCAAGGTTAACAGAGTTGAAGTCTTTCCTGAGCGAATCATGAAGTCTCCATTGCCCGTGCTTTGTCTTGGAACGCTTGGGATCTGAGCTTTCCCGAAATTTAAGCAGAAGCCTTTCAGACACATTTTGATTATCATTTGCTATTTCCTTATCCTTATCCGAATATGAAGTTGAGGATAAAGATGACGCTGAGCACGAGCAGGGTGGCGTTGAGATCCTGCCATTTTCTGACACACAGCTTCATGGCCACATAGCTGAGGATACCCAGGCAGATGCCGTCGGCGATGCTATAGCAGAGCACCATAGTGATCATCGTGATGAAAGCCGGGAACGACTCGTCGATCGTCGAGAGGTCCATCCGCTTCACATTGTCGAGCATCAGCACGCCAACCATCACCAGCGCACCGCTCGTGGCAGCACCGGGGATAAGCATAAACACCGGAGAGAGGAAGAGCGAGATGAGGAACAGCATACCCACGGTGAAACTCGTCAAGCCACTGCGGCCTCCTTCGGCGATTCCAGAGGCACTCTCGACGTAGGTTGTGATCGTGCTCGTGCCCAGCAGCGAGCCGATGGTCGTGCCCAGCGCGTCGCTCATCATCGCCTCGTTGACATGAGGAATAGTGCCGTCGGACTTCACGATGTTGGTCTTGTAGGCCAGTCCCACGAGTGTTCCCACGGTGTCGAAGATATTGACCAGCAGCAGCGACACCACCACCATCACCGTACGGAACGACAGCAGACCATCAAACTGAAACTTGCAGAAGACGGGCGAGAGGCTTTGAGGCATGGACACCGGCAGCCAGTGCTGCGGCACCTCGGTTACTCCCATGGGGATGCCCACCAAAGTGGTGATGATGATACCGAAGAAGAGCGAGCCCTTGACATTGCGCGCCATGAGCACGCCACTCACCAAGATGGCTACGATGCCAAGGATAGCCGTTGGTGTGAACTTCCCAAGAGATACGAAAGTGTTGGGATTATTGACAACGATCCCAGCGTTTTTCAGTCCGATGAAAGCGATGAACATGCCGATACCCACCGAGATGGCGTAGCGCAGATTGGTGGGGATGGCGTACAGGATATATTCCCGTACATGGATGAACGTGATCAGCAGAAAAGCCACACCCTCGATGAGCGAGATGGCCAGTGCCTGCTGCCACGTATAGCCCAGTGCCTGGCACAGCGTAAAAGCGAAGAAGGCGTTCAGTCCCATGCTCGGTGCTTGGGCAAAGGGCAGCTTGGCAAGAAAGGCCAGGAGCAGCGTGGCTAACGCTGAGGCCAGTGCCGTGCTGGTGAACAGTGCCGCGCGGTCCATGCCGGTATTGCTCAGCACAGTAGGATTCACGGCAAGGACATAGCACATCGTCAGAAACGTGGTGGCACCGGCGATGAGCTCAGTGCGCACACTCATGGTTTTGGAGTCAAAACCTAACCAATGATACAATTGCATATAAATCAAATATAACTCTCAACTTTCAACTTTCAACTCTCAACTCTCAACTTTTAATTCTCAACTGATAGCACGCCACGGCCATGGCGGCTGCGACATTGAGCGAGTCGATGCCGCGCGCCATGGGTATGCGCACCACATCGTCAGCGCCGTCGATGACATCATTCGGCAGTCCGTCGCCCTCGGTGCCCATGATCAGTGCCAGTCGGGTATGGGCGGCCAGGCGGGGATCATCGAGCAGAATGGAGTCGTGGCGCAGAGCCAGGGCCACGGTGTGGAAGCCCCGCTGGCGAAGATCCTTGAGGGGGTCGTCGACCCACGTCCAGGGGATCAGAAAGGTGGTGCCCATCGACACGCGTATGCTTCGGCGGTTGAAGGCGTCGCAGCTGTCGTGGGTGAGCAATATGCCATCCATGCCGAGTGCCGCCGCGGAGCGAAACATCGCCCCGATATTCGTCGTGTCGCACACGCCGTCGATGACCACCAGTCGGCGCGACTGTGCGCAGAGGTCGTCGAGCGTGGGCAGCGTGGGGCGTCGCATGGCGCAGAGCACGCCACGCGTGAGCGTGTAGCCCGTCATGTCGGCCAGCAGCTCGCGTGGACCCGTGTAGATGGGGATGTCGCCCAAGCGTGCCACGATGTCGGCAGCGTCGCCGCTCAGGTGTCGTTCCTCGCACAGCAGGGCCACGGGCTGGAGCCCTGCACCCAGCGCGGTGCGGATGACTTTAGGGCTCTCCACGACCACGAGGGCTTCGGCGGGATGCAGACGGTTGCGAAGCTGCGCCTCGGTGAGTTTCCAAAACACCTCAGTGCCCGAGGTGTCCTTATGGGTGATGTGTATGACCGGCATAAGTCTGCTATATTGTCAGGAGGTTCAGGCAAAGATGAAAACGAGTATCTGTAAAGTGATGATACGTAAGAACATCGCAAAGGGATAGACCGTGGAGTATCCCACTGCTGCTGAGTCGGTGTCGCTGCGCTCACCCACGAAGCTCAGGGCGGGCGGATTGGTGTTGCATCCGGCCAGCACGCCCATCAAGGTGAAGAAGTTGATGTGGAAGCAATAGCGGCCGATTATTCCACCGAGCAGCACAGGGATCATGGTGATGAGGAAGCCGTAGAAGATCCAAATCAATCCCGAATAGCTCTCTATCGTAGCCACGAAGGTGCGGCCCGTAGCCAGTCCCACGCATGCCAGGAAGATACAGAATCCCACTTCGCGCAGCATGAGGTTGGCCGAGATGGTGTTGTAGGTCACCAAGTTGTATTTTGGTCCGAAATAGCCCATGAGGATGGCGATGATGAAGGGTCCGCCCGTGAGTCCCAGTCTCAGATTCTCGGAGATGCCGGGGATGAAGAAGGGCACGTTGGCCAGCAGGCAGCCGAGGAAGATGCCGAGGAAGATAGGAATCAGGTTGGGTGCGTTGAGTCGCTTGAGCGAGTTGCCCATGACCTTCTCGGCATGGCTCACGGCAAGTTCAGAACCCACAACGGTGACGCGGTCGCCCATCTGTAGTTTCAAGTGCGGCGTGGCCACGAGATCCACGCCCGAGCGGTTGACCCGGGTGATGTTGGCCCCGAGGCTGGAGCGGAGCTGCAGCTGGGCGATGGTCTTGCCGTTGAGTTCCGACTTGGTGATAAGGATCCGTCGCGAGATGAGCGAGTCGCTGAACTGCTTCCAGTCAAACGCCACCTTCTCGCCCATGAGCGCGCAGATAGGCTCCTCGTCCTGCGGGTGGGCGACTACAAGGATCACGTCGCCGTCGTTGAGAATGGTGTCGCCCTTGACAAGCTCGTGGTGGTTGTTGTCCTCGGGGCGGTAGATGCGGGAGATCATGAAGTCGCGCTTGAGGAAATGGTGCACCTCGCGCACAGGCTTTCCATCGATCATTTTATTGTTGATCTTCACCGAGAAGGTGTTCAGCGTGATCTTTTCGAGGTATCCGGTACCGCGCCGGGCATCCTTCTCCTCGGCCTTCATGTCGATGCGGAGCACATAGCGCAGGATGACCATGGCGGCGATGACGCCGAGCACACCGATGGGGTAAGCGACCGAGTAGCCCGTGGCTATCGACGGATTGTCCACCACATGGTGCAGGTCGCTGAACGCCTGCTGGGCCGCACCCAAGGCGGGGGTGTTGGTCACGGCGCCGGAGGCCACGCCGGCAAGCGTGGCGAAGGGCGTGCCGGTGATGAAGTAGATGGCCAGCAGCGTCACCACGCCGATGCCGACGATGATGGCCACCAGTCCGTTGAGCACGCGGCCGCCGCCACGAAACGAGGCGAAGAAGCCCGGACCTACCTCCAGGCCGATGGAGTAGACAAAGAGCACCAGGCCAAACTCCATCAGAAAATGCAGCAGGTGCTCATCGAGCATCATGTTGAAGTGGCCCATTACCAGTCCCGCAAACAATATCCATGACACGCCGAGCGAGATGCCGTGAACCTTTACCTTGCTCAGTGCCAGGCCTATGGTGAGCACCAGCGAGAGGATAAACAGGGAGTGAGCCACTCCACCACCCCAAAACTCGGGGAATCCCCAAAACAGTTTGTTGATTACTTCCATGCTTTATATTTATATTGATAATGATTTCCGTCCCGAAAATAGCATTTTTGTCGCCCCGCGGCGGCTTTCCATGTGCAAAGTTACAGATTCTTAATTAGTTAAGGAAACATAAATGGGAAAAATTTTCAAGAACCCACAAAAAAAAAGACCAGCTTCCCAGCCAGTCCTTTTATACACATACAAAAACATTATGCTTTATAATTATAGCGAACAAGATTTATGTCTGTCACGCGCCGGCAGCCCCACAATGGCCCCGGCGGCATTTACGCTCGCAATAGCGCTCACACTGCGCACAGAGGTCGTAGCCCAGCATGGCACCGAGGATGAAGTCCTCTTCGGGCGTGAGACGGCTGAGTGGCTTGTCGACGATCATCCTCACGGCATCGAGGCACTCGCGGCGTCCGAAATAGAGATTCAGACAGCCATTTGGCAGGTTCCTGTTGACGAGCCATAAATCACTACGGTTGGTTTCATATCATTGAGATTTTACGTTGATGTTTTGCTTTCGTTTTACAGTTGCAAAATTACGAAGATTGCCGCAACGCCGCAATACCTAAAAAACATGATTTAAACATACCTATAACAAAGGATCCGCCTCCCGGCACTACCGGAAGACGGACGAGAAAAATCAGTATCGCGGCGGTCACCATCCCATGCAGCTGGTCAGACCGAAGGTCGTGGCGATGGCGCTGAGGATGGAGATAATCATGTTGATGATCAGCTTCCAGGTTTCTTTCTTGTTTTCGGTACTCATAATAAATTGTTTTTAAAGGGCTCCCCGCCATTCTATGGGTGGAATGGCAAAATTATTTAGCGTTAGAATAGCGGAGAGCCAAAAATTAATAGTTTGATTTTCTTCCCGGTCTGCGGCAGTTATCCGCTTATCCTCTACGCGTCGTCACCACCCTTTCCGCCTGTAGAAGGCACGTTTCCGCTTGTTCCTGAACTCTTGTTATCACCTTCCTCGGCTTTTTCCCCACGATTGTACTGACCAGCCTCTTGCACCCTTGCGGCAGCAGTCAGTTCGGCACGTGTGAAGTCGCCGCATGGGCGCGCGCGAAGATGCGCAGAGAGGACGTTGGTCGCAACATTGAAATCATTCAAATTCTCTGCGCCCTTTGTCTTAAGTCCAGCGGAGAAGATGGCGAGGTTGGGGATCTTCACGGCGTTGCCGTCGAGGACGAGCTCGCGGATGCAGTTCACCATGTCGGTCAGCACGCCGTAGATGGCACCCTTGGAGTATGGGGTGTTGTGGTTGGCCATGTGCTCGGCGAGGTGCTCGAGGTCGATGGTTTGGTTGACGGTGGCACGGGCGAACCACTTTCCGTAGGCCTTGTTGCCCTTGGACTTGTTTTGATAGACTTTGTAGTGTAGCATAAGCAATAAGATTTAAAAGTTTCTGATGCAAAGTTACTACACAATCGCCCCGTTTCCAAATCCGGGGCTTCTATTGTGGTTAAAATCTGTTAACAACAAACGATAAACCTCATTTTTCTGAATTTATGGTTTGCGAGGGACGTAATTATTATTCGTTCACTGTATATATATCGTTTGGCAAGAGGAGACTCCTAACTCCTAATTCCCACATGCGTAACAGCGTAACAGCGTAACAGCGTAACAGCGTAACAAAAGGCCGTTTTTGACATGCGGCACGGAAAATGGCAGAAAATGAGACTATAGAGTAAAAATATATTATATTATTATATACTATAATATTATTTAATATATTAATAATTAGTATATTATATCAATTATATATTTCTTATTATTATTTTATAATCATAATGTTTCCGACATGCGATAGCTATAAATGTTACGGTGTTACGGTGTTACGGTGTTACGGATGAGGGAGGGAAGAAAAAGGGTAGGGGAGTTGGAGAGTTCGGAAAAGGTTGTATATTTGCAAGTCGAAAGTAAGAATGCTGATGAAAGCATTATGCGAGCAAAGTCGGGGGAAGCGTAACAGCGTAACAGCGTAACAGCGTAACAAAAGGCCGTTTCTGACATGCGGCACGGAAAATGGCAGAAAATGAGACTATAGAGTAAAAATATATTATATTATTATATATTATAATATTAATTATATTATTAATAATCAATATTTTATATTAATAACATGTTTGGTATATTGTATTTACTTTTTTCCTTTCAGCCGACATCGGATAGCTATAAACGTTACGGTGTTACGCTGTTACGGTGTTACGGTGAGCGGCGGATGGAAGGAGGGAAAAGAAAAAGTGGGTAACCGTGGTTCGTGGGAAAAGACGTGGCAGTGGCATTAGGGTATAAGGATACTGTGAATGCTCTGAAAGCACATGTCGATGAGGAAGATAAAGCTGGGTGGCAAATCACCACCCCAAGAAAATCCTAACGTCGCAAAACGCGACTTTAGAAAAATTAAACATTCCGAACAGAGGGCTTACCATCATCAACGAGTCTGGTCTCTACTCTCTCGTTCTCTGCTCCAAGCTCCCGCAGGCGAAGGTCTTCAAGCACTGGGCCACCGCTGAGGTGCTGCCCTCCATCTGTTGCCACCGAGCCTATGCTACGGCACCGACGTTGGGAGGGAGGGCGTCACCCAGCACTCTTACCGTATGCTGTCCCGTGTGTGGGGGGCTTCACTCGTTGTCTATGAGCTTGTTGACGACGGCCTTTGCGCGGAGATACATCAGTCGCTCGTCCTCGTCTTTGACCGGCTTGGTAGTTTTCAATTTATCCATCAGTCGTTTGGCAAATGCCGTGATATGCTGCTGATGGCGTTGGCGGATGCCGAAGTAGCATTGCAGCTCGTAGGCAGCTCTTGCGGGCAACGTGTCCTGCATAAGCGCGGCGAGCTCGAGATGGTACTTGGCGCGGTATTCCTCTTTCCGCTGCATCGTGACAGCCATGCTGTAGAGGGCAATCTTCTCGCTCGGATTGTAGATGAGTTTTGCGAGCTCAGCATAGAGATAGCTGTCGTGATGGCGGCGGAGTAGCTTCTTGTAAGTGTCCACAGCCTCTTTTTTCTTGCCAAAGAGCGTGTGCATTTGTGCCAGATGGCGAAGGTTTTCCTTGTAATATGGAGATTTCTTCAGTGCTGTGCGGAAAAGGTCGGCGATGGTGTCGACATACTTTGTGTCGCGCTGAGGCAGGTTTTTCAGCAGATGGTTCACAACCTGCTGGCCGAGTGAGGGCACGGAATGGCCTTGGGCAATATAGGGCTGCCAGTCTGCTTCGGTCATCCGGTTGAAGAAGGGCATGAAGTAGACGAGGTTGAAGTTGTCGATATTCTTGTCGAGTGTCAGTGCCGCGTTGACAATGGCTCGGTTGCCCATGAGCAGTCGGTCTTGGATATGGGGATAGAGCTGTGTGAGCTGATAAAGCAGCTTGCGGGCCTCGTCGATCCGCTTCTCCCGGACGCGCATCTTAAACAAGTCGTTGGTGCACCAAAACATACAGAGGTTGGTGTGTGGGCCTTGGTGGATGGCATAGATTTGCAGGATGGCGCGGTAAGCCTCTTCGGTGCGCCCCTCCCTTCTGAGTTCAAAAATGTCTCTGACTTCCATAGGTTTTTACAGTGTGGTTGTTAAGGTTTAAATTGTTAGATTCTGTTGCGTTATTTCATGTGTATTTTATATTCGTCTTTTGCCCAGATGATGTTGCCGTAGAGATCGTAGTAGTGGTCTTGTGCCATCCATTGCTGGTGTTTGGGCGTCGCGTTGGGGTTGAGGCATCGTGAAGCCCTTTATCAGGCTGCCGGCGAAAGATAATACTCGGTGACGGTTAAATGTCATAAGAAAAAGATCCAGAGGCGACGGATCGCCCCTGGACGGATAGTAAGGATCTAAAACAGAAATTAGTAAGCGAAGAGCGGATACTGCTTCATCGTGTCGTTGACTTTCTCGCGCACGCGCCTGATGACCTGTTCGTTTTCGGGGTCTTTGAGCACTTCGTCGATGAGGTCGGCAATGAGGTGCATCATGTCTTCCTTGGCGCCACGGGTGGTCATGGCGGCGGTGCCCAAGCGGATGCCTGATGTCTGGAAGGCGCTGCGCTCATCGTAGGGTACCTCGTTTTTGTTGACGGTGATGTCGGCGGCCACGAGTGCGTTCTCAGCCACTTTGCCCGTGAGATCGGGATATTTCTGACGCAGGTCGAGGAGCATGGAGTGATTGTCGGTACCGCCGCTGACGATGCTGAATCCGTGGTCGATGAGATCCTGGGCGAGCACGGCGGCGTTTTTCTTCACCTGTGTGGCGTATTCTTTCCACGACGGGCGCAGGTTTTCACCGAAGCCGACAGCCTTGGCGGCGATGACGTGCTCCAGCGGTCCGCCCTGATTGCCGGGGAAGACAGCGGAGTTGAGCAGCTGACTCATCTTTTTCAGCTCGCCTTTCTTGTTGCGCTTGCCAAAGGGATTGTCGAAGTCCTTGCCCATGAGGATTACACCACCACGGGGACCACGCAGCGTCTTGTGCGTCGTCGTGGTGACGATATGAGCGTATTTCACGGGGTTGTTGAGCAGTCCGGCAGCGATGAGTCCGGCAGGGTGAGCCATGTCGATCATGAGCAGTGCCCCTACCTCGTCGGCGATCTTGCGCATGCGCTCGTAGTCCCACTCACGGCTATAGGCCGAGCCACCGCCGATGATCAGCTTGGGTTTGTATTGCAGTGCGAGCTTCTCCATGTTGTCGTAGTCCACGCGTCCTGTTTCGCGGTTGAGCGTGTATCCGATGTGGTTGTAGAGGATGCCGGAGGTGTTGACGCTGCTGCCATGTGAGAGGTGTCCGCCCTGGTCGAGATCAAGGCCCATGAAGGTGTCGCCCGGCTTGAGCACGGCGAGCAGCACAGCTTGGTTGGCCTGTGCACCGGAGTGAGGCTGTACATTGGCAAACTCTGCGCCGAAGAGTTTCTTGACGCGCTCGATGGCGAGGGTTTCTACCTGGTCCACCACTTGGCATCCGCCATAGTAGCGTTTGCCGGGGAGTCCCTCAGCATATTTGTTGGTCAGATAACTGCCCATAGCCTGCATCACCTCGTCGCTGACGAAGTTTTCTGATGCAATCAGTTCCATGCCTCTGAGCTGACGCTGGTGCTCCTGCTCGATGAGGTCGAAAATCTCTTGATCTCTTTCCATAGTGTGAAGTTAATAATATGATTTATACAAGTTCTGCTTATACGAGTTCTACGTGGTTGATGTCTTGCTCTTTGTCGCAATAGTGGCATTTCACGATACCTTTTTCTTTGTCGATGACGGTGAAGAAGGTGTCCATGGGCTCGTTGTTGGTGATGCACTTGGGGTTGTTGCACTTGATGATGCCGTGGATCTCATTGGGTGTGACGACCATTTTCTTTTCCACCACCTCGTAGTCTTTGATGATGTTGAGCACCACGTTGGGCGCGATGACCGACAGTCGGCTGATTTCCTCGTCGGTAAAATATTTATTGGTGATCTTGATAATGCCTTTTTTTCCGAGCCGTTTCGAGGGCAGGTTGTAGCCGATGAGTGTGGGCACGTCGATATCGGTCAGATGCAGCAGACGCGCCACCTCATAGGTTTTCTCTGAAGGTATATGGTCGATGACAGTGCCGTTTTCGATGGCGGCGACTTGCAATTCTTTCTTTCCCATGATAAAAACTATGATGATCTGATAATACTGTGATAATGAATGTGATGATGTTTTGGGTTAAAACGGCGATTCAATGATGGTCTTGTCGTTTTTCACATCATCGAGGGTGATCCCCAGACAATAGCAGAAGATGGCTTCGCGGGCGTAGAGTCCGTTTTGGGCCTGCTGGATGTAGTAAGCGTGCGGGTTGCTGTCGACGTCGTAGGCAATCTCGTTGACGCGTGGCAGCGGGTGCATGATCTTCATGTTGGGCTTTGCTTTGGCGAGCATGCTGTTGCGGAGGATATAGACGTTTTTCACACGCTCATACTCCATCAGGTCGGAGAAGCGCTCTTTCTGCACGCGGGTCATATAGAGGATGTCGGCGTCGGCAATCTCTTCCTCGTTGAAGGCGGTGTGCTCATGAAACTCGATGTCGTGTGCCTTGCAATAGAGCTTATATTCCTGCGGCATGGCGAGCTCCTTGGGCGCGATGAAGTGAAACACGGGGTGGAAATGGCGCATGGCGGTGATGAGGGAGTGGACGGTGCGGCCGTATTTCAGATCTCCCACGAGATAGATGTTGAGGTTCTCCAGCGTGCCCTGTGTCTTGTAGATAGAGTAGAGGTCGAGCAGGCACTGTGAGGGGTGCATGTGTGCGCCGTCGCCGGCGTTGACGATAGGGATGGGAGCCACCTCGCTGGCATACTGTGCCGCGCCCTCGATGTAGTGGCGCATGGCGATGATGTCGGCATAGTTGCTCACCATCAGGATGGTGTCCTTGAGGGTCTCGCCTTTAGTGGTGCTGGAAGTCTTGGCGTCGGAGAAGCCAATGACACGTGCGCCTAATCGGTTGGCTGCCGTCTGGAAACTGAGTTGCGTGCGCGTGGATGGCTCAAAAAACAATGTTGCGACGACCTTGCCTTTCAACAGCTCACGGTTGGGATGTTTCTCGAATTCCTTGGCCATGGCGAGCAGATACATAATCTTCTCTTTGGAGAGGTCTGCAATCGTCACAAAATTATGTTTGTCCATATTATTTTGATTGATGGGTTATTTTCGACTGCTAAGTTACTGATAATTTTCCATATAGTGGTGCTGTTTGAAAGAAAAATTGTATTTTTGCAAAAGAAATAATAAATATTCTGATGCGAAGGACTTTTATAAAAACACTGTGGGTATGTCTCATGTCATTGATTGGCATTGGGTTCCTCCTCTTTTTCCTCATTTGGTTTGGGGTGATTGGCTATTCGCCTGATATAGAAAACCTGCAGAACCCGATCAACAAAACGGCGTCGCAGATCTATTCGGCCGACGGCAAGATCATCGGCACTTACAATGCCGACAAGGCCAACCGCATACCTGTGCCTTATTCCAAGCTCTCGCCCTATTTGGTCAAGGCGCTGGTGGCTACGGAGGATGAGCGGTTCTATGAGCATTCCGGCATCGACTTCATCGCCTTGGGGCGAGCCATCGTCAAGCGCGGGCTGATGGGGCAGACAAGTGCCGGTGGCGGCAGTACGATCACGCAGCAGCTTGCCAAACAGCTCTATTCCGACCCTGCGCAGTCAACTACGCAGCGACTGTTGCAAAAACCCATCGAGTGGGTCACGGCCATCAAGCTCGAGCGCAACTTCACCAAGGAAGAGATCATCTCTCTATATCTCAACTATTTCGACTTCCTCCACGGTGCTGTGGGCATCAAGACAGCTTCCAACACCTATTTCAATAAGGAGCCAAAGGATCTTACCCTCGACGAGGCGGCACTGCTCATCGGTTTGTGCAAGAATCCCTCGCTGTTCAATCCTGTACGCTATCCCGAGCGCGCCAAGCAACGCCGCAATGTGGTGTTGGGTCAGATGCTCAAGGCGGGATATCTGTCAAGAACTGAGTATGAGGAGAATGCGGCTCAGCCCATCGTGCTCCGCTTCCATCGGGCTGACCATAAGGATGGCACGGCTGTCTATTTCCGTGAATTCCTCAGACAATACATGATGATGGATGCACCGAAGAAAGCCGACTACCCGTCGTGGAACAAGCGGCAGTATGTCATCGACTCCATCGCTTTCGCCACGGACCCACTCTGTGGATGGTGCAAGAAACACACCAAGAAGGACGGTTCTTTCTACAATGTATATACTGATGGCTTGAAGATCTTCACCACCATCGACTCGCGGATGCAGCGCTATGCCGAGGAGAGCGTCTATGGCCATGTGGCGCAGTTCCTGCAGCCGGCCTTCAACGCTGAGAACCGTAAGAAACCCAATGCGCCCTTCACCAGTGAACTGACCCCGGAACAAGTGCGGCAAATCATCGGACGGTCGATCCGGCAGAGTGAGCGCTACCGCAATATGAGGGAAGCGGGAGCCTCGCCCGAGGAGATCGACAAGGCTTTCCATACGCCTACCGACATGACGGTGTTTACCTATCATGGCGACATTGACACGGTGATGACCCCCTTGGACTCCATCCGGTATTACAAGTCGTTCCTCCGTGCCGGATTCATGAGCATGGACCCGCATACGGGGCAGGTCAAGGCTTATGTCGGAGGTATGGATTTCGAGCACTTCCAGTACGATATGGTCATGGGCGGACGTCGTCAGGTGGGATCCACCATCAAGCCTTTCCTCTATTCACTGGCTATGGAGAATGGCTTCTCACCCTGCGATCTCGCACCCAACGTGCAGCGCACTTATATGGTGGCCGGCCAGCCGTGGACACCACGCAACGCCAACCACAATCGCTACGGTCAGATGGTGACGCTCAAGTGGGGACTCGCTCAGTCCAACAACTGGATCTCGGCTTATCTGATGAGTAAACTCAACCCCAACCAGTTTGTCACCATTCTCCATAAGTTTGGTATCAACAATCCCGATATCTATCCTTCCATGTCGCTTTGTCTCGGACCCTGTGAGGTGTCGGTGGGCGAAATGGTGAGTGCCTACACTACCTTTGCCAATAACGGCATCAGAGTGGCTCCGCTCTTTGTCACCCGCATCGAGGACAACGAGGGAAATGTGGTGGCTGAATTCCATCCCCGGATGAGTGAAGTGATCAGTTCGGAAAGTGCCAACAAAATGCTCGTGGAGCTCATGGCTGTCGTTGACGAGGGTACGGCAGGTCGACTGCGGTATAAATACAATATCCCCGGTGAGATTGGCGGCAAGACGGGTACCACCAACCGCAACTCTGATGCCTGGTTCATGGGCTTCACGCCGCAGCTTGTCAGCGGCGTATGGGTTGGAGGTGAGGACCGCGACATCCACTTCGACTCCATGCGCATGGGGCAGGGTGCTACGATGGCTTTGCCTATCTGGGCTTATTTCATGAAGAAGGTCTATCGCGATCCCTCATTGCCTTATAAGCCTACGGCGACATTTGAGATTCCCGAAGGCTTCAATCCTTGTGCCAAAGACGACGACGGCGGGCTCGGCATAGAAGAAGTCTACGAATAGCAGAGACTTGTCGTCTCTCTTACTAATAAACTATAACTAATAACATCTAAACGTATGCGAAAATTTGCCCGCATTTTGGGTCTGCTTTTCAGGATGGTGTAGACGGTAACTTTGATTGCAACAACGGTTCCGACAAGATCAGCGTTACATGGTGTCGCTTCCGCTATCTTATCAAGCCTTGGGCTGGTGGCTCGGGCGGCTCCGACAAGCACTGCTTCTCAGATCTTTGGGGTGGCAGCGACAAGAATGTCAGCAAGGATGGCGGCAAGTTGAATACTACTTTTGCCAACTGCTGGTGGGACGAGGGTTGCATAGAGCGTATGCCACGCGTCAGATTTGGAAAGATTCATATTGTGAACTGCCTTTATTCGAGTAGTGTAGCTTCCTATTGTGTTGGTGCTGCCTACAGAAGTAATATATATGTAGAGAACACAGCATTCACAAGTTCTGCCGCTCAAAAGAACCCGTGGGCCGTGAAGGCAACCTCGTCAGGCTATAAGGATTATAATATCACGCTGAAAGGTTGTTACGGAGCATCTGATGCGCAGAGCCGTTCCGGCAATGAGGCTTTCTTCAATCCCTACTCCTATTATAAATACACACCGTATGCAGCAAACCTTGTCGGGAGTGTTGTGCCGGCCGGAGCAGGTGCAACCCTTTCTATTTCTGTTGGCGGATGGCCTAAGACATCATCGGCCAAACAGAACGTTGTTGACATGGAAACAAGAACGGACGAAACCACGACAACAGCTATTGAGAATATAAATGCTAATGAGAGCAGTGCTGTAGTCACATCCGTCAGGTATTACTCTGTTGACGGTTTGGAGCTTCCGACAATGAGAAAAGGTCTCAACATCGTGCGTACTACTTTCGCCGACGGAACGGTAAAGACGTCGAAGGTTTTCCGTAGATAGAGACTATATTTTTTTATTGGTTGCCGAGCAGACTTCTGCTTCCGTATGGCATCGATTTAGACAGGAAGACATAAAAGACATATTTTAAAGACAGCGTAAATGCTCAGCGAAAGATTTCTGTGGCTACAACAAATTACAGTCATTTCGTCAGTCTCTGACTGACATATTGACCATTGTTGTCAGGTTAATTGTTTAGGTATATACTTTGTAATAAGCAGAGTGAAGTTCGGAAGTCCGAAAGGATGGAAGAGCTCCAAAGAACTGAATAAAAACAATTAATACGATAATTAGGAGGTATGTCTTATGTTACTTGCTAAAAGAAATGATAACAATTGGATGTCAAACTTCTTTAATGACTTCTTCGACACGGATATGATGCCGCGCATGAACGCTACCGCTCCTGCTGTGAACGTCAAGGAGTCTGACAAAGGCTATGTGATGGAGATTGCCGCTCCGGGATTGAAGAAAGAGTATTGCCGCGTAAGCCTTGACAAGGACGGTAACCTCAACCTTAAGATTGAGGACAAGTTCGAGCACAAGGAGGAAGACAAGGCCGAGGACAAGAAAGAACACTATCTGCGCCGCGAGTTCAACTACAGCAACTATGAGCAGACTTACGTGCTGCCCGAGGATGTGGACAAGGAGAAGATCAGCGCCAAGGTCGAGAACGGCATCCTCACGATCGACCTGCCCAAGATGAGCAAGGAGGCTGAGAAAGAGGAAAACAAGAGCATCGAAGTGAAGTAATCCATATAGCTCATCTCTCTTACATAAATTCATAATATTTCCCTCTCGTCTCAAAGCGATACGTCGCCGAGAGGCGGGAGGGATTTTTTTTCGTCATGGGGGCATCTAGGTCAAGGGACAGCGACGCTGCCAATCTTTTTTCCTTTTAACGCACCATCTTCGATGGTATTAAGAATATAACCGAATATCGAGAATATGTTTTCTTGATATTCGGTTATATTCTTTATTCCGCGTGGCGGAGCGTTAACTCTAAAACAACTCATAGGTTTTATCTCTTGCGTCTTTGCGAGAGGGTATATTTGAGTGGTACGCTCTGTGCTCTCTCGCGGCGTAGCCGTCTTTGTGTTCTCTGTGTGAGTTAAGACGCTTATGATTTTGTGGCTCGGATTTATGATTTTCTGGCAATTAGCATTTATTAAGTGGCTGATATTATGGTAGTACTGATTCTTTTTCGTAACTTTGCGGATATGAAGAGACTGTTGCACATATTTCCGGCGTTGGTGTTCTCATTGCTGATCGTGGCGATGAGTGCAGGACTGAGCGTGGAAGTGTGCATGCACTCGGGCCGTGCCGAGGTGGCGCAGATCGCCGAGGCACAGGGCAACCACGACTGCCATGGCATGAAAGGCTGCATGGTGGTGAAGACCATCAAGCTGGCACCGAGCTCGCTGGCCGAGAGCCATCTCTTCGACTTCTCGCAGCACTGGGTGACGGTCGTGCCTACCACGGGGCTGCTCTCTCTCGCACATTCATTCATCCTCATACATGCGCCCAGCGCATATATCCCCACATGGTGCTCGCCTCCGCGGGAGTACCTGCACCATTTGCGTGTGCTCAGACTTTGAATCTTCATTGACGCAGTAGCTATATATAATAAGGTGTATATGGCCACAAAAGAAAGGAGTATCGTTTATTTTGCAGTCAATGAATCATTCAAAGGAAATTCATCAATGAATAAGAATATTTTGCTTGCCGGCATGATGGGAATGCTGGCACAACCCTCTTTTGCCCAAAAAGCACCCGTCCAGAACACTGATTCCACAGCTACCAGTGCCCTTGACAGCGTAGGCATCATGCCCGACCAGACGCTTCACGAGGTGCAGGTGGTCAGCCGCAAGCCCGGCATGATGCGCATGAAGGGTGCCATGAACGGACAGATCATCTCTCAGGACGAGCTCTTCAAAGCTGCCTGCTGCAACCTCGGCGAGAGTTTCACCACCAACCCTTCGGTCGACGTGAGCTATAACGACGCCGCCACAGGTGCCAAGCAGATCAAGCTGCTCGGACTCAGTGGCAAATACGTGCAGATGCTCACCGAGAACCTCCCCAACTTCCGTGGTGCCGCAATACCCTATTCCCTGGGCTATGTGCCCGGCACGTGGATGAAAAGCATACAGGTGAGCAAGGGCAATGCCAGCGTGAAGAACGGCTACGAGGCCATGACCGGACAGATCAACGTGGAGTATCTCAAGCCCGAGGACGACGAGAATGTGCACGTCAACCTCTATGGCAACACCATGAGCCGCATCGAGGCCAACGCTGACGGCAACGTGCATCTTGCTAAAGGACTGAGCACCGAGATCCTCGGACACTATGAGGACAATCTCAAGGAGCATGACAGCAACAAGGACGGATTCATGGACGACCCGCAGACACGGCAGTTCAACTTGCAGAACCGCTGGTATGGCAAGACGGGCAACTATATTTTCCACGGTGGCCTCTCGCTTTTGGACGAGAAGCGGGAGAGCGGACAGACCAACCACGAGGGAGTGCTCAGCCATCAGACCGAGCCGCTCTACCGCATCGACCTCAACACCCACCGCTACGAAGGCTATATGAAGCACGCCTTCATCCTCGACCCCAGCCACGGCACAAACATCGCCTGGATGTCATCCGCCTCGATGCACGAGATGGATGCCACCTACGGTCGCAAGGCTTACGACGTCAACGAGAAAAACGTCTACTCGCAACTGATGTTCGAGACCAACTTCACTCCTGAGCACAACCTCGCAGTCGGTGCCTCGCTGAACCACGACTATGTGGGTCAGACCTACCTCGGCCAGCGGCTCAACGAGAAGGAGAATGTCGTCGGCGGCTATGCCCAGTACACCTACAACCTCCACGAGCGTCTCGTGGCCATGGCGGGCATCCGCGTCGACCACAGCTCGGAATACGGTACCTTCGTCACGCCCCGCTTTCATGTGAAGTGGCAGGTCAACGACCTGTGGAGCCTGCGCGCCTCTGCCGGTAAGGGCTATCGCACGGTGCACGCCCTGGCCGAGAACAACTATCTCATGGCCAGCGGCCGCCAACTCGTCATCGACAAGCTCGACCAGGAAAGCGCATGGAACTACGGACTGAGCACAGCACTGAACATCCCACTCGGCCGTCAGACACTGAAGCTTAATGCTGAGTACTACTATACTCGCTTCGGCAATCAGGCCGTCATCGATTATGACACTGATCCATCGCAGATCCATATCGGCAATCTGCACGGCAAGTCCTACTCCCACACCTTCCAGATCGACGCCACCTATGACCTCTTCCGGGGCATGACCATGACAGCAGCCTACCGCTACAACGACGTGAAGACGACCTATGGTGGTGAGTTGATGCGTCAGCCGCTGACCAACCGCTACAAGGGACTGCTCACGGCCTCGTACAAGACACCGCTCGGCCTCTGGCAGTTCGACGCAACCTTCGCCCTCAACGGCGGTGGCCGCCTGCCCAAGGCTTACACCCTTGCCGACGGCACGTCTTCTTGGAAAGAAAGCTACCCCGCCTATGGACAACTCAACGCGCAGGTCACCCGTACTTTCCGCCACTTCTCTGTCTATGTGGGTGGTGAGAACCTCACGAACTATAAGCAGAAAAATCCGATCATCGATGCCGCGCATCCGTGGAGCAGCACCTTCGATCCTACACTCGTGTGGGGACCCATGCAGGGTGCAAGAGGATATATCGGCATACGCTATAATTTGAAGTAAGAGAACATGTATCCTAAGGCCAAGGCTCCTTCGAGGAGCTTTGGCTGTTGTCAATAATTGTAATTATCAATCAAATCAATCATTTTAATCAGAAAGCGATATGAAGAAGTTATTCTTTGCTATGATGCTGGCAGCCATGAGTACTGCCGCCAACGCTAAGAGCGCCACCGACACGCTCGTCGTCACCACCACACCGCAGATGCACTGCGCCAACTGCGAGAACAAGATCAAGAACGGACTGCGCTTTGAGAAGGGTGTCAAGGACATTCTTACCAGCGTGGAGAACCAAACCGTGACCATCGTCTACAACCCTGCCAAGACCGACAGAAAGAAGCTCGAGGCCGCCTTCCCGAAATTCGGCTATAAAGCCCGTGAACTGAAGAAGGGTGAGAAGGTGGAGCGCGACATGAACGAGCAGTGCGACAACATGTAAATGCATTAAAAACAATTTATTTGATAAAGAACAATAGTTATGGATAAAGATTTTCTTCGCAACAACGACCTTGGTCTGCTGTTGCTGCGTCTGACAGTGGGAGGCCTGATGCTCTTCCACGGTGTTCACAAGCTCATCTATGGCGTCTCTGCCATTGAGGGCATGTTGGCAGGCATGGGCCTCCCCGGCTTCATCGCCTATTTCTCTTTGGCAGCCGAGTTGCTTGCCTCTGTGCTCATCGTGCTGGGTGCGTGGACGCGCGTGGCTTCCGTGGTGATGGTGGGCAACATGGTCGTAGCCATCCTCATGGCTCATCTGTCCGTCATCTTCTCCGTGGATCCGATGACCGGTGGCTGGGCGATTGAGTTGCCGATGCTCTACCTTCTCGGTGCCGCCGTGCTTTGCTTCACCGGTGGTGGCAAGTATGCGCTGACCAAGGGGCATGTGACCGATTAACGGCATTATCAGGTTTTCTTACAAAACCTCTTCATCCTGACTGTTCATTCTACGTCGTGAAGGCTGGCTTTCGGGGGGATTTTACCTCGTCGAAAGTGGCATCTTTGATAGAAATCACTGAGATGACACGATGAAACAACTGAGATGACACGAAGAAACAAGTGAGATGATGAGGTGAAACAAGTGAGATGATGCGCAAAAACCACTGAGATGACAAGACAAAACCACTGAGATGAGTGCTTGAAAAGGCGTTTCTCTTTTCAAGAAAGCAGAGGCTTTGCTATAAGTGGTTGATAGTTAGTAGATTATAGAAAATGCTCTGAAAATCGCGAAATTCGGAGCAGAAGAGGACTTGATTCAGAAAAACGTCACCACAGAGACGGAAAAATGTCAATTTCTTCAACAGATATTGCTTTTTCCACTCTGTGGTGACGTTTCTTTTTGATACCTTGTGCAAACATAAATGCTTGGTCAATGCACGGCAATGTATGTAAGAATAATAACGTATATATCCAAACAGGTTATAAGTAGTGTACCTCTTTACGAGCTAATACAAGTAATTTATAGCGTATGGCAAGACGAATAAATGATTCTGCTGTCAAAGAAGACTGCTTGATAGGAATGCCACCAATAACTTTTTCCCCTTTGTATTTTATAGTAATCCCTGCATGTGATTTAAATTTTTCACTCGGATAAGCTACGACATCAAAAATTGTGTCGTCGTCGGACAAAGCTCTTGTTTCCCCTACATTTAGAGTGGAATATGCTATTGCTGTTCTATTTCGTCTGTTAGGAACAAGTTTCATCTCTTCTTTCCATGAAGGAATAGAGGTTCGTAATACAGAAAGATAGTCTTCTGATATATGGCTACGGAGTTCAAATGCCGCAGGCAACAGCGTTCCATTGTGTATCATTTTGGGTGAGAATAGTATTCTCGCTACATCTTCTCTATTTTCAATCATGGTTGATGGCTTTGATGGCTTTGAGTAATCTGCTTGTTGACAATTTTATATGATCTTCTCCTTTGAGTCCAGAGTCGGCCAAAATAAAGTATGAAAACTCCTTTTCTGCCAAATTGATTTGGGCTTGGCGCTTTGAGTTCTCAAGGATCATTGTACCATTTTTCTCTGGGAAAATGTTCCAATCTTTTAGATCGTCTTCGTTACTCTTTTCAAGAAGATGTTTAAAGGACTTGATAACTATAGGGCTAAGGGGAGCTGCAGACTCGTCGTCCCATCCTTTTTTATAGGACTCATAGCCTGCTAAATCTTTCAGAAGGCGTTGTGCCGTTGGAGATATAGCAGGTGTAGTCGTCTTCAAGGCTATGCTTTTTACTCCTTGAATGGATCTCATTACTTTTTTCAGGCTTGGAAGTATAGACTTGTCCTCTATTTGTATTACCAGTTCTGTCATCGTCTGTGTTTTTTTCTGCAAATATACGAGTTTTACGCTATATCTGCAAACGAAAAGGGCGAAAAGCATCAGGATCTGATGCTTTTCGCCCTTATGGTTGTATCGCCGGTGACTTTACTTCACGGCGATGCTGATGGTTTGTCTGATGCCGCTTGCCGTGCTGACCTTCACCGTGATGGTTCCCGGCTTGTGTCCGCTTCTGACAGTGGCTACGAGCATGCCGTGGAAGAGATGCATGTGAGGTTCGGTGAAACGCTCCAGCGAGGTAGCGTCGCCATTGCAGATGCCTTGGAATGTTCCAGCCCCCGAGACCTCGACGTGGATGTCATCGGCAGCGTCGGGACAGAGGTTGCCGTCTTTGTCGGTCAGTGCCACTGTGATGTAGCTCAGATCGTTGCCGTCGGCAAGGAGCGTGTCTTTGTCAGCAGTGAGACGGAGTGCTGCGGGATCACCAGCGGTGCGCACGGTTTCCTCCCCGGCGGCTTTTCCGTTTTTGTCATAGACGACCACCTTGAGCTCACCGGGCTCGTAGACCACGCTGTCCCACATCAGACGGTAGCGCGAGAGGAGGCTGTCGGTGATCTCCTTGCCCATCTTCTCGACGAGCTTCCCAGCGGTTGCCGACACCGACATGCGTCCCGTCTTATGGCGTCTGCCCTGGCTCTTGCCGTTGACGAAGAGCTCAGCCTCGTCGTAGTCGGTGTAGCACATCACCGGTGTCACCTTGCCTTCGCGTCCCGGCCAAGTCCAGTGGGGCAGCAGATGGACGGTGTGGTCGCGGTGGTTCCATACCGAGCGGTAGAGATAGTAGCGGTCCTTGGGCAGTCCGGCGAGGTCGCAGATGCCGAAATAGCTGCTGCGCGACGGCCAGTAGGTGTCGTAGGGCGTGGGCTCGCCGAGATAGTCAAAGCCCGTCCAGACAAACTGCCCGATGGTGTAGTCCTTGTCGTCCTGAGCCATGAAGTCGCTCTCGGGCAGGTTGCTCCAAGAACAGTACTCGGTGTCGTAGCTCGAGCATTGTCCGTCGGGGTAAACATTCTTGTCCGATACGGTCACGGGGAACTTATACACGCCACGGCTGCTTACTGTAGAGGCCGTCTCGCTGCCAAGGAGAAAGCCTTGGGGCAGTTTCGAGATGTTGCGGTCATATTTATACACGCGGTAGTTAAATCCCGGGATGTCCATCACTTGTGCGAAGCCTGACTTCAGCGCGTCCTCGGCACGGTCCATGCCTTGTGTGACCTGTCGGGTAGGGTCGAGGCGATGGCAGATGTCCTGCAGACGTCGTGCGATGGCGACGCCCTCCTGGCTCCACTGTTCCGGTATCTCGTTGCCGATGGAGTACATCACCAGCGAGGGATGGTTGCGGTGGTTGCGTACGAGGTGCTCGATGTCCTTGTCGGCCCATTGGTCGAAGAAGCGGGCGTAGCCGTTCTTGCACTTAGGATAGCGCCACATGTCGAAGCTCTCGGCCATGACCATCATGCCCAGCGAGTCGTAGACCTCCATCTGCATTGTCGACGGCATGTTGTGGGACGTGCGGATGGCGTCGCAGCCCATGTCTTTGAGAATCTTCACCTGGCGGATGAGCGCCGCCTTGTTGACAGCGGTGCCGATCGGTCCGAGGTCGTGGTGGAGGCATACGCCTTGGAACTTACGGCTCACGCCGTTGAGCTGGAAGCCATGCTCACGCGAGAAGGCGATGGTGCGGATGCCTGTCTTCATCGTGCGGCTGTCCACGACGGTGGCGTGTCGGCCTTGCCCTTTGACGAGTTCGATCCTGACCTGGTAGAGTGCCGGTGTCTCCGGAGACCACAGTTGTGGGCGGGCTACCCGGAGGCGCAGACCGACCTTTCCGTCGTTGCCCACCTTGCCATTGGCTGTTGCCACCACTTTTCCGTCGGGTGCGTAGAGCTGTATCCGCTCACAGAGCTGCTCGCCCTGTCCACCCTTGACATTGTCGCTGTAGACCAGTGTAGCCTCGTTGGCGTCAGCCTTCTCGGTATAGAGGAAGCACTGCCATGGGTCGAGAAACGCCTTGCCGGTGAGGATAAGGCTGACAGGGCGGTAGAGCCCTCCGCCCGGGTACCATCGACTGCTCTCCTCGCGATTGTTGAGGCTGACGACGACCTCGTTGCTGCGTCCCTTCATCATATAAGGAGTGATGTCGATGCGGAAGGCGTTGTAGCCATAGGCCCACCATCCTGCCAGTTTGCCATTGACATAGACGTGTGGCTCGCTCATGGCACCGTCGAACTGGAGGTAGGCGTGGGTGGCACGCTTCGGTACGGACAGCGTGCAGCGGTAGAAGCCTCGGCCTATCCAGGGCAGTGCGCCCGAGCGTCCCGACTTTTCGCTTTTCTCCTTCTCGCCGTTTTGAGTGATAGCCACATACTGCAAGTCCCATTTCTTGTCAAAGGGGCCGCTGATAGCCCAGTCGTGGGGAATGGAGACGGATTGCCAGTGGAGGCTGTCGCGCGAGAAAAGCCAGCCTTGTTGCAAGTTGACTTCCTGGTGCTGACTCAAGACACGGCTCTTGGCGAGTGCCGATGCAGGCGCGGTGGCCAGCAAAGACAAAAAGAGGATGGTGAATGGTTTCATCTGTATCGTTTATTTAAGTATGTTACTTCATTTGAAGGCATCGAGAGCCTTGGTCGGTTTTCCACTGTTGTCGAAAGCTCCTTTGGCATATTGCTTCCATCCGTTGTAGCATTCAGGCTCCCAGTAGAAGACACCCTCGCAGGCCGGCACCTTTTTCGCCCCGTCGACGAGATGCCTGAGGCAGGGCTCAGCCTGCTCCGAGTTCCAGTCCATGCCTACCTCGCTGATGACGATATCGGTGCCATAGCGTTGCTTCAGCTTGTCGATGTTGGCGAGGCAGTCGGCTACTTCCGTGGTCCAGTCACTGTCGTCGGGATAGAGACTCATGCCGATGACATCCCACTTGCCTCCGGCGGCTTTCAGTCCGTCGAAGAGCCAAGTGAACTTACCGAGCTTGTTGCCCTGGTCCACGTGCACGATGACCTTGGACTTGGGATACACCTCTTTGGCGGCATCGTAGCCCGCATTGACCAATTGGGCGAAGTTGGCGAAGTTGCCGTCGGAGACTTTACCCATCGGCCAAAGCATTCCCGTAGTGGTCTCGTTGCCCACTTGCACCCATTCCACGCTGTCGATGCCAGCCTTTTTCAGCGCTTCCAGCACGGTCCTGGTATGGTTGGCTACGGCTTGCTTCATCTCCTCCAGTGTGTAGTTTTTCCAGGCTTCCGGAATGTTTTGCTTGCTGGGATCAGCCCAGGAGTCGGAATAGTGGAAGTCGATCATCAGCCTCATGCCGAGGTTGTGGGCACGGACGGCTTTGGCGACCACGTCTTGCTGCCCGCACCATCCGTCGGCTGGATCCACCCAGACACGCAGTCGGATGGCGTTCATGCCTAAGGACCGCAGGATCTTCATGCAGTCATTCTTGCGTCCCGTAGCGTCGTAGAAGGCAATGTCGTTGGCCTCCATCTCGGTGAGCCAACTCACGTCGGCACCCTTGGCAAAGCCACTCATGTCGTAGGTCTTGGCGGTCTGTGCCCCCACCGTGTTGTCGTCGCTGCATGCCGAGAGCGAGACGGCAAACAGACTGAGCAGTGCGGCAGCAGCCGCTTTCAGGATATTCATCTTTTTCATGTGTTCCTTATTTATATATGTTGATGATTGAGGATTTATTATCTTACGGTGTGAAAAAACTATTTGCTGTAGCTCCACGACATCGTGTTGAGGTCGGCAGTGACGGTCAGCACGGTTCCCGACTCAAAATCATCCTTGAACCAGATGCTCCAGGCGTCCTCGGCAGAAGAGAGCGTGAACAGGTTGCTGGGGTCAGAGCCGTACCAGATGTTGTTCTCTATATCGACAAGTTTAAAGTTTTCCCACTGCGTGGCTTTATAGGTGCCGGTATACACGCCCTTGGTTTCAGTCTGATTGAGGGTGGCAAGCAGCGTGCTGCCATCTTTGGAATACATCGAGAGGGTAGCGGGCAGTGGCGTCTGAGGCTTTTCGTCGGTTTTTTTCTCACCCTCCACTACAGAGAAGTGGAACTGCGCGTCGGCGGGCTGAATGGCGAGTGTCACGGTGTATGTGCCGCCCTTGGCGAGCGTGGTGTCAGCGAGGGCGAGGCTGATGTCCTTGGAACTCGATGTGCGAGTCGTTGTGTTGTACTCCTTTGCGTCGGCCTGTGCGGTCAGTCGGGTGTTGTCGTCCACCTTCATCACGGCGCTCCACGAGTCAGTCGAGCTGTCGTAGGTCATGTCCATACCGTTTACCTTCATGGTCATGATATTGGCAGCGCTCCAGGTCTTGCTCTTCGTGTCCACGGTGACATACCAGTCGCCCTTGCCGTCGGCAAACCAGCAGTTCCACGCGTCGGAGGCGTCAGAGAGTTCAAACTCGTGTCCGGCGACACCATAGTTGCCCCACATCGTGCCGTCCTTTTCCTGGAACCAGCAGTTGAGCCATGCCGTGGCTTTCATGTATCCGGTGTAGATGCCGTTTTCCGAGGGTGAGAACAGTTGAGCGATGACATCGGTCTTGTCCTTGTTGAGCACGTCGACGCTGTTCATGTGTATGGTAAAGGGCGTGACCATCACCTTGCACACATTGCTGTAGGCAGGAGACATGTTGTCGCCCTCTTTCGACATGACGCGGAAGTAGAGCGGAGACTGCGCGTCGGGTGTCAGTCCGAGTCCTTTGGCCAGACTGTTCAGGTCGTCGCCGGTGTAGGCTTTGGATAGATTGGTCACTGTGGTTTGTGCGCAGTTTTCGAAATTCTCGTTGGCCGAGACTTGCAGATAAGTCTTCAGCAGTCCGTCGGCAGCAGTCTTGGTGGAGTCGGATGTCAGCAGGTCGGGATTTTTCCATGCCAGCGACAACACGATCTTTGCTTTGTTGGCGGTAGAGAGTGCTACCCCGTCGGTGGAGGCCACCAGCGAAGAGGCACCGAAGCCGTTGAGGAAGATAAGGTCACCGTCCTTGTTGCAACTGCATAGGCTGGCAATGACGGCCGCCACGATGATGAAACGATATAATAGTTTGTTCATGGTGCTTGTTGATCAATAGTTTTCGTTATACAGGTTGGGATTTGCAGTCAGGTCGGTGGTCGGTATGGGGTAGATGTTGTACTTGTTGTCTACGGCCATGCCCTCCTTGGTACCGCCCTTCCACTGCCAGAGATATTTCGACGTGGTGAAGGCACCGAAGCGGATGAGGTCTGTGCGGCGCTGGCATTCGAGATAGAGTTCACGTGCGCGCTCGTCGAGCAGGAAGTCGGTGGTGAGCTCGTTGACCTTGATGTTGCCGCTGTTGTTGCCAAAGGCACGCCGGCGCAGAGCGTTGACATAGTCGAGTGCCTGGTTGAGCGATCCGCCTTGTCCACCGCGAACGACAGCCTCGGCATACATCAGGTAGACGTCGGCCAGACGGAAAAGCGGAAAATCGGTGTTCACGCCACCGTCGGCTGTGTTGGAGGCTTGCTGCCCGTCATCAGTCATGTTGGTCCACTTGATGGGGAAGTAGCCCTGAGTCTGATCGTCGATTTTTTCGAGATACTGGCTTTGTCCCTTGGTGAAGAACATGAAGCGGTTGTCGCCGTCGGCAAACTTCGAGGTTAGTTCGCCACGAGAGCGGAACATGCCCCAGGCTTTTGTCACGCCGTAGTCGGCAGGGTTGAGGTCGGCCGAGGTGTTGCCGAGTTCACCGCAGATGATATAAGTGGTGGTGCCCCACGTCACGGTGTGCTTGGCGTCGACGGGCAGTGCGAAGATGATCTCGTCGGTGCGCTTGTCGTTGTCGGCGTTGAAGAGCTGTGCATAGTCGCTGTGGAGGGTATAGCCCTGGTCGATGGCATTGTTGCAGGCTTGGATACACTCAGTGTATTTCTGTTTGCCCGTGTAGACCTCGGCATTGAGATAGAGACGGGCGAGCAGCGTGTAGGCGGCTCCCTGCGAAGCACGTCCGTAAGGACATTCGCTGGCCGGGTAGAGGTCGGTCACGCAGTCCTTCAGTTCACTTTCGATATAGTCGAAGGTCTGCTGCGGCTCGTAGCGCGGAGGCGTGAAGCTGCCCACGGGATCGTTTTCCGTCACGAAGGGAATGTAGCGGAAGAGGTCGAGGGCATGGTAATAGAACAGCGCACGCATGAAGCGGGCCTCGGCACGATAGTGCCGCAGGTTGTCCTGGTCAGTGCCGGTGGCAGCAGCTACCGTCTCCGGTGAGCAATGACGCAGAAACTCGTTGCACAGCGCGATGTTGTAGTAGATGCGGTAATACATATCCGCCACCCACGGGTCGTTGGCATCCCAGGAGAGATAGGTCAGGTCGCCCGTCTTGTCGCCCGACAGCCAGGTAGAGGCCACCTCGTCGGTGCCGTCCTCCTGCAGGTTGAAGAGGTCACGCATGTAGTCTTGTCCCTCGTTGCTGGAGAGATCGGCATTGTCACCGCCCTTGCCCTGTCCGGTGGTGGTCATCGAAGTGTAGATCTTGCCGAGCACGGCGCGATAGTTTTCTGTGGTGTTGTAGACCTCTTTTGAAGTGGTCTCGGTGTGAGGGAACTGGTCGAGGCTTTCTGTGCACGCCGAGAGCGAGACCGTCAGAGCGCCGGCCAGAAGTATGTGGTTGATAATAGATGTTCTTTTCATGGTTGAGAGTGTTTAGAATTGTAGTCCGATGCTGAGCGAATAGGTTCTTGGACGTGGGTAGAAGCTGCTGTCCATGCCGTTGGGCACCTCGGGGTCGACACCGTCGTAGTTGGTGATGGTGAACACGTTCTGCACGAGTGCCGAGACGGTCAGGTCGGCGATCCAGCGGTTGAGTCTGCCGAAGTCATAGCTCAGCGAGAGATTGTCCATCTTCACAAACGAGGCATTCTCGACATAATAGTCAGAGAGATGCTGGCGCGTCTGGAATCCTGTGGCGAGATAGCTGCGGTTGAGGTTGTTGAGCTGGTAGGCGTTGTAGCTCACGGTCTCCCAGGCGCCGGTGTTCATGGCCATGCCGTTGTAGACATAGTTGCCGATGTTGGCGCGCAGTGAGGTGCTCAGTGTCAGCGAGCGCCAGCGCAGCGAGGTGCTCAGTCCCATCATCACGTCGGGAGCCGGCGACTTATAGCGGTAGCGGTCTTCAGAGTTGATGACGCCGTCGCCGTTGAGGTCAGCATACGCACCTTCGATCGGTTTGCCCGTGGCAGGGTCGTAGAGCTGATGATAGAGATAGAACATATAGGGCTCGTAGCCCTCGGAGAGCACTTGGAACTGATAGGAGTCGATGCTCGGTCCGACGAGCACGTTGGTAGCCTGCGAGCCCTTGACGAGCGAGAGGTTCTTGACCTTCATCTGTTCCCATGTGATGTTGTAGCTCAGGTTCCATTGCCAGTCCTTGGTCTGTATGGGTGTGACGTTGAGCGAAGCTTCCAGTCCGTGGGAGTCGACGTTGCCCACATTGGTCAGAATGCTCTTGGCGAAGTTGGTACCGGCGGCAGAGGGCACAGTGGCGAGCAAGTCTTCGGTTTTGCGTGTGTAGTAGTCCAGGCTGCCGGTGATGCGGTTGCCAAGGAATCCGAAGTCCAGACCGAAGTCCCATGACTTTGTTGTCTCCCATTTCAGGTTTGAGACGTATGCCTCGGGGCGATAGGTGAGGATATACTCGCCGTTCATCATCGCCTCGGCACCGGCGACGCTTTGTGTGTAGACCGGCAGATAGTTGTAGTTGCCGATGCCGTCCTGCTGTCCTGTGACACCATAGCTGGCGCGCAGTTTCAGGTTGCTGAGGACCTTGCTGTCCTTGAGCCATTTCTCCTGAGTCATCGTCCATCCGAGTGCTACCGAGGGGAAGGTACCCCAGCGGTTGTCGCCGGAAAAGCGTGAAGTGCCGTCGCGGCGGAGAGTTGCTGTGAGCAGGTAGCGACTGTCGAAGGAATAGTTCAGACGGCCATAGTAAGATTTCAGCACATGGCGGTAGTCGCTGGCCTTGACGGTAGAGAGATCGTCGCCATTGGCGTTGCGTGTGACATACATCGGTGTGGTGCTCTTCCAGTACTGATAGTCGTATCCAGCAGTCACCTCCACGTTGCTTCGTGCGGGTTCAAAGTAGTGGCTGTAGTTGGCGTAGAGCGTCATCAGCTGGTTGGTGTTTTTCTGAGGGCCATAGCCGTAGTCCAGTCCCAGCGTGGAGAAGTTCGAGGCTGCCGTGGTGGGCACATATACTGTGCCTTCGCCTCGGGCGATGTCAGTGCCCACGGTGGCATGGAGTTTCACGTCGGGGAAGAAATGGAGCTTGTAGTCCACGTCAAAGCTGCCGATGAGGCGCTTCACCGTGGAGCGCGAGTCATATTGGTCGACCAGTCCGCGTGGGTTGCACACGCCGCCGTTGACAGGAACGCCCGAGGCATCCAGTGCCTCATTGTATCCGCCATAAGTGGTATTGTCGGCGTAGACAGGCAGGGTGGGGTTGAAGGTGGCGGCGGCCCAGATGGCACTGCCGTTGTAGAAGCTGTTCTTATTATAAGTACCCTTGACGTTGAGTGTGAGCTTCAGATGGTCTTGGAAAAAAGAGGGGTTGAGCACCACGTTGCCGGTCCATCGCTTGGCGTTGTCCTTGCGCACGAGTCCGTCCTGACTGTAGAATCCTGTAGACACACGGAAGGGCAGGAAGCCCGCAGTGCCCGAGAGGCTCAGATTGTTGTCGGTGCCGAAGGCGGTGCGATAGACTTGGTTGTTCCAGTCGGTATTGTCGTTGCCAAGCAAAGCCCGCTGTGCGGCGGAGCCTTGGGTGTTGATGGTATTGACAAACTCGTCGCGGCTCATCATGTCGATCATGCGCGTACGGGTCTGCAAGCTGTTGGTGGTGCTGAAATTGACGCGCAGCTTTCCTTTGGCACCTTTTTTCGTGGTGATGATGATGACACCATTGGATGCACGCGAACCATAGATGGCCGTGGAGGAAGCGTCTTTGAGTACAGTCATGCTCTCGATGTCGTTTGGGTTGATCAGGCTCAGGAAGTTGCTGCCGTTGCCCGATATGCCGCCTTGCTCCAAGGGTATGCCGTCGAGGACGATGAGCGGGTCGTTGCTGGCGTTGAGCGAGGCACCGCCACGGATGCGGATTGTGGAGCCCGCGGTAGCCGAACCGCTGTTTGACATGATCTGCACACCGGCTACCTTGCCGTTGATGAGTTGCTCCGGGCTGCTCACCAGTCCCTTGTTGAAGTCCTTGGACTGTACGGTAGACACCGAACCGGTCAGGTCGCTGCGCCGTGTGGTACCATAGCCCACGACGACCACCTCATTGAGGTTGCGCTGTGTGCTGTGCAACTTGATCACGAGCGTACCATTAGTGATACTTACCTCCTGGGTGTCGTAGCCGAGATACGAGACGCTTAACTTGCGGGATGGGCCATTGACGTTCATCTTGAAATTACCGTCCATGTCGGTGACGGTACCGTCTTTACTGCCTTCCACCATGATGGTGGCACCCATGAGCGGACTGCCGTCATCAGCATCGACCACGCTACCCGTGATGGTCTTTCCCTGACTCCACACGCTAAGCGGAAGCGTCAGCATACAACCCGTCAATGACACATAGAGCCATTTGGGCAATGTCTTGTTGTTGTTCTTCATTTAGGTTCTGATTAAAATGTTATTAGTGTTTCAATGTCTTCGTGCTGCAAAGTTAGGCTTCTCAGCTTAGTGAAGGGATGTTATTTTGGACAAATGAGGGTAGAAATTGGACAACCATGCTGTTTTTCCTTGTCTTTTTTGTACTTTTGCAACTATCTAATAACTTAGCTTATGCCAGATCTTCAATTCAAGAGGCACTACACCTTATTATATATATATGTAGCCGTCGTGTTGCTGACGGTATTGGGTTCACTGCCTATTGTAGCCCAACCACTGCGTTTCAACAATTATGCCTTACCCGACGCGTCGACCGTCCTTGCTGTTGAGCAGGACGGGCAGGGAATCGTCTGGCTGGGCACAGAGCGCGGACTCTATAGTTTTGACGGTTACCAGTGCTATCCCCGCTACCGTGCGCATACGTTTTCCGAGAGCCGTGTGCATTGTATCCTACGTATTGGACAGCGGCTCTATCTCGGAGCCGACGATGGTTTGCTCGTCTATGACATCCGGCGCAATGCTTATGAGCGTGTGGCGAAGTCGCCCAAGGACATTAGGGCTCTGCTGTCCGTGGGACAGCGAATGTATATCGGTGCCTCGTCGGGTCTCTTTGTCTATGACCATCATGGCGTGAGCCGTGTCAAGGGCATCGCCTCCGCCGTCTACTCGTTGTTGGCAGACGGGGGCACTGTGATGGTCGGTACGCTTGACGGTCTCTATACCCTTCGTGGCCGTGTGGGGCGCGTCCTGCTCAGGTCAGGTCGTCAACCTCTTGTCAACGCCATGATACGCGACAGCCGCCGGAAGTGTGTATGGTTGGGTACGGAGGGAGCACTCTATGCCTTTAGGCAAGGACATGTCGTGGAGGAAAAGGCACTTCGCGGCAATTCGGTAAAAGCCTTCTCCCTGAAAGCAGACGGTACCCTCTTCATCGGTACTGACAACGGGCTTTATGCCTATCGTGCCGAGAATGATGTCACACGCTATGGTCACGATGCACGCGTTCCGTCGACGATCGCCAACAACATCGTCTGGACACTCTTTCGCGACCGATGGGATAATCTCTGGCTGGGCACCGATAACGGTCTCTCGCTGTTGGCCGAAAACAGTTTTTTCCAATGGGTGCCCATCAGTGACATCACGAATAGTGGAGACGGCAATAGACTGCATGCTTTCTTTCAAGATCGTGAAGGATATAACTGGGCAGGTGGTACCGACGGCATTCTGCGCTTCCGTACGCAGGGCGACGGTTACAGCCACGTGGTCTGGTATCGGCAGGGCGACGCTGCCTATTCACTCTCTCACAACCGAGTGAGGAAAATCTATCAGGATGCCGACGGCACACTGTGGGTGGCTACCGACCACGGCATCAACTGCTATGATCCCGCTACCGGACAGTTCCGCAACTTCATCGTGGCTGATCCATCGGGCAAGTACACGACGACATGGGCCTACGACATCGTGATGGACCGGCAACATAGATTGTGGATAGCGTCGTACATGGGTGGTATCTTCATCATTTCCAAGCAGAAGCTCTTGGCCTCCGGCGGCTCTTGCGTGGCTGACCACCATCTGTCAACCGCTGACGGATTGCCGAGTATACATGTCGGACAACTGGCTATCGGCAACGGGAATAATATTTGGGCACTCTTCTATGACAAAGGCTTGGCGTGTGTGCCTCACGGACAGGGTAAGGCTATCCCTGTGAAGACCGGCAGAACCTATAATTTCATCGCCACTGACGTGCGTGGGCAACTGTGGGCCGGATATGACGGTGGTGTGGACATCTTTGCTTCACCGGCGCAGGCTCCGCGTACGATCAACTTTCACGACGATGGTCCCGAGGGGCGCGTGTCGACGATCTGTCCGGTTGGCGACCGCATGTGGGTCATCACCGGCAATGTTTGCCGCATCATCGGCAACAAGGGCGATAACGTCAACTATCGTCTGCCTTCAGCCGATGTGCTTGCCGCAAACTACAGTACCCGCGACGGTATGGTCTGTCTGGCTGGCAGCGATGGCTTTTATCGCGTCGATGCTGCCAGTCTGACAAGATTCTCGGTACAAGAACCGGTTTCGCTGGCAGCACTCTACGTCAATGGCCGGCTCTACAATCCTTCTGGCTGCAATCTGTCCTATGCCCGCAGCGTCACGCTGAGCCACCGTGAGAGTACCGTGGCGTTTTGTTTGACAGACATTCCTTTTGCCGACCACCCCTCGGCACTCTATGTCTATCGCCTTGAAGGACACGACAAGGGATGGACAGCATTGGATTCCGAGAATGGACACATTGCCTACAACGGACTGCCATACGGCGATTATCGCTTGGAAGTAAGAACGCTTGACGGCAATGGTCGTCCTGCCGACGAAGTCTATGGCTTCGACGTTCATATCCTGCCGCCTTGGTATCTCAGTATGTGGGCAAAGGCAGTGTATGCCCTGCTCTTCGTGGTACTGTGTTGCTGGGGGTGGAACTTCTGGCGTGTACGCCAGCGTCTGCGTCAGGAACAACGCGAGAAGGCAAAGATATTGGAGCAGGTTCACACCAAGGCTGCGTTTTACTCTCAGTTGGCCCAGCGCCTTAACCACCATCTGCGCACACTGATGGCTACGGCCAACACGATGCTCGCAACAGGCAACGCTAAGTCAACAGGAGTGACGAAGACACGACATGAGTGGGACATCGTAAGAAAGGAGTCCGGGCAGTTGGCCACGCTCGTATATCGGAAGCTGAATGTCGATGACGGACAAGACACCTCCCCGGCAGACCCACCGGTGTCTGTCGATACGGTGGCTTATCTGAGACTACTGACAGAAGACAGCAAGGAAAAGGCACACGGACGAAAGTTCAATGTGGCATTTACCACCAATACCGACGCGCTTATTGCCGAGGTGGACATCATCAGTTGGCACCATCTGTTTGGCTCGCTTATGGACTATCTCATCGACGGTTCGCATCCGCAGGCAACAGTGACCGTGGCTGTGAATGCTGACATGGTGGGGCAGCAAGTCAGCTATGTACTCACCAGCACGGACTTGCCACTCACGCCGGAACAGCGGATCACTCTGCTACAATCGCTTACGCCGCTGAGTGATGTGAGGAGAGAAGTGGAGCTGGGACGAGGCACCATCGACGTAACGTCCGAGGACACGGCACTGAGCTTTCGGCTGACATTCGGCATCAAGCGTGATATGGCCAAGCCTACTGCCGGCCAGGCGCAGGACAGCACGGAGAAGAGTGCCGACGAGCGCTTGCTGAACGAGGTTTTTGAAACGATAGAGAAGAATATATCAGACTCAGACTTTAACGTCACACGACTGCAGGAGACTGTTGGCATCGGCAGCAAACAGCTCTACCGAAAGGTGAAGCTCATGACGGGTATGACACCTGTGGAGCTGATTCGCAGTCTGCGCATGCGTCGTGCCGCCTCTCTGCTCAAGGAGGGACAGTTCTCTGTGTCGGAGGTGATGTATATGGTAGGCTTTTCTGATTCTGGCTATTTCTCGAAATGCTTCCAAAAAGCTTTCGGTGTGACCCCAGCCAAATACAAACCATAAAAAAAGCCCATGCCGCGGTGGCATGGGGCTATATGCTTGTATAGATATGTTTAGAACTTGATGAAATGGAGGCGGAGCGTGCCGTCGTTGAGGATGAGCTTGCCGCCGGTAAGCTTTTCCACGGTGAAGTCCTCCTCAAGGGCATTGAAGCCAAAGGGCTTGAGACCGTCGGGCGATGTCAGCAGAGGGTCGCCATTTCCGCGGTCATTGACTCTTGCGTCGAAGATTTTGAGGTGGCCGTTGGCATGGTTGAACTGAAAGATGTATCCACTCCCATTGTCTATGTTGTTGAGCATCATGATCGTGCCTTGAACCGCCATGAACAGGCTTTGGTGATGGAGGTCTGTCTGTCCGCCGGTGGCCAGCGTGTCGATGTTGGTGAGTTTCCAGTAGCCGTCGAGTTTCCCGTTGTGGGAGGTTTCCAGGAGATCACCGCAGGAGGCCATGAAAAGGATGACGGCGAACAGCGGGAGGAATATCTTGAGATGTTTTGTCATATCCGTATTTTCTTTCTTTATACCTTATATATATATGTCTATCAGATGGAGCCGTCTGTCATTACAAGTTGAAGATGCCAGACTTTGAGACGGTGAGCTGTGCGCCTCTGTTGTGTCCGAGAATAAATCCGAAGTCCATGCCGTAGGCAGCCTTGATGTTCCACTGGTGGGGCAGGGCATACTGTGCTTCCACCATGAAGCTGACGTTGTGGTGCTTTTTGGTGTAAGGACGCGCATACGTGCCGAGTCCTTCCTGCCAAGAGGCAAGCACACGATAGGCGAGTGCGTCGGTGGGCTGGCCGTCAAATCCCAGGTGGAACGCGGTGAAGCGGTTGTCCTCAATGGTGAGCGTGCCGTCGTGGTTGTAGATAGGAGAGCGGTAGAGCGGATTGCCCATCACCTGTCCCCAATGCTGCCATCCGGGGAAGATATAATGGTTATAGAAGTTGTCAGTACCGCAGATGTGCTCGGGGCGTCCGATGGTATGGTCGTGATAGAGCGGTCCGCTCTGGTATTTGGTATAGAGATATTCCACGACGATGTCTTTCAGCCACGTGCCGTTGTGCAGGTTGAGTTCAGCACCGAGCATCCAGTCCTTGAGGTCGTAGAGAAAGTAGTGGTGGCGCTTTTTCACGTTCCACTCGTCTCCGCTGCCATAGCCGTCGTAGTCGAGTTGCAGCATGGAAGAGTGGTCGTCGAAGTATTTGTCGGCATAGACGCCAAGTTTCCAGCTGTCGGCCTGGTAGTTGAAACGGGCTACCCATGCCCCGAGGATGTCGCCTTCCTCGTTTTGATAGTCAGAGCCTATCTCCGGCGTATCGGCACCGCCGGGAACAAACGCCCTGAGATAATCTTTCAGTTTGGTGCCATTGTGGATTGCATTTACCTTTCCGTTTCCGGCAGGGTGATAAGCTGTGCCTCCAAAGATCGTAGCCATCTCAAGGCCCAGCTCCAATGACCAGGGACAGAAGCGGTCGGGATTGCCGATCATCAGATAGCCGGCCTTGGTGTGCAGGAGCACGTCGTCGGCATATTTCGATTGTTTCTGGGTGAAGTCATGCTGCCAGTTCTGGTCGGTCAACCGCCCGTAGGCAATGTGTCCTTTGAGATGAAGCCAGCGATTGGCAAAGGGCAGCGTCCAGTATTGTGGCAGAGCCAGCCGCACTTGCGGTACCGGCCGAGCGTTGATGCCTAAAGCCTGAGAGCCAGAACTGAGGGCATTGTTTTTCAGTTCCATCGGCCATTCCTTGGCACCCACGGTGAGTGTGCCGTGGAGCCAACGCAGTTCGGCAAAGGCCTGCTGAACGACGACGTGGCTGGTGTAGTGAACGGGTGCCACCAGGTCGAGACCATAGCCGAGTGCCCAACGTCTGGCAGAGTCGGTGTTCAGCGGTCTGATGGCCTGCATGCGCAGATAGCCGTTGTTCTCTTCGAGTGAAGAAAGACCATATTTGTTGGCGTTGAGCCAAAGAGGTGTCTTGTCGTTGGACACGGAGCCTTGCATCTCCACTTTGTAGTGGATGTCTTTGCCGGGTTGCCACTTTCCTGGATCAGCGCCTTCCTGCCATGCATACTGGGCAGAGACAGCACTGGTGAGGCAGAGAGCGGTGAAGGAAAGAAGGATTCTTTTCGTCATTTTTTGCCTGTGATCGTTAATTCTTTTGCAAAGATACGGCTTTTTAGGGATTTTCCTCTCCACGATAGGGGAAAACCTCTCTTGAGTCTTTTCTTTTTTATTAATTTTGCAACGTGAAGAAGAGGAAAGAGCTGTTTAGACGCTCTGCCCTCTGTCTCTGAGAAATGTTGAACAATAAAAAGAAAAAGATATGAAAAAGTTAGTTTTGACTCTTGTCGCCCTCTTGGTTATGGCTGTGCAGGCATCGGCCATGAGTTATGAGCAGGCACGTCAGCAGGCTTTGTTCCTGACCGACAAGATGGCTTACGAACTCAATCTCACGGATGCGCAGTATGAGGCTGCCTACGAGATCAACCTCGATTACCTGATGAGTATCAACACGTATGACGATCTCTATGGTGTCTATTGGCGTCAACGCAATCTCGACTTGAGCTATGTGCTTCTCGACTGGCAGTACCGTACCTATGTCGACGCAGCCTATTTCTATCGCCCGCTTTACTGGGACGGCGGGTACTGGCACTTCAGCATCTATGCGCGCTATCCGCATCGTGATTATTTCTTTTTCGGTCGGCCGAGTATCTACGTTACTTACTATGGTGGTCACAGCTGGCGGATGAATGGCGGACGCAGCTGGTACTATGGTCGTCGCTTCGACGGACCGCGCCGCGGAGATGGTGGACGCTATATGGGAATGCGCGATGGATTTGACCGCGGTGACTTTGGCAGGGGCACACGCTTCGACGGCAGAGACTTGGGTGATCGTGGTAACGGAAACCGTAGCTTTGGCAATGGCACACGTTTCGGCGGCAACAACGGCAACCGTAGCTTCGGTGGCGGCAGCCGTACCTACAGTGTGTCGAGTGCCCCCTCAGGCTATGACCCACAACGCGACCGCACACGCTCGTTTGGAGCCCGTGAGAGCAGTACACGTACTACCGTGACACAGCCGAGCCGCTCGTTTGGTGGAAGCACCACGACGGGAGAGCCCAGCCGTACGTTCTCTGCTCCGAGCCGTTCGTTCGGTACACGCAGCAGCGAGTCCACCCGTTCATTTGGCAGCAGTGCTCCCAGCCGTTCGTTTGGCAGCAGCACTCCGAGCCGCACTTTCGGTAGTGGCAGCAGCGCTCCGGCACGCTCCTTCGGTGGCAGCAGTTCATCAGCGCGCTCCTTTGGTGGCGGCAGTAGTGCTCCTACACGTTCCTTCGGTGGCGGTGGCGGCTTTGGCGGCGGTCACAGCTCTGGCGGCGGCGGTCACTTTGGAAATGGAAGATAGAAATCAATAGATATAAGATACAGTATTAAGTGTCGTATTTTGGATAACATTTTGCCCGTTCTCCTGTCCTGGGAGAGCGGGCTTTTTGGTAAGGGGCTGCTGCACAGCAGCAGCGAACGGAACACAAGGAAAGGACGGCTGCACAGCAGCAAACCAATGGGGCTTTTACAAGACGAGCTTGCGGACTTCGGCGTTGGTCATCTTCTGAATCTCGTTCATCGGTTTGCCAAAGTAGATGCTTTGGATGGCTTTGTTGACGATGCCGTGGCCGACAGCCAGCACGGTTTGGTTGGGGAAGGTGGCTTTCAACCATGCGATGAATTGCTTGGCACGGCTCTTGAGGCTTTCAAGGCTCTCGATGTCGTCGGGCCATTGTTTCACGGCTTGCAGGTCGGGGATGAACTTCCCCGTGAAGCTGCCCCAGTCGCGCTCACGGAGCAGGGGTGTGGTGATGACGGGCTTGCCATGTGGCTCAGCAATGATCTCGCATGTCTGGATGGCACGGTGGAGGTCGCTGGCTACGAAGGTGTCGATGTGTACGTCTTTCATCCGGTCGCGTACTGCACGGGCCTGTTCTTTGCCAGTGTCGTTGAGTTCACCGGGAGTTTGTCCTTGAAGGATTTGTGCTTTGTTGGCCACGGTCTCGCCATGGCGTACTAATAATAATGTGGTCATATCCTGATTGAATCTATATTTTTTTAAAACTCATATCTTGTTATCGTTATCGTTTCCGTTTTTTTCCTTATCTTTGCAAAAGAGAAACAAAAGGAGATAACATCATGAAAAGATTTCCCAAGTCCATCCTGCGCGCCTGCTGCGCTATTGCCGGAGGAGTGGTGCTGGTGCAGTATCGTGAGCAAGCCGTGATGTGGATCACGGTGGGTATTGGCATTGTGTTTTTTATATCGGCAGTCATCAGCTTCATTGACTATCTGGCTTTGCGCAAAAACAGTGAAGAGCAAGTGGAGCTCTACGACGCTCAGGGTCGCAAGCTGGGGCAGCGCCGCCAGCGTCGTTTCCCCGTTGTCGCAGTGGGCTGTGGCATATTGGGCAGCGTGATGGCACTCAGCCCGGGCACTTTCGTCGGTGGACTGATGTTTGTTTTAGCAGCTCTGCTGATTGCCGGCGGAGCTTATCAGCTGTTCAGCCTCTCGCTGGCTACCCGCTTTGCCCGTGTTGGTTTGGTATGGTGGGTACTGCCTGTTGTCATTCTGCTTGTGGGTATGGTGGCTTTGATAAAGCCGAGCGCAATAGCCTCCGCGCCATTACTGATTATCGGGTGGTGCATGATGGTCTATGGCGTGGTGGATCTCATCGATGCCCTGAAGATCCGTCGCTGTAAAAAGCAGTTCGACAAGGCGGAAGAGATCTCGTCTGTACGAGGGGATGCAGAGCAGACATCGGGTGATGCGGCAGGACAAGCCAATGACACGGTGTCAGAGGACGGGCCTACCGTATAGCGTATTTTTCTTATTTCTTGGGTACAAGTCCCTCGATGTAGTTGCAGAGGATGCCGATGCCCTTGACATTCTCACCTCCCTGCGGGATGATGAGATCGGCATAGCGCTTGGTTGGTTCGATAAACTGCTCGTGCATGGGCTTGAGGACTTTGAGATACCGGTCCACGACCATGGACACCGTACGTCCGCGGTCGATGGTGTCGCGCTGGATGTTGCGGATGAGGCGCTCGTCGGAGTCGCAGTCTACAAAGACTTTTAAGTCCATCATATCACGGAGAGTCTTGTTGAGTAGTGTCATGATACCCTCAATGATGATGACAGGCTTGGGGTCTACGTGGATGGTTTCCGGCAGTCGGTTGCTGAGGATATAGCTGTAGGTGGGCTGCTCGATGGCGTGACCATGGCGCAACTCGTTGACCTGCTTGATAAGCAACTTCCAGTCGAAGGCATCGGGGTGGTCAAAGTTGATGGCAGAGCGCTCCTCCTGGGTCATGCCCGTTGTGTCGTTGTAGTAAGAGTCGAGCGGTACCACGGTGACATAGTGTGGTGGCAGCATTTCTACGATTTTCTTCACCACGGTGGTCTTGCCAGAACCAGTGCCACCGGCAATGCCGATGATGGTGACTTTCTTATTTTTGTTTTCCATATTGCTTGTATTTTCTTGTGGATACTATTTTTCTACTCTTGGAGCTATTTCAGTCCTATCTCTTGAAACATCCGGTCGTAGTATTCTGCTTTCTTTTCCACCTTCATCGGGTAGGCGCGTGAAGAACTGGGTTCTCGGTAGAGCCGGATCGTACGTGACTCAAAGGTGAAGTCGAGATGGTCCCCCATCTTCATTTTGCGGGCATCGATATGATAGTGGTCGGTGAAGAGTGTGGTGGCAACCTGTCCGGCAGCTATCACAGCCTTGCATTCCGGCAGAGAGCGCAACATGCCGTCGAGGTCGGCCTGCTCCACCACCTCCAGGTCTTTGTCGGAGGCAGTGCCCTTGGTGCGGCGGATGCGCAGACAAGTGTCGAAGATGGCCACGCCACGGTCAAGAAGGAAGTCTTTGAGTTCTTGCAGCCGATAGGTCTTGTGGTCAGTGTCTACAAACCGCAGCTTGTCGCCAAAGAAGCAAAGGCCGAAGATACGCCACATGTCGTTGGTGTAGTTGGGGTAGTACCATTCCATGCACCAACGCTTGGGTGCAGGAGGGAAGGTGCCAAGCATCAGCAGCTTGGCATTCTTCGGAAGAAATGGCTCAAAAGGATGAAGCTCAATCATGGTTGAATGATGGGTTGGGATGAGGGCAGTAGCGGGACGGCGCACAACGCCGTCATACCGAACGGATCCTCGGTTCTATTCTCTTCTTTTTACTTTGCCTCCTTTACCAAGTATACGCACACGGGCAGGTGGTCAGAGAAGCCGTCGAGCCATACACCACCAGCGGTGGTACGCTTGGGTTCACCCTTGTACTTACCTTCTGCCTGGAAGAGATAGGGCATGCGCTGAATCTCGCATTTCAGATATTTTAGAGTTTTAAAGTCGTGCGTGCCCTTCTTGTCAAGCAAGGAGGGACTGAGGAGGATCTGGTCGAAGAGATTCCAGGCTCCCTGATAGCGCAGTGTGCCGGTACCTTGTTTGGTCAGAATGTTGTACCAAGGATTATACATGTCATCGCTTCCAACCTTGCTGATGTCCTCCTTGCCCCCAAGTACCTCATACATGCTCTTGTTGGTCGGGTCGTCGTTCATGTCGCCCATGATAAAGACCTTGGCGTTTTTGTCGAGTCGGAGCAGCGAGTCCTTAACAGCTTTTGCCTGAGCGGCACCGACTTCCCGGTAGTAAGATCCATTGAAGCGGCTGGGGAGGTGGCAGACGATGAAGCTCACAGGTTCGCCGGCCAGCGTGCCGCTTACGGTGAGGAAGCCGCGCGTGGTGAAGCCCGAGTCTTGTTTCGCCGTGGGAATGTAAGGTACGAGTTTGACAGTCTTCACTTGGAACATTTGGGGATTGTAGAGTAAGGCGCAGTCAATGCCGCGCTTGTCGGGACCCTCGACGTGGCAATACTGGTAGCCACGTTTTTTCAGTTCCGGCTGTGCACAGAGATCTGTGAGCACCTTGGCGTTTTCCACCTCTGCCATGCCAATGACCGAGCAGCCTACGCCGGGCAGCATGGTCGTGCCCATTTCGCTCAACGCGCGTGCCATGTTGTGGAGCTTATGGCTGTATTTCAGTCCGTTCCAGCGATAAGAACCTTCTGGCAGAAAGTCGTAGTCGCGTTTGCCCTCGTCGTGACAAGTGTCGAACAAGTTTTCTTGGTTGTAGAAGCCTACCGCATAGACGGCGTATCTCTTTTGTGCTGATGTCGCAAGGCACAGCAGCAGAAAACAAGCAAATGCTAAAAGATGTCTCTTCATTGTCGTAAAAAACATGTATGAAATATTGTGCTGCAAATATCGCAATTTATTTTGAGATAATAGACCTTTTCTTAGAATTTTAACAAGGGAAATCGTAAACTCTCCATTTATTTTGGTAATTTTGCACATATTATCAATAGTATTATAACAACTGACAATTATGCAAAAACAGCTTATCTTAGCCGTGATGGCCATGAGCTATGCTCCGCTGGCATTTGCGCAGAGCGATTCGACCAACGTCGGTGAGGCTGCGTTCACCTTCACAGAAGCACAGTTGGGTGAGGACGAGAACATGGGGCAGAATGTCTCCATTGTCTCTTCTGGCTCGAATGTGTATGCCTCGGAGGTGGGGTATTTGTTCTCGCCGATGAGGTTCCGTTATCGGGCGCTCAACCAGAAGTACAACGAGATGTATATCAATGGTGCGCCGGTCAACGATATGGAGACGGGACAATTCCGCTACTCACTCGTCGGCGGCCTCAACCAACAGACACGCAGCATGGAGGCGGCACTGCCTTTCGAGTCGAACAACTTTGCGTACACGGGTATTGCTGGATCGAACAACTACAACTTCCGTCCGGCTGCCATGGCCACAGGACAGCGCATCACGCTCTCGGCGGCCAACCGTAACTATGTACTTCGTGGCATGTACACCTATAATAGTGGTCTGACCGACAAGGGATGGGCTTACTCTGCCAACATCACCTATCGCTGGGCCAATCCGGGATATGTCAAGGGTACATCGTACAATGCGCTTTCTTATTTCTTTGGTGTACAAAAGCTCCTTACCGGTGGTCATAGCCTGGCCTTCTCGACATGGGGCAACCCCACTGAGCGTGGTACGCAGGGGGCATCCACTGATGAGATGTACTGGCTCGCCAACGACAACCAATACAACCCATACTGGGGCTGGCAGGACGGCAAGAAACGAAACAGCCGCATAGTGCGCGACTTCGCTCCTTCAGCCATCTTCACTTGGGATTGGAACATCAACAATAATAATAAGCTGACGACTTCGCTTTTTGGAAAGTACAGCATCTATTCCAGTACGAAGCTCAACTACAATAACTCTGAAAACCCGCAGCCCGACTACTACAAGCGATTGCCGAGCAACTTCTACGATGTGTGGAACAGCAGTAACGTGCAAAACACAGAGTTTGCGCTGGCTGATTGGGAGAATACCCGTGACTATCTGTCAAGCAGTGAGCGCAACAGGCAGATCAACTTCGATGAGCTGATCTATGCCAACCGCCAGGCGGCTGCCAACGGGCAGGATGCGCTCTACTATATCCAGAAGCGCCATAACAACGAGCTGAACCTTACGCTGTCCACTTCGCTGACCACCAATCTGACGAAGAACAGCACGTGGACCAACGGAATCTTCGCCGCTCATAACGTCAACTACCATTATCAGACAATGGATGATCTGCTTGGTGCCACTTCGTATCACAATACCAATAACTACGCGCTTGGTACGTTTGCAGAAGGCTCCGACCAGTTGCAATACGATCTCAACCATCCCAATGCTGTTGTCGGCGAGGGAGATAAGTTCGGTTATGACTACACCATCCTCACCAACCGTGTACAGGGCTGGACAAGCTATACCGAGGACTTCGGCATTGTGCATTATATGGTTGCCGGTCGCCTGGGCTACCAGAGCATGCAGCGCAACGGCAAGATGCGCAACGGACTCTTTGCCAACAACTCTTACGGTAAGAGCGGTACCGCCAACTTCGTGGAGGGTGGCGTCAAAGCCAGTGGCAATTTCAACCTTGGCGGCGGTCATACGCTCACACTTGGCATGGGTTATGACAGCAAGGCACCGCAGGCTTCAGTAGCTTTCGTGGCTCCGGAAATGAACAATGACTTCGTCGCTGGGTTGCACAACGAGCACGTCTTCTCCTCAGAGATTGGTTATCAGTTCCTCACCAGCTGGTTGCACGCCAACATCAGCGGTTACTACAACCACATCACACACGCTACGGAGTGGACTTGCTTCTACTTCGACGACATCAACAGCTTCTCCTACAACTCGTTGAATGGATTGAAGAAAGACTACTACGGCGTGGAAGCAGGACTCGACTTCAAGCTCACCTCTGCCTTCAACCTCAAGCTCCTTGGTACCATCAGCGATGCCAAGAACGTGAGCAATGCACAGGTCGTCTATCTCAACTCCACGCAGGGTACTTATAACCAAGATGTGGCATTGGTGAAGAATATGCGTGAGAACGGCACACCACTCACTGCCACGAGCATCAAACTGAGCTATCATCAGGGTGGCTGGTTCATAGACCTGGCCGGTAACTGGTATGACCGTATCTACCTGAGCTATTCACCGTACTATCGCTATCAGAGCTATCTGAAGAACTCGAAAGATTTCGATGAGGCTAATAATCTGATAGTCCCGTCACAAAATAAGGGTCACGGCGGTTGGATGATGGACGGTTCTATTGGCCGCAGCATCTATCTGAAGCATGGCAGCCTAAGCATCAACCTCATGGTGACCAACATCCTCAACAATACCCATTTAGTGACCGGCGGCTATGAGCAGAGCCGTTCTGACAACTCGCGAATCTATCGCTTCTCGAAGAACCCGAAGAAGTACTATGCCTACGGTACCAACGGCATGTTGAACATCGCATATAAGTTCTAATTGCAGACTCAATTCATTACAGACATGAAAAACAAGATATTTTATCGGTTGGGCTTTCTGGCCTGCATTCTGGCTCTGACCCTCACGTCCTGCCAGGGCGACTACGATGAGCCGGTGAAGACCGCTGACGAGGCCGGTATCGGCAACAGCAGCATCAGCGAGACCAATGTAGTGACCATCGCCCAGCTGAAAGAGACATACAAGAAGTATATCACCACAAGCTACAGCTATAAGAAGGTGGAGGAGCCTATGGAGATAAAAGGCTATGTCACCGGCAACGACGTGCAAGGCAACCTCTACAACGAGCTCGTCATTGATGACGGTACTGGTGCGATCACCATTGGTGTATCACAGGGCGGTCTCTATGGACTCTTCCCCGTTGGAGCCGAAGTGATCATTGAACTCAACGGACTCAGTGTGGGCAACTATGGCTTGCATCCGCAGATTGGTACTCCTTATACGAGTGACAAAGGCCAGAACTCTATCGGACGTATGAGCCGTGCTGTGTGGAACCACCACTTCCGCCTGACGGGCAAGAGCCAGACGATCGCGCCCATCGATTTCAACAACAGTTGGAAGCCTGCGTCCGACGGACTGACCTACAGCGGTAAGCTCGTCACCATGAAGAATGTGAGCTTCAAGGGGGCTGATGGTAAGAAGACATTTGCCAACGCCAGTGCCGGATCAGGCTCTGTGAGCGTCTACTTCAATGAATATCCTACCACGACGATGGTCTACACCAGCAACTATGCCGACTTCGCCAGCAATCCACTGCCACAGGGCAAGGTCAACGTCACGGGTATTCTCAAACGCTACAACAATTCTTGGGAACTTATCATTCGCAGCCTCGACGATATCGAGGCAGTCAAGTAAACACACCTTATTATATATATAACACAGAACAACAATGAAAAAGTTATTATCATATCTCTTTGCGCTGGCCGCCGTCGCTTTTGCATTCACCTCTTGCGAGGACGTGCCTATGCCGTATGACTACCCGACAAACAATGGCGGTGGTTCGAGCGAGACAACAGAAGTAGAACCGGCAGGTACTGGTACGGCAGCCGATCCGTATAATGTGGCCGGTGTGCTCAAGGCCATCAAGGGTTTGGGCGATGGTGAGTACACGCCTGTAGTCTATGTCAAGGGTAAGATCAAGAACATCAAGAGTGTGGAGACCGAGAAGTTTGGCAATGCCAGTTACTACATCACCGACAATGGCTCCAACGAAGTCTATATCTTCCAGAGCTATTATCTTGGCAATGTGAAGTTCAAGGCCGAGGATCAGATCAAGGAGGGTGACGAGGTCATTGTCTGTGGACGCTTCTACAACTACAATGGCAATACGCCTGAGACAGAGGGCAAAGGTAAGTCATATATCTATTCGCTCAACGGAAAGATAGCAGGGGAAGGCGGTTCTTCAACTATTGAGCCTAAGGGCGAAGGAACTGAGGCTTCTCCTTACAATGTTGCAGCGGCGTACAAGGTCCTTTCGACTATGGCGGACAACGTAACATCGGATTCTGTTTACATTTCAGGTATTGTCGTCTCTGCATCATTTTCAGAGAAACATAGTAGCAACACTTATTATATTTCCGATGATGGTACAAATGATAATGAACTTGAAGTCTATGGAGGTCGGTATTTCTTTGGTCAAAAATTCACTTCGGATAGTCAACTGAAGGCCGGTGATAAGGTTGTAGTGAAGGGGCAATTAATTAATTATGTAGGTAGTAAAGGACAGAAAACCCCGGAAGTGACAAATGGAAGTAGAATTATCTCTATCAATGGTAAGACTTCTGGAAGCTCTGAAGGTGGTAATACTGGCGAAGTAGCAGGTGATGTTACTATGAAAGCCTCAGAAATGGGCTTTACAGCAAAAGGTATCGCTACGAAGGCAACAATGAGTGATGGAACAGTGTTGACTTTCTCGAAAGGAGAAGGAAGTAATGATCCTGTCTATTATGATGGTAATTATGCAAGTGTACGACTTTATGCAAAGAATACTTTGACAATTTCTTCTAAAAAGAAGATAGCGAAGATTGTAATTACCACAACGGCCAAGAATGGCACTACTTTGTATAATGGAAATGATGAAGCGTATGCCGAGTACGGTTCAAAGAAAGTCTCTATCAAGAAGGATAACGAAACACAGGTTTCATTTACAGGCTTAAATGGTGAGACCATTGTCATTGTAAATGATTACTCTACTAATAAGGGTGGTGTTCAGCTCCGTATAAGCAGTATCACTATTACTTATGCTGATTAATCTGACTAAGATAGATATTAAAGCCCTGCACTGCTCCTTGCGGTTTGCGGGGCTTTTTCTTGCTACATTGTTTTTACGGCTTGTTTCCTTGTGAACGAAATTCCTTCTATCCATGAAAAATAATCAGCTAAAAATTTGCTTTTGTGAGATAAACTTATTATTTTTGTATATCTAAAATGTAATAGTATGACAACGTTGCAATTAAACCAAGAACTTCTTCGACAGGTTGGCAATATTTCCAATGATGACAACCTGTTGAGAAAAGTCATTGGCTATATTAAATCCTTGACTTCTGCAAAAAAAACTCCAAAGGCGGATAAAGCATCAATGTTGCAGGATATATTATCCATGTCTAAACCTTGCCCAATGTCAGATGAGGAAATAAATGAAGAGGTCGAGAAGGGAAGGCAAGCATTCTATGATGGGAGGGTTGGAAAAGATGAAGATAATCATTGATACCAATCTATGGATAAGTTTTCTACTAAAGGGAAAAGTCTATAAAGATCTTTTAGAAATACTTGCGAGTGAAAAGACACATTGATTTCATCTCAGCTTTCTATTAATGAATTTACTTCTGTAGCGACGAGGCCTAAATTCAAAAGATATATCTCAGAAAAACAGATTAATTCTGTAATTGGCTTCATTTTGCAAAACTCACAAATATATTCTTTGCGAAATATCCCCTCACGTTGTAGGGATCCAAAAGATGACTACCTTTTAGAATTGGCAGTTGTCTCAGATGCTAATTTCTTACTGACTGGTGACGATGATCTCCTCTCAATGCGAAGCATTGGGAAGTGCAAAATCATTAGTGTCTCAGAATGCAAATTGTATTTGACAACGGCATGAAACAAGCAACGGTCATACTTCGGAATCTTTCTATCGGCTATCGCAGTGGGCATGACGTGCATACAGTGATGGCCGACATCAGTGCCCGGCTCTTTGCCGGTGAGGTCACCTGCCTGTTAGGTGTCAACGGCGTGGGCAAGTCCACGCTGCTGCGTACACTCTCCGGCTTCCAACCGCCGATAGCAGGCGGCGTGGAGATCAGCGGCAAGGACATCAAGGACTATGGCAGTCATGAGATGGCACAGACTATTGGAGTGGTGCTTACCGACAAGCCCGACGTGAGCAATATGACAGTGGAGGAAATCGTGGGCATGGGACGATCGCCCTATACTGGTTTCTGGGGACGGCTCAGTGACGACGATCATCGCATTGTGGACGAAGCCATGGACATGGTTGGCGTCACGTCGTTGGCTCCGCGCATGATCCAGACGCTCAGCGACGGTGAACGGCAGAAGGTGATGATTGCCAAGGCACTCGCGCAGCAGACACCAGTCATCTTCCTCGATGAGCCGACGGCCTTTCTCGACTTCCCCAGCAAGGTGGAGGTGATGCAACTCCTGCACCGTATCTCTCGAGAAGCCGGAAAGACTATCTTCCTTTCAACGCACGACGTAGACCTTGCCTTGCAGACTGCCGATAAGCTGTGGTTGCTCGACCGGGATAATGGTCTGAGTGTAGGTACACCGGAAGACTTGTCGCTCAACGGACAGATGGCATCGTTCTTTGCACATAAAGGTATAGCCTTCGACGCTGAGAATGGTTTGTTCCGTATTGACAATGCTACTCAGCGCGATATACACATGGATGGCAAACATGGCGTGAGCTATCTGATGGTGCGCAAGGCGTTGGCTCGCAATGGCATCCATGGCAGCAGACATGTCGACTCAAAAGACAGTATCGAGGTGCTGGATGAAGGCTATCGTTACCATTATGATGGAACGGACAGGCAAGTGAAGACTATCGGTGAATTATTGGATTTGATAGAAGGCTTTACACCTTATTCTTATTAAAGCGACTCATGATCAGTCGTCCGCTAAGGCTAAGGACCAGTACGATGAGGGTAAGCACTACGGCAGCGGCATAGGCACGATCTTGCACGGACTGCTGCGGAGCGGTGAGCTGATAGAAGACGCAGAGAGGCAGGGTGGCTGCCTGTTGCGAGAGTGATGTAGGGATATGGTCTGAGAATCCGGCGGTGAACATCACACCGGCGCAGTCGCCGATGGCCCGCCCGATGCTCAGCAAGGTAGCCGTGGCGATGGCTGGTGCTATCTGTCGGAGCACAATACCAATGGCTTCTATGCGTGTAGATCCAAGACTGTACGATGATTCAAGCAGTCCGTGTGGAATGTTCTTGGCCACCTCGTCCATGCTGCGGATGAGCATGGGCACAATCATGATGGTCACTACGACAATACCGCCCAAGAGCGAAGCACGCATACCCACCGCCACCATCAACGTAAAGGCAAAGGCACCATAGACGATGCTCGGGATACCGAAGAGTGCATCGAAAGCCAGACGGGCCACTGCCGCAAAGCGCGACGTAGGCTTGAGATAGACATTGAGGTAAAACACGACGGGCAGGGCGATGAGCAAGCCAAGTATGGTCGAGCCGCCAACGATGTAGAGGCTGCCGACAATGGCGTTGAGAAAGCGGGTCAGTTGCAAAAGTCCGTGGATGCCTTAGGGGGAGGGCTAACCAAAATATATTGCCAAGTGGTATACGAAGAAAGGAATAAAGTTTGTACCTTTGCCACATGACAAAGACAAAT